>JAOZSV010000009.1 GCA_029939505.1 Thiotrichaceae bacterium | reverse complement strand
TTTTCAAAAATCGGATTTCTTAAACTCGGATTTCTTAAATATCGTTTCGCCGCTTCTTAAACATCTTGGAAACATAGTAACATCAGTTAATTATAACAATAAAAAATGTCTTGTACAAAGCCCCATCATATCCGATAATTTGTGCTTGAATACTTTTAACTACTGAGAGACGACATCAACTCCCACTGCGTGCAAACGTAGTCTATCGACATTGTGAATGCGAATAGTTGAACCTTTTACTGTGATAAACCCTTCCTTATTGAGGGTGTGCAAAATACGAGATAAGGTTTCTGGTTTAATAGAAAGGCGTGATGCAATGACATGCTTAGGAACAGGAAACTTAACTTTATAAACGTTTTTATGATTATCAGGTATTTGATATAACAAATAATTGATTAAACGGTATGTGGCACTTTGCAAAGTTAAGTGGTCAATTTCATTGATCCACATATGAATACGTTGACTCATTTGAAACATGAGTTGAGAACAAGCATCCCAGGATTCCTTGAGAATGTCTATAACAATTTGATTTTCAAAGCATAAAATAGAACTGTCACTGATAGCCTGCGCGGTCATTGGATAAGATGATTGAGGCATAAACATTGCTGCTTCTGCGAAAGTTTCGCCTGGTGAAACAACTTCAAAAACCTTTTCCGCCCCTTCTCGAGAAAGGCGGAGAAGTTTAATATGACCCTTTTTAAGCATAAAGAAACGAGCAGCATGTTCACCATGTTTAAATAAAAAATTTCCTTCATCAATTTGTATATGGCGCATATTTTCTTTTATTTGCGCTAATTGTTGATCATTAAGGCTGCTAAATAAATATATTTGACGCAATTCATCAATCGTTGTATCAGAATAGGGTTGATTTTGCATATCAAATTTCCAATTTTTATGTCAAGAAATCTTTTATTTTAAAATTCAGTAATGTTTTTTCTATTAAATTAGAATAAAACAAATAAAATCAAATAGTTATATTTTTAACAGTTCTATATTTATTTTAAAAATAATAGAAAGTTGATTTTAATCAATGATTATAAGCGATTACTATTAGAAACTGATCAATTGCAGTAACGCAAACGGTTTTTCAAGAACTTTTAAAATGCGAATACATCGGTTCGCCTCTACGAAATATCAATTATCAATTTATGGAAACTATCATTCAAACACTCAGTGCCGAACATTCGCATTGTGATAAACTCTTTGCCCAAGCTGAGGTGAAAGTCGCCAATAAGCAATGGAATGAGGCGAATAGCGATTTTAGCCATTTTATATTTGAGATGGAGCAACATTTTGCAAAGGAGGAGCAAATTTTATTTCCTAGCGTTGAAGAACGTACTGGTCAAACTGCTGGTCCAACTGCGGTTATGCGGATGGAACATCAACAAATGCGTCAAGTTTTTGACGATATGCAAAAGTCTCTCACACAGCAAGATGATGAGGAATATTTAGGTTTGTCTGAGACATTGTTAGTGTTAATGCAACAGCATAATGCTAAAGAGCAACAAATACTCTATCCAATGAGTGATAAAGTCTTAAATAGGGATGTACCCTCTATTCTTAAACAAATGCAAGAATTTCGGGAAAACGTATGATGAGTAAACAGGTTTTAGATGTTAGCCAATTGGAGCCATGCGAACCTTTGGAGCGCGTTTTGGCGGCGATTCCCAAGTTACAGGTTGGTGAATATTTGTGTATGTTGCACCGCATGGAGCCTCTTCATCTTTATCCTGTTTTAACACGGGATGGTTATTCTTGGTTGACACGAGCAGGGCGAGATGTACCTGTTGAAGTCTATATTTGGCGTAGTACAGATACACAAGCGGAGGCGGCTGTTCACGCTGAAACGAAATGAATACAGCCAGTCTTAGCTTAGAGCAGACACCACCTTTATCTGTCCCGTTACGTTTTTTTTTAACTGCTCCCTTATTTGGCTTGTTAGCCAGTTTTTTATTGCTTTATGAGGGTCCCGATTTATTGATTAATCGTTGGCATCCCGCTACGCTCGCGTTTACTCATCTATTGACGTTAGGTTTTGTTACTATGGTGATGTTCGGGGCAATGTTGCAATTATTGCCTGTACTTGTTGGTTGTTCTGTTCCTCGCCCTATTTTAGTTAGCTCCATACTTCATATTTTGCTGAGTCTAGGTACATTGAGTTTAGCTGGTGGCTTTGTAATGGGAAATGCATGGTTGATGAATGTGGCTCTTGTCTTGTTAGGGATGAGTTTTATTGGTTTTATTATTGTTATCAATTATGCCTTAATTCGGGTAAAATGGCGAAATTCCATTATGACTGCTATGCACTTTGCACTGGGCGCGTTAGCTGTAAATGTTGTGTTGGGCATTGGATTAGGAATGCTATTTGGTGGTTTAGGGATTATATTGCCTTTACCGACAGTATTAATCCATTTACATTTTACCTGGGGTTTAATCGGTTGGATCGGATTATTGGTAATGGGCATCGCTTATCAAGTCGTACCTATGTTTCAAATTACGCCCCAATATCCGCCATTACTGACACGTTGGCTTGTTCCTTTAATCTTTATTTTTTTATTAATATGGACAGTGCTTGATATTCTTGCTCATCTTAACAAAGTTCCTTTCATCATAGCACAATTATTTCCAGGTTTAATTGGATTGGGTTTAAGTGCGTTTGCTTTAACAACGCTCAATATTCAAGCCCATCGTTTGCGAAAATTGCCTGATATAACGCTTAATTATTGGCGCGTTGGTATGATCGGATTATTGTTAAGCATTATAATATGGGTGGCTGGCTTATTATCGTCTGATTTAGCCATGAAACCATTTTACCCTGTACTATTGGGGGTATTTTTTATAGCTGGATTTGTGCTGCCTGTTATTCAGGGAATGCTGTACAAAATTATTCCTTTTTTAATATGGCTTCATCTCCAAAATCAACAATTGAATGTGCTTAAAGTCATTTCTATAGTAAAAATCCCGAATATGAAGCAGATTATTCCTGATAGGTTAGCACGTCGTCAATTTTTTGTATATCTCTTTGCCTTTGGGCTTACTATTGGGGCAATATTGTTACCAACAAGTTTTACTTATGTGTTAGCTGGTGTCGTATTAGCCTGTTCATTCCTTTTTTTGGGATATAATATTTATAGAGCATTGTGGCTTTATCAATCAGTGAGTCAAGAAATTGCAAATTGTAATTCGCTTTGAGGAATTTCTGAAATAGGAGTTCAACGCTTTAGCTTTGAAATAGGAGTTTCAACGCTTTAGCTTTGAAACCAGATAACAAAGCTAAAGCGTTGTACTCCAAACAAAGCTAAAGCGTTGTATTCCAAACAACGCTTGTTTTTGCATGAAAACTTTTTTAATTTTTTAGGGATAGGAATATATGAAATATCTCAAATTTCGCTTTTTTTCAATTTCAATTATTACTTTTTGCTTATTAAGTTTTACCGCTTATGCGGCTAGTCATCAAAATATGGCGACTCAAATCAACTTGGCTGGCAAACAACGAATGCTTACCCAAAAGATGAGTAAAGAAGTCTTGCTTATTACAAAAGGCATTGATGCTGATATGAATAAGCAGCTTCTCAAGAAGACAGCAGAACTTTTTGATCAAACACTAGCTGGCTTGTTCAAAGGCGATGCAAAACTTGGTTTGGTTAAAACCGAAGATGCGATTATTCTGGAAAAGTTGGAGGTGGTTAAGGGCTTATGGAAACCATTCCAAGAAAATGTTAATACAGTGCTTGGTGGGGATATTTCCCCTGCTATTTTGGAAAAAATCGTACAACAGAATGTGCCGTTACTGGAAAAAATGAATGAAGTGGTACATTCTTATGAAAACGCAAGTGGTTTAAAGATCACGCCTGAGTTGGCAGGAACCATCAATAAAGCTGGCAAACAGCGGATGTTAACACAGAAGATGACGAAGGAATTGTTGTTAGTCGCAAATGGTATCGCGGTAGAAGATAATAAGGCTAACTTGGCAAAAACAGTGTCTGCATTTGAAATAGCACTGAACGAACTGATTGTAAGTACTAAAGATAAAGCGATTTTAGCCCAATTGGCAGAAGTAAAGAGGTTGTGGGGTGAATATAAGCCGATTTTGGATGAAGTTAATACATCCAAAGAGGCTTTAAATAAGGCAACCAAACTTAATTTGCTTTTACTCAAGGAAATGAATATAGCAGTGCATTTGTATGCAAAATCTGTGAAGTAAGAGAAGCGTTAAAAACTATATGTAAATCAATAAGTTATAAGTACATTATGAATCAGACCTGACAGGTTTCCAAAACCTGTCAGGTATAGCTAATTCTTGAATCAGACCTGACAGGTCCCGCCCAGATTCAATATTTTTTAAGAAGAATAGAAATATTGTTTTCTACAAGCAGGGCGTATGTTTGATTAAGCTGAGCTAAATCGGTAAATGGTCCGACTTGTACTCGATACCAGCGTCCCATATCAGCACTCAGATTTGTTGTTTCAATAGTGGCAGGGATACCAATTGAAATCAAATAGCTTTGCAATCCTTTAGCTTCTTGCTCATTTCTAAAAGAGCCGACTTGTAAAAAATATCGGCCTGGTTTTGTAACTGGGTATTCAGACTTTTTAGCTTCCTTTTTAGTTTCTTGCCCTTTCTGAAAGGAATCCTTTGGTAAATCTAAAGAAAACTCAAAATTTGAATTATCTTCAATTACCCCAGATGCTTTAATCGAAGGAGTTGTGGCTTCTACGCTTTCAGGCGGCATGTTTTGTGGGGAAAATTCTCGTAAGTAAATCAAAAAGGAGATAAACATGCCTATCAAGATGCCTGCTAATAACCATGCCCACCCAGGTGGACAACTCGCTGAAACATATTCAGAACGTGGTTCACGTCTATTTCGGATACTCATAAATTACATTACCTCTGGCGCAGAGACACCAATGATTGTTAAACCATTACGCAGCACTTGTTGGCAGGCTGCAATTAAACTCAAACGTGCTTGACGCAATTCATTATCGTCAATTAAAATTTTATGGGAATCATAAAAAGTATGAAAATCCTGTGCTAAGTCACGTAGATAATAAGTCAATTGATGAGGCTCATAAGCGTGAGCCGCCATTTCTATCACTTCTGGATAGCGTGACAATGTGACCATTAAGGCTTGTTCATGCGGATTACCAAGCTGTTTCAGCGTTGCCTTGTTATGAGACCAAACTTTGTTTTTTTCATGCCGAAAGACACTACATATCCGAGCATAAGCATATTGTATATAATACACAGGATTATCATTAGACTGAGATTTGGCTAATTCTAAGTCAAAATTCAGATGTTGTTCACTTTTACGTTGGATATAAAAAAAACGAGCGGCATCACGCCCCACTTCTTCACGTAATTCGCGTAATGTTACAAATTCACCACTGCGCGTTGACATTTGTAAACGCTCTTTTCCACGATATAAAGTCGCAAATTGTACAAGCAAAACGGTCAAACGGTGGGCAGAAGCGCCTAATGCCGTCATTACCGCTTTGATACGTGGTACATAACCATGATGATCAGCCCCCCAAATATTAATAAGATGATCAAAACCACGTTCTAATTTATTTAAGTGGTAAGCCATATCTGAAGCAAAATAGGTGAATTGCCCATTTTCGCGTATCACCACTCGATCTTTTTCATCACCAAACGCGCTGGAACGAAACCATAATGCACCGTTTTGTTCATAAGTATGCCCCGCTGCTTTCAATTGCTCAATTGTTTTTGCAATTGTATGATTGGTATTCAGGCTTGATTCGGCAAACCATTCGTCATACGTTACACCAAATTGTTCTAAGTCGCTACGAATATTTTCAAGAATAATTTCAAGCCCTTTTTGGAATATCAATTGATAAGATTTTTCACCAAGCAATTCTTGACTACGTTTAATCAGTGCGTCAATGTGCAATTCTTTATCGCCGCCTTGATTTGCATCAGGGGAAATATTTTCAAATACAGTTTTAGTACTTTGTTGTAAATCTTCTGCATAATGACGATGCAAATCGGCAGCAATATCCCAAATATAATCGCCTTGATAGCCATTTGATGGAAATGTTAAACTTTCGCCGCATAATTCTAAATAACGTAGCCACACACTGGTTGCCAAAATATCCATTTGTCGCCCAGCATCATTAACATAATATTCTTTATGCACTTTTGAGCCGACTGCCTTCAATAAATTTGCTAAAGCTGCACCATAAGCTGCTCCTCGCCCGTGTCCCACATGCAAAGGGCCTGTTGGATTTGCAGAGACAAATTCTATCATTATTGATTGCCCAGCACCGATTTGGCTACGTCCATAAGTTTCTTTGGTGGTTAAAATGTTATCAATAAGTGCGTGATAGGCAAAGGGGGTTAGAAAGACATTAATAAAGCCTGGACCTGCTATTTCAACTTTAGCGATAGCATCATCCGTCGGTAATTGCTCTATGATCAGCAGAGCTAAGTCGCGTGGACGTTTATGACCTTTTTTTGCCAATATCATAGCGATATTGCAAGCAAAGTCGCCATGTTCCGTATTACGAGTCCGTTCAAGACGAATATCATCTATAATGTCTTGTGGAATATCGCCATTTGCTTTTAATTGTGCAATGGCGTGAGTGAATAAAGTTTGTAAGTGTTGTTTCATAAGGGTTTTGTAAGAGTTAAAATTGGCGTTTTCAAAAAAAATTAATTCTTAATTCGCATTGTTAATTTTGATTAAAACGGTAAAAATTGTCCTGTAATCCATGAACCTATCCGGCCCTATTCGTTTTTGAGCTTAGAAATCCGATTTTTTTCAAAAATCGGATTTCTTAAACCTTGTTTTTTGCCAAAAAAATATTTTTATGTTCAGCATTTTTTGAATAGGCCGGATAGGTTTATATAAATTTTGCTCCAAACCTTCACTACAGGATAAAACTTTTTTGGAGAACTCTACAGAGATTTACCATTCAATTGGTGCTTTACCCCATTGTTGCAAATAATCATTGGTTTGACTGAAATGTTTGTGACCAAAAAATTGTTTAGCAGATAATGGTGAGGGGTGAGCAGATTTTAAAATGAGATGTTGGGTGTTATCAATGATTTTACCTTTTTCTTGAGCATATTTACCCCAAAGCAAAAAGACAACATTTTTTTTCTCTTCAGAAATCAAACGAATCACAGCATCTGTAAATTGTTCCCAACCTTTGTTGCGGTGTGAAGCGGCTTCATTTGCTCTGACAGTTAAGATCGCATTGAGCAATAATACGCCTTGTTCAGCCCAGCGTTCTAAATTGCCAGTTGTTGGTATGTCTTTTCCTAAATCGGTTTGAATTTCCTTAAAAATATTTTTCAATGATGGCGGTATTTTCACACCTTCATTGGTGGAAAAACAAAGTCCATTTGCCTGCCCTTTGCCATGATAAGGATCTTGTCCAATAATAATGACTTTCACATTGTCAAAAGAACATTTTTTAAACGCATTAAAAATCAAAGACTTATGTGGATAAATGGTTTGTTTTTTTTGTTCTTCCTCAATAAATGTGAGCAATTTTTGAAAATACGGTTTTTCAAATTCGGTGGCTAATTTTTCTTTCCAATATGGTGCGAGTGTTTGATTCATTTTTTTTCCATCCAAAGCTGAAGCGTTTTCGAGGTTATCGTTTTTTTATGCAAATTAAGAGTTAAAGTAGGAGTTCGAGTCAGCTTTGGGCAGACTGACAAACCTCAAATGTACTCCAAATCACAAAGCTAAAGCGTTTTCGAGGTTTTAGTTTTTTTTCAAAAAACTAAAACCTCGAACTCCATTTTCAAAATGGAATCAATTCTTAATTCTTTTCAAAAAACTATAAGCTCGAATTTTAAATTTCACAAGCTATAACCTCGACTTTAATAATATTATAAATTGGTAACTATTCAGGGCAACCATAAAGGATTGCCCCTCATAAAGGATTGCCCCTACAATATTTTTATTCCGACTGACGAAAATCTTCTGATGTAGGGGCAATCCCTTGTGGTTGCCCTGAGTAGTTACATAAATTGTATCATTATCATGGCACTTAACTTAATAAGTGGAGAAAAAAATATGACTTATTGCCGCAATTCACATTGTTTGCGCCCCATTTTTTCTGCGAATCTGCTTAAAACACTGCAAAAAGGGGCTTCTATTAATTTAGTTGCGCCATCAGGGCAAGGTAGAGAAGGGCTATTAGAAAGTCTTAAAAATACGCCATTGAAAAATACCCTTTTTTTATTTGTGGATATAAAAATCTACAGAGAAAATTATAAAGGGTTTATTCTGGAAATGTGGAAACAATTGAATGAAAATGGTGAGCCGCCCTTAGATTTTTTTCAATTAGTGAGCAGACTTGAGGATATTGATCAAGACATCATCATTTTGCTACATCATTTTGATGAACTATTGAATAATATGCGTGTTGATCCAAAATTTGATGTCAAATTTTTCGACATTTTAAATAACATCTGTGATAAGGCTAAAATATCATTATTATGCGTGACGGAAAAACCACATAATCAATCCATTGTGTTTATTGATGGTGAAGTGCATAGTTATTCATGGTTAGATTTGGAAACTAAAAGGCTTCCGAAACTGGGTTATGATGAAATCAAGTTTGAATTGAAGAACCGCAATTTATCCTTATCTTCTGATGAACTCTCTCTAATCACTTGGGTGGTGCATGAACATATCAAGCCTTACAGCCTACTCAACTTTTTTTCTGACAAAATAGCGAAGAAAAAAAATAATGATCTTGAATTGCCTCTCAGATTAGAAATGTGGCTCAAACAGTTTAATGAGACAAACAATCTGAACACGCCAATAAATTTTGTACAATTTCAAAGGTTTGCAAAAGAATTTTGCAACATGACACAGGTGAACAATAAATTGTCATTGGATTATTTCGTTGATTTGATAACGAAACGTTTTTCAACGATGGTTAGTGTTTTTTGTCGCCTTTTTAAAATTCGTCAAAACTAATTCACCATTAATATGAGTAAAAAACTATTTAAATCAACCGTGCTTGTTGGTGGATTGACATTTGTTTCCCGCATTTTAGGTTTTATCCGCGATGTGGTTATTGCATCCGTTTTTGGGGTTGGCGCAAGTACAGATGCTTTTTTTATTGCTTTTAAAATCCCCAATTTTATGCGTCGTTTATTTGCTGAAGGCGCGTTTTCACAAGCGTTTACGCCCATTCTCAGTGAATATAAAACAAAACGCGATAAGGTTGAAATTCAACATTTAGTTGATCATGTGGCAGGGCATTTGGGTAGTATTTTGTCACTGATTACTATCATCGGTATTTTGATTGCGCCATTATTAGTCTTAATTTTTGCTCCTGGCTTTATTCAGCATCAGGAAAAATTTGATTTAACAATAATGATGCTGAAAATTACTTTTCCTTATTTGCTGTTTGTGGCATTAACGGCTTTTGCTGGGGCGATATTAAATACTTATGGGCGATTTGCAGTACCTGCTTTAACGCCAGTGTTGATGAATCTGTGTTTAATTGGGGCAGCAGTCTGGTTTGCGCCCTACTTTGAACAACCTGTGATGGCATTGGCATGGGGAGTGTTTGTTAGTGGTATTGTACAACTGCTTTTCCAATTACCTTTTTTATATCGCTTGGGTTTGTTACCCATTCCCCGTTTTAGTCGGCATGATGAGGGCGTAAAACGGGTTTATCGTTTAATGATACCTGCCCTGTTTGGAGTTTCCGTCTCACAGATTAATTTATTAATAGATACTTTGATGGCTTCTTTTTTAGTCACAGGCAGTATTTCATGGTTATATTATTCTGATCGTTTGATGGAATTTCCTTTGGCGATATTTGGTATTGCTTTAGCAACTGTGATGTTGCCCGATTTATCAAAATCAGTGGCACGCGGTGATACGCAAAATTATAATAAGACGTTAGATTGGGCATTGCGATGGGTATTTTTAATTGCTACACCATCTATGTTAGGTTTAATTATATTAGCTGCGCCTATTTTAACCACGTTATTCTATTATGGCGAATTTAGTTCTAATGATGTTATTATGAGTGCGCGTAGTTTAATCGCTTATGCTTTCGGTTTATTAGGTTTTGTGTTAATTAAGGTATTAGCATCAGGCTTTTACTCCCGTCAAGATACGCGCACACCTGTTAAAATCGCTGTGATTGCGATGATAACTAATATTGTGTTAAATCTGATTTTGATTTTGCCCTTAGCTCATGCTGGTTTAGCTTTGGCAACTTCATTAGCGGCTATATTAAATGCAGGATTGTTGTATCATGGTTTACGCAAACAGGGGGTGTTTCAACCGCAACCAGGCTGGCGCAATTTTTTACTACGCACGATCCTAGCAGGTGGGTGCATGGTATTATTATTGTGGTGGGGGAGCGGTATGCTTGATTGGTTAAACATGGGTACTTTGGAACGTGCTTTACATTTATTGGGATGGATAATTGCCGGAATAGTGGTTTATTTTGGTAGTTTGATGATTTTTGGTTTTAGATTGCATCATGTTAGCTTAAAAGAAAATTGTTAATTATTAATTGTTAATTGTTGGTAACAGGCAACCACAAGGGATTGTCCATAAGAATATTGTTGTAGGGGCAATCCTTTATGTCAGAATATTGTTGTAGGGGCAATCCTTTATGGTTGCCCTGAGTAGTTACGATTATTAATTATTAATTTGGAGTCCAACGCTTTGGATTTGGAGTCCAAAGAGCAACAAAGCTAAAGCGTTGTACTCCTATACAAAGCTAAATAACCCCCGACGCAAACCTTTTCTTAGCCTCGAACATAATTCAACATGGAATTTATTAGAAATCTATCACGTTTCCAATATCAGGACTGTATTGCTACGATAGGTAATTTTGATGGTGTGCATTTAGGACATCAAACGGTTTTACAACAACTGGCGAGCAAGGGCAAGGATTTACAATTACCGACGCTCGTGATTATTTTTGAACCTCAACCCCAAGAATTTTTTGCGCCTGATAAAGTACCCGCCCGTTTAATGAGGCTACGTGAAAAACTGGTGGCTATGCAGTATTATGGCGTTGAACGAGTTTTATGCTTGCACTTTAATGCAAAAATGGCTGCCATTTCTGCTGAAGATTTTATTCAGAAAATCTTGGTAAAAACTTTAGGCGTGCAGCATTTGGTTGTTGGAGATGATTTTTGTTTTGGACGGAAACGTCAAGGCAATTTTGCGGGTTTGCGACAGGCAGGAAGGCAATATGGTTTTACCATAGAAAGTCAAAACACTTTTATTTTAGGCAATGAACGTGTTAGCAGTACCCGCATTCGTCAAGCATTAGTAGAAGGAAATATGCAGGGCGCACGAGAATTATTGGGTCGCCCTTATACTTTATGTGGGCGCGTTTGTTATGGAGAACAACGGGGACGCACTATCGGTTTTCCGACAGCCAATATTTTTTTGCAGCGCCGAGTTTCACCACTTCACGGCGTATTTGCGGCAAAATTGCATGGCATCACAGAAAAACCGTTGACAGGTGTCGCTAATTTAGGGACACGCCCAACATTTGATGGTCATCAATTATTATTAGAGGTACACCTCTTTGATTTTGAAAAAACCATTTATGGACGTTATGTCGAAGTCGAATTTGTGCGTAAATTGCGCGAAGAGCAGCGTTTTACCTCTTTCAATGCCTTAAAAAGGCAAATTGAAATTGATGTTCAATTAGCAAAAACCGTATTTAACGTTAGGTAACATAATTGGAAAAATATGTCAGATTCTCAAATTGAAGGAAGACTCAAGCGGCTAAAAGAACACCTCCTTGAAGAAAATAGTATTATTCATGGAGTCGTTGAAAATTTTCGTGAACTTGACAAAATAGCCTATAAGTTGGGTTTTCTGAGTCAAGAACAGTCTTTTGCAACTAATATTTCCTGGTGGCCAATGATTTCTGTACTTGGCCTTTATTCATCAGGTAAATCGACTTTTATCAATTCTTACCTGGGGCAAGAATTGCAACGCACGGGAACTCAAGCCGTTGATGATAAATTTACAGTCCTATGTTTTAGTGGTGATCAGGATGTTAAAACGTTGCCTGGTATTGCTTTAGACGCTGATCCCCGTTTTCCGTTTTATCAGATCAGCCGTGATATTGCAGAAATCACCACCAAAACAGGGCAACGCACAGATGCGTATTTACAACTCAAAACCTGTTCAAGTGAACGATTGCGCGGTAAAATCTTAATTGATTCCCCAGGATTTGATGCAGACGAGCAACGGACATCAACTTTGCGTATCACCCAACATATTGTTGATCTGTCAGATTTAGTGCTCGTCTTTTTTGATGCGCGTCATCCTGAACCGGGTGCCATGCGTGACACTTTGAAGCATTTGGTTTCAAACACGATGGATCGTCCTGATTCCAACAAATTCTTGTATATTCTTAACCAAATGGACATCACTGTTCAGGAAGATAATCCTGAAGAAGTAGTCGCTGCTTGGCAACGTTCTTTAGCACATGCCGGTTTAACCGCGGGACGTTTCTATCGTATTTACAGCCCTGATGTTGGCTTATCTAGTGATCAATCTCAAACGAGAGAACATATTAACAAAAAGTGTAAAGCTGATCGGGAAGATATTTATGAACGCATGAAACAAGTTGAAATCGAACGGGCATATCGTGTGATAGGGAAACTCGAACATACTGCGAAGGATATTGAACAAAATATTGTTCCACGATTACAAAGCTTGATTCAAGACTGGAAAAGTCGGGTTTTTTGGACTGAAATTAGCTCAGGCATTTTCCTCATCCTCGTTCTTGCCGTTTTGTGGTTTGAAATGACTGGCATAAACCTCAAAGGGCTTGGTTTAGGTTCAAATGAGCCAGTAAGAATTGGAATATTTGCTGGTATAATTGCTTTTATCGGTGCCTTCTTACACCTTAACATTTGCAAATGGAGTGCGAAAAAAATCATTAAAAAACTCCAGTCTGAAAAGGAGATAAGTGAGGAAACTCGTGAGGGTTTAATACGCGCTTTTCGTAAAAATACCACTACTTTGCGAGCGTTGTTTATTTGGCTTTTCAATAAACCGGTGGGTTGGAGCAATAGAACACATAAGCGTATTACCAAAATTTTAGGTAGTGTTAATAGTTCTGTTCAGAAGCTCAATAATCAGTTTACCAATCCTTCTGGTAAAAAAACCGTTCAGCCACCGCCATCATCGAAAACCAAAACGAAATAAGTGACGCTAAGGAATGAGAATTGAATAATACACGAAACTTTCAAGCCAAACCTGACAGGTTTAGTTTCGTATATTATTCCATTCTCATTCCTAAGTGATCAACTCAATTTAAACTCAGGTTTTGAAATATGCAGTGTGCGAATGTGAATAACTTTGAAGAGCCCGATGCGGTAATTCCGCTCGTCGCGTGAGGGGGCAGTTCGGGTAACAGGCTGTTCTACCTCAATGCAAGGTCCTTTTCGTGCAACAGCATCTTTCCTAGCATCCCGCCGCTGCACCAAACTTGCCCCCTACAAAATACTTAAATTAACCTATTATATTAAGATTCATTTATGGAAAAAAGAAAACCTCATTGTAAGCTTTCTATTGTTAAATCTTTGCTTGAAGAAGATCGTGTTCGTTCAACTCAAAGTGCTCGACAAGGAGCGGTTTCTTTAGGAATGAATTTTAATGATATGTGTAATGTAGTAAAGTCACTGACTTCTGCTGATTTTTATAAGAGCATGACGACATACTCAGATCATAAAATTTGGCAAGATGTATATCGCCCAAAAACCGTATTTGGTGATCTTTATTTAAAGTTCAGTGTTATTGATGATGTAGTAATTATTTCATTAAAGGAGTTATAACTATGAAGTGTCCTGTTTGTGGTGTAGCTGAACTCGTTCATGATACTAGAGATCAATCCTATACATATAAAGGTGAAAGTACAATATTATCGGCAGTAACTGGTGACTATTGTACAGCATGTGGGGAGTCAATCCTTGATGCAAAGGAATCACAAAGAACAATGGAAATGATGCAGCAATTTCATAAACAAGTCAATTCAGCAATTGTTGATCCTAGCTTTATTATTAAGATACGTAAAAAATTGCATCTGGAACAGAAAGAGGCTGCTGAGATATTTGGTGGTGGTGTAAATGCTTTTTCAAGATATGAGACAGGAAAAACTAAGCCTTCACTATCTCTTGTGAAATTACTCAAGGTTTTAGATAAGCATCCTGAACTTCTTTCAGAAATTAGAACGGCTTGAGCAAACGCGAGGAAAATAGGGAACAGGAAAAGAAATAGTTGGGGTTCGAAGTTTTAGTTTTTTTTCAAAAAACTAAAACCTCGAAAACGCTTCAGCTTTGGGCGTTTTTTGGACGGGCTGACAAAGCTAAAGCGTTGTACTCCAAAGCAACAAAGCTAAAGCGTTGTACTCCATTTTCAAAAAAATCAACTCTTAATTCGCATTCATCATTTACAATTCATCATTTACAATTAGAAATTAGATTCATTCTTCATTCGTAGAAATCACATCACCATCGTCATCAATTTCAAAATCCCAATGACATTTTGGGCATTCTAATCCGCCTTCCTCTGTTGCGGCGAATAAACTATCGCAGTATGGGCAGACGACAGGAATTTCCTCGTTAATAGCACCTTCATAAAGATAAGATAAATAGGAAGAGGCATCTTGTTTTTTATATTTTTCTCTTGTTGTTTCAAGTAACTTTTCAAGTTCATCCTCCCACTCATTTGTTTCCTCAATCGGTTGAACCCGTTTATCAAGTCTTTCCAATTTACTGATAATTTCTTCTATTGACAACCGCCTGTTTTGTTCCTCTTCGACACAATCACATAATAATTCAAATAATTCTGGTGCATCTGCTAACCGTCTTGGGTTTAATTTGCGAGGGCTGTCATGAGTGAGAAGGCGATAAAGGGTTGCCCCAAACCCAAAAACATCACTTTTTGCACTTGGTTGCCCTAAGTGTTCAAAGCCTTGTTGCTCAGGAGCGGCATAATCCAATGTACCAAAAATTGCTTGCCCGAATTGACTTAATTGGGTTTTGTTCTGTGGATTGCGTATTTTTTGCTGTAAAGGGGTTGCCACTTGAGATAAGCCAAAATCAATTATTTTGACTATTATGCCACTATCTATTTGTTTTAACAAGATATTTGCTGGTTTCAAATCTAAATGAAGCACCCCGGCAGCATGAGCGACTTGCAGCCCTTTAGCTATTTGTAAACCGACTTGTAAAGCAACCTCTGCGCTCAATTTGCCCTTTTGTTTCAGCCAAGTTTCTCCATCAATTGCGCCTGTAATATGCTCGGTGACAAAAAAAGCGCGTTCTTGTTTGACGGGATCAACATAGCCATAATCAAGTGGTGCTGGCACATATTCCCCTGCTATTTCACTCATTGTAAATGCTTCTTTAAATACCTCTTCAGCATTGCCTTTATGATTTTCCCAGAAACATTTGACAACAACTGGCTTCTTTTGCAACTTGTGTGAACATAAAAAGACACAACCCATACCGCCTGCACCTAAAATCCGTTTAATGGGATATTTGTCTATATCATGTAAGGCATATTGTTGGGGGGCAATTGATATGGCTTCTTGTAAAGTGGCTAAAGCGGGTTCAAATTCATTGCGCCGCACTTTGACTTGAAACAAATTAAATAGGGCTAATGCGCGATCAGCATTGTTTTGTGTCATTGCTTGGAGAAAGCATTTTTCTGCCTCTGGTAACGCACCTGCCGAAGATAAAACAGTACCGCATGAGAGTGCTAATTGACTATATTGCGGATGATTTCGAGGTAACTTTTTTAACTGGGCAGTCGCTTCACCTATCCGCTTTAAACTGTCATTATTGTGATAAGTCAACTCATCACGCGCTTTAATTTGAGGAGATAAATCAAGATGTGCCATCAATTGATTTAGTGAATCTTTGATTTCATAAACATCTTGCCATAAACCTTTTCTCTGAAGTTCAGCCAGCGTTGATTCCACTCGACTTTCTTGACGCAATTGTTCATGTAAGAAAAACAGTATGGCAGTGCCTAGTAGATCGTTATAACGGAGAAAAGCGACAAATCTATCGTCGTACAAGGAAGGAACTTCTAAAGGGCGCAATTCTTCTAATACTAATGCCGTAATAGATAAAGAATCGGTGTCAGTGATTAAAGCTGCTAATTCCGGTTCAGTCAGTTTAGTTTGTTCAGCCTTAAACACTTGCTTGTCGAAGGGAATTAAAGTTTGGCATTTTGTAATGGTGTCAGTACAAAATTGTTGAAGGGCAAAATGATCTAAAATAGCGTATTTGACGGCGAAAGGCTGCAAATATTTTGGAGTTACTTGTTTTGCAAATTCTTTACTCACTTTAGAGTCAAAAACGGATGGTTTATCCAAGCCTGCGATGATGGCATTTAGTGCCGAAATATAGCTTTTTTGATAAGCACCCGCAATTTCGTAAGCGGATAAAGTAAAATGCTGTGAAAGGCTGGCGATTGCTTGGCTGATAGCAGAGGGATCAGTTATTTTGACGACATTTAATAGAGCAGAAAGCCCTTTTTGCATGAGGGTGGGTAATGACATGATTTTATTAAGTTTTTAGTTTTTGGAATTCAACTTCGCTTTGAAATTGGAGTTTCAACGCTTTAGCTTTGTATAGGAGTACAACGCTTTAGCTTTGTAAGTCGTCTAAAAAACGCCCAAAGCTGAAGCGTTGGACTCCTATTTTAACTTTTAATTCGCATTATTCACTTTTAGGTTTTTTGAAAAATGATAAATTTACAAGACTATATGTTGCGTATTGGCAAACAAGCGCGTGATGCAGCGCAAATCTTAGCGCGTACTCCTACGATTAATAAAAACAATGCGTTAGAAGCTATCGCTCAAAAAATAGAACAACAATATGATTCATTAGTTGCCGCCAATGCCAAAGATTTAGAAGCGGGCAAGGCGAAAGGTTTGAATGCTGCCCTACTGGATCGTTTAGCGTTGAATGATTCGCGCATCGCTAATATGATTGAAGGTTTGCGGCAAATGATCACTTTGCCTGATCCCATTGGTGAAATTACAGATTTAAATTACTGCCCTAGTGGTATCCAAGTCGGCAAAATGCGAGTACCTTTGGGCGTTGTGGGTATTATTTATGAATCGCGCCCCAATGTCACTGCCGATGCAGCGGCTTTATGTCTTAAATCAGGAAATGCCACTATTTTACGGGGCGGTTCGGAAGCCATTCATTCTAATCAAGCCATTGCACAGTGCATTCAAGCGGGATTGACAGAAGCAAGTTTGCCGAGTGCCGCTGTACAAGTGATAGAAACCACTGATAGGGCAGCGGTGGGCGAATTAGTACGCCTGTCAAAATATGTTGATGTTATCATCCCGCGCGGGGGGAAGGGCTTAATTGAACGTGTAAGTAATGAAGCGCGTATTCCTGTAATTAAGCACTTAGATGGTATTTGTCATGTTTACATTGATGATAAAGCGAACTTTGAGAAAGCCATTGCTGTCGCTTATAACGCTAAAACCCAACGCTATGGTACTTGTAATACGATGGAAACTTTATTAGTCGCTGAAGGTATTGCCGCCCAAGTGTTGCCAACATTGGCTGAAAAATATCAGGCGGCGGGTGTTGAATTGCGCGGTTGTAGTGCCACACAAGTTTTATTGCCCAATATGAAAGCGGCGACTGATGAAGATTGGAAGGCGGAGTATTTAGCCCCTATTTTATCCATAAAAATAGTAAGTGATTATGAAGCGGCTATAGCACATATCAATCAGTATAGTTCACAACACACGGATAGTATTGTCACAGAAGATTGGAGTCGGGCGCGGCAGTTTTTAACCCAAGTCGATTCAAGTTCGGTGATGGTGAATACATCCACCCGATTTGCAGATGGTTTTGAATATGGTTTGGGGGCGGAAATTGGTATTAGCACCGATAAATTTCATGCACGAGGCCCTGTGGGTTTGGAAGGTTTGACTTCACAAAAATATATTGTATTGGGGGATGGACATATTCGGCAGTGAATCTAGGGAAATGAGCAGAAATTTCTGAGAAGCTAAGTAGCCCACTGACAAAGCTAAAGCGTTGTACTCCAGAGCAACAAAGCGAAAGCGTTTTCGAGGTATTAGTTTTTTTTTCAAAAAACTAATACCTCGAACTCCATTTTCAAAAAAATTCAACTCTTAATTCGCATTCTTTACTCTCTCTCTAATTAGTCTGTTTTAACAGACTTTAGTTTTTAGCCTTGAAATTGATTTCAAGGCAACTGCTGATTCGTCATTTAAAAACTTTAACCTCGAAATTTGCTAGGTATAAATATGCTGAAAAAAAAGGAAATTAATAAGGAACGATTAAACAAAGTTGTTGTTGAGGCTCGCCAGAATCAAGAACTGCGGGAACGTGGCTATCGAGAACAAGCATTGAAGCTATATCCTTGGATATGCACACGATGCACTCGTGAATTTAATCGTAAAAATCTTCATGAACTCACGGTTCATCACAAAGATCATAATCATGATAATAATCCCACAAATGGCAGCAATTGGGAACTATTGTGTCTCTATTGTCATGATAATGAACATTCACGCTCTTTGGATGCAGAATATGGTGAATTGGTATCGGATAGTCAGCCAAAAGAATCAGCTACCCATTCACCATTTGCTGATCTCAAGGCTTTATTGAAGAAAGATAGTTGAGCTCGATCATCAAGTTTTTTTCGTTATTCCAAACAATAACTACAAGGATTGTATATAAAAAGGGATTAAAAACGCTAATTAACTGATGTTACGCACGATGTTTCCAAAATGTTTAAGAAATCCGATTTTTTTCAAAAATCGGATTTCTAAGCTCGAATAGTTCCACCGATTTCATCGGTGGCTATTCATGTTTAACCCAATAACGGGTTGAAACTAACTAACCCCAACGGGGTGAAATGTGAATAGCCACCGATGAAATCGGTGGAATTTAGAATTGAGAAGACTTTATACTTTAAAATCGGGAAAAATCATGTGACACGAGCTATACAAGGATTGTATATAAAAAGGGATTAAAAACGCTAAAAGGTTGGATACCAAATTAGAATGGATTAAAAACGAGCATAACCTCGATCCAATCCTTTCTTATATACAATCCTTGTAGTTATTGTTTGGGATAACGAGAAAACTTGATGATCGAGTTGAGAGTTTTTTCTGATTTAGACAATTTATGGAGGCGGCCATTTACCCGCCGCCGCCAAACGATTGATTAATATGCTTTTAGGTAGCCAAATCAATATGTCATCAAATGTATTTTCGACATACACGTCTTGTGCATAGATTTCATTTATTGTACCGCCGTTTTCATCGTTGGGTTCTCCATCTTTGCCATAAGAGAAAATAATTGCTATTATACGAGAGTAGTCATTACCGTCGTCATCTACTTCAAATTTAACTAAATTTGTAGGAATCGTCTGCGTATCTTGTGCAACTAACCTACTATTGGTATATGCCGGTGGTTCGGGAAAAGATGATTCAGTGAACTTTTTATCAACTCGATAGCGAAATGGATTTCCCCACGAATCATATCTCCCTACCCCTAATTCCGCCCAAGGTAAGTAGCCCTCTTTATCACAAGGAGGAAGTGGTGATTTACCATCTTCAGCCAATAAAGCGGGACAGGGTAAACTATCGTTCAGGATAGCAAATCCTAACAATGCTTCTTTGATTTCTTCTAAACGTTCTTGAGTCGTTGCCATTCTTTTATAATCATTCTGCTTAGTTAGTGGGAAGATTAAGGCAGACATGATAAAAGCGAGAATGGCTAAAACAATTGCTATTTCAACTAATGTAAAACCGATGGCGCTTTTCATAACTTTATTAAATTCATAAGGTTAAGGCAAATCTTCTTCATTTCCAGCCGTAATTAAATGATTCATCAAGGTATTTCTGGATAACCAGGTTAGAACATCATCAAAGGCTTTTTCTGGTTCATCTTTATTTTCTACATATCCATCGTATATAAATATTTTATCTAAAACGGCATTATCATCATCAGCTTTCCCATTTTTACCAAAAGAAAAAATGATTGCAGTGACGCGAGAATCAGAAGAACTGGTAAAAAAATCGCCTTCTCTGTTTCTTATCCTTAAACCGCTGCCAGTAACAAATATCTTATCTTTATCAAGGGGATTCTCAGTATATTCCTCTTCAACGCGATAACGAAATGGATTGCTCCACGCATCATATCTCCCTACTCCTAATTCCGCCCAAGGTAAGTAACCTTCTTGATCACAAGTTGCTGTTTCTAAACCGTCTTCAAACGATGGAGCGGGACAAGGTAAACGATTATTAATCACAGCAAACCCTAACAACGCATTTTTAACTTCTTCCAAAGTGTTCAATGTGCGAGAGATTTGTTGCTGATTTCTTTGACTGTGTAATGGTATCATTAGTCCACCCATTATGAAGCCAAGAATGATTAATACGATAGCCATTTCGATCAGGCTAAAACCTTTGTTTTTTTTCATGACATGACTCCTTTTATGCCTGGATTAAGGTGGTGGTGGTGGTGGTGGTGGTGGTGGTGGTGTCCCTAACACGACATCGTTAAATGTGGGTGTTGTACGACCTTTCTCAAATTCTTCATTTCCATCACTATTTTTACCTTCAAGATAATCTGCTCGTTTTGTTTCATCTCGTTCTTCCATTAACCTACGTCCAGCAACTAGCACAATCATCTTCATTTTCATTGCATCTCCTGATAAAGTCATCGTTGGTGAAACAGGTGTAGGTGAGCAAGTTGGGCAGTATCCATCATCAACTGCAAAAAATACCATTTTGTTCCATTCATTCCACCATCTCCATTCCCAGTTATTTAAACTAGCATCTTTAAAACATCGCTGGTCTTCTAGTTCCTTTAATAAACCCTCTAATAAAATATCCTGTTCAGCTTCACTTAATTTTTCCAGAGGTTTTTTTTCATTACTATCTAATTTATCCTTGAGATCATCTACAGCGATGTTTTCTACTAATACTAAATCTAACTCATCTAAGATTTCTGTTAAGATAATTTTAAGGTCATCCTCTGATAGTTTTTTCAGTGCTTTTTCAGTTTTTTTATCTAATTCTAGTAATTCAAGTAGTTCTTTAACCTTATTATGATCTAGTAAATCTATTAAATGCGGATCAATAGGCCATACATTTGGCATTGAAGTATATAAACTAGAACTATTTGGTGTTTGGGAAATTCTGCCAAACCGTTCACCATTGTTACCAGTAGAATTATTAGAACTAAGTTGAGAAGCCCAAGGATATTTATCGAATGGCTCATCAGTTGAATCTAGGGTAGCAGCATATTTGTTAAGGCATCCTTCAACTCGTTTTGCTACCCAATAGTCCATTCGCCTATATACAGGTTCAAAGTCTTTGGGCGTGATTAACATTAAAACGTCATTAAAGGTGACTTCTGTTATATTACCGTCTTTTCTGGTAAGGGGAGCAGTGATGAAAGTTGACGTAGGTGGCAAAGTTGGTGGCGTAGTTGATGGTGTAGTAGTCGCAAAAAAACCGCTATCGCCGCTATTGCTTGGCACAAAAGATAATGTACCATCACCCGTATAATTATTAATTTCTAATCCTGAAGATTCATTTTTATAATTATCCAGGTAATTTTTCACATCATTAATAGGATCAACGGGTTTTTTTATCACGTCACTACCACACTCAGTTGCTTTTCCCGGTGTGACTGAACGATCTTGTCCATTAATGATTCTGCCTGGGGCAAAAACAATTGCAATCGCGCGATTTATCTCTTTTTCTCCCACAATGGTGTTATCAGCAGAATCTTTAACAATAAATAATCCATCCGAATCGCTGGTTAATATTTTTTTAGGATTGCATTTGTAACTGCCAGAAACGGCATACCATAAACATTCACCACTGCCATCACGCAAAGGTGGCAACCCCAAAGTTTTCCATGGAAAACGCCCTATCACACTGTTGCCTGTGGTGGAACAGGACGTTTCAGCACTACCATCACCATTATTATCTGGACAAGGCAAATAACCTTGCGGTTGTCCAGGATGCGTTTTTGCATAAGTCGCAGCATGTCCAATTAACGCCTCTTTTGCCTTCGCCAACGCCTGCGCCGTTTGCGCTTGATTTTCAATCATAAAGTAGGTGCGATTGTTGAGTCTATATAATAGGACTCCTGTTGCGCTTAACATAAAAATGGCTAATAAGATAATTAAGGCAATTCCTGATTGTGTGTTGTAACGCATGATTTTTACCTCTCAATCAATTCAAAACTGTCCAATTCCAATGTATTGATAGTTTGCCCCGGTTTTAACCAAATTCGTCGTTTGGCTTTAGATAAATAAATGGGTACTGTTATGCCAGTCATTTTATCTAATTCGACAATAAAACCTTCTTGCTCTAACTCATTACTCTCATTTATCCACACGATTGGAGAGCTATTATTGCGTTTCACAAAGCCATTGAAGGTAATGTGCAAGGGTGGTGGCGGCGTATATTTTTCGATTTTAGTTTTGGTTACAATGGGGATAGGGGGTTTAGAACGTTCTGCATTAAGTGCGGCACGTTCTTCAGGGGTGGTGAACAAACGCCCTAATGTTCCCGCAAAAGCGCATTGATAAAAATTAAGCGCCCCTATTAGTATACTTAATACAATAGATTTTGTCATAATTCATTATCAATACGAGAAATAAACCAGTTCAAAACGCAATTAGCGTTAATGTAGGGTTTTGAAATATCTTTTTTATCAATTTTTTCGTAATTCCGCTTTATATCACATTTTTGCCAATTAAATAACCCTATAGATTGACGGTGATAATTTTCTATATCTTTGATTAAGTTTAAGAAATCTCCTTCGTGTAACAGGCTCAACTTTAAATCAATAGGGATTTGATAAATTTTAAATTCATCTTTTATCACAAAATGAGGTTCGATGTAGATTTTTTTTTCTAAAACAAGCAATTCCCTAGAAAACAGAGGATGTCTATGGAGGAGCCTGTCAATATCATCTCGTATTTTTGCACGTTGTTCGCCTATGTTTATTTTTTGATCTTTTAAAAAAAATCCTTCTTTTATCAATTTTCTATATCTTTTTTTATAGAGAGAAAAATGCGTAAAATTGTTTAAGGTTTCTTGAAGTATTGTATAGTCGCGTTCCGCTATGCCAAACTCATTATCTTTTTGACGTTCCCATTGAACTGTTTCGTTATAATTTTGTTCACTGTAGAAGATCAGTGCAATGCTTATAATGATATTTAAAGTTAAGATAATAAGGGCGCTGCGTAATGCTGACCATTCAATGGTAAATGTATGCTTCATGGATAAGCGTGTTTAATAAAAAGTTCTACGGTAAAAGGGGCTTCGCCTACTTCAGCTTCTGAATCTATTTTTCCTTGAAGTACTTGATTAGAATTGTAAGGTTCAAGTAATACATTGATTTTCCAAAAATGGCGTTGCAAGTCTTTTATAAATTGTTTGAAAGTGCGTGACGCTTTTAAATAATTGCCTTGAAAATTATCAATTTTACCTTGTAGCCTTATACTTTCAATGAAGTTTTTAGAAAAATCAAGTTCTTTAAAGAGGTAGTCGCTTTTCATCGTTTTGCTATTGGTTTCAAAAAGTGCCGTTTTTAAATGCCTTATATCCCATTTTACTTGTTGAATAAATAAGTCGTTATGGCGATTTAATACATGACTGAGTTTTTCCAATGCGGGTTGTGGCGAAAGATGTCGTGCTTTGAGATGATAGCCAACATCAACGATATTACGCATCAATAAAATATCAAGTTTTAAATCTGAGCGAGGTAATTTTTCACGTAACTTCTCTATTTCTGCTTGACGACTTTTGGTTTTTTCAACCGTTATTGAACCTTTTTCTTTGAGACTGTTCGCATCTTGTAATAAAAGGGCACTTTTTGCAGTTGCTCCTGATAATAACAGTATTGAAGTGAAATAAAAAACCTTTCGCAAGTGACGGTAGAAGGAATAGCGTCTTTCTATAGGGCTGGCATAATGGTTTTTTGTGAACCAACTGCGTGATATTTGATTCGCAACAAAATCATGCAAATATAATGCCCTTTCAGAGTCAGTTTTAATACCTATTTTTAAATCGCTGCTGTCTAAAACATGAATATTGAGCGTTGATGAATCATACTGAAGGGGTTGTTTGTTGAAAACGCGAGCAGTTTGGCTGTTTGTTAAAATGATTACTGATAAAACTTGGGGCGGTTCGCTTTCAGGTAATAGACGTTCACTATCTAAATAACGCTGTGTTGTAGTGATTTGGTTTAAAATTTCTTGAGTACGTTCTTGAATATTGGATATATTCAAGGGAATCAAGCGACTGAATTGCAATTTTTGATTGATAAAAAAAGTTTGACGTAGCCCAGCAGTATTTTCTGAGTGTGGTGTATCTGTAACTAATAATGTATAAGGTGCTTGGGGTAAATGTTTGAGTAAGTGCTGACTTAATAAGGGCAGTGAATAAATACCTGCTAATGGAATTTTTTTGCTTGTAATCAAACTTAACCAAGGTTCCAAAAAGTTGGGATCATTCAGTGCCATAAATAAGACGCGATCATCTTTCCGCCCTTGCGTTTCACGCCCTTGCACAATCCCATAAGTATAATCACTTTTCTCAAATAATCGCCTCATTTTATAAGCCATTAGTTCGCGGCGATCTTTGCCTAAAACATGTGGCAGAAGGGTAGTTTGATAGGCTTCTTGAGCAGTATCAACTAGCCAATATATCGGTGTTTTAGGATTGCGGCTTAAATACTGGGTAAAATCTGCCTCAAAATCATTAAGTG
Organism: Thiotrichaceae bacterium; assembly: GCA_029939505.1. Classification (GTDB taxonomy): domain Bacteria; phylum Pseudomonadota; class Gammaproteobacteria; order Beggiatoales; family Beggiatoaceae; genus QNES01. Next base: position 33,813 of record JAOZSV010000009.1, on the reverse strand, counting down.
TTTGAAAACGTTGAACTTCTTTTATTTTTTTTCCTTTAACAAAAAAGGCGTGTAGTTCGTAATCAGATTGGTAGAGGATGTGTTTTTTCATGAGATTTGGGTAGTGCAATTAATCTATAGTCTATAAAAGTATTAATAACTGATGTGACGCAAAGCAAAGTGCTTCCAAATTCCACCGATGAAATCGGTGGAATTTAGGTGGAATTGAGATTTTAGAAGCACCCTGCGTAACATCAATTAATAATGCGAATTAAGAGTGAAAACAGGAGTTCAACGCTTCAGCTTTGTCCGTCCAAAAAACGCCCAAAGCTGAAGCGTTGAATTCCTATTTCAAAGCTAAAGCGTTGTACTCCAAAGAACAAAGCTAAAGCGTTGAATTCCAATTTCAAAGTGAAAAATTTCAACGCTTAATTGCAATAAAATTTACCTTGGCATTTGGCGCTGCTGTTACATTCCAGCACTCATATCAACAATGACATCATAAATTGGTCCTAATACCGATATGACAACCCAGCCCAGTAATAAACCTAATATAACTGTCATTGTCGGCTCAATCAGGGTTTGGAATTTCTCAATAGATTCTTTAACATCACGCTCATAAAAGTAGCTCACATTAGATAATGCACTATCTAATTCACCTGTGCTTTCACCAACGGCAACCATGCGTAAAACTAACGGTGGAAATAAATGTGTCCGTTCAAAACTGTTGGTAATACTCATGCCATCGACAATATTATCGCTCACCTGTTGCAAAGCCCTTTCAATCCGCAAATTATTTGCTAACTTTTTGCATATCTCCAAACTGTCTAGCACGGTAATGCCTGCCCCATATAGCAATGCAAAAAAAGTGGCAAAGCGTGCCAAAATCACTTTTTCCAAAATGGGACCAATTACCCAAATTCGCAATTTAAAGCGATCAATCATAAAATGAAAATGGGAGCTAACTTGCATGGCTGTTTTAATGGAAAAAAATGCCAATACGGGTGTCATTAAAATCATATACCAGTATTTAACAAAGACATTAGAGACTGTAATCAGTATTTTAGTGTGTAAGGGCAACTCTCCGCCAACATCTTTAATAAAAGAAATTAACTGAGGTACTAGATATATCATCAGAAAAAACACTGCTCCAAGAATAATTGTCCCCATGAAAGCGGGGTACATCAACAGTCTTTTCGTTTTACTAACCATTTCATCTTGCCATTTCAGCGTTTCTGTCAGATGTTTAAATACAATACTCAAATTGCCACTTTCTTCTCCTGTATGAATCAGGGTAACAAAAACTTGATCAAAAGTATCTGGAAATTTATCCATTGCTTCAGATAAACGCATCCCGCCTTCTATATCTTCAATCAAACTTGATATGATTTCACGAAATCGTGATGGTGCGAGACTATCACGCAAATCGCTCAAACCATCCAACAATGGCACGCCGGCACGGGTTAAATTTTCCATGTGGAAACAAAAGGTAATTAATTCCCTGCGACTAACTTTACCAATATGAACCTGGCGTGATTTTTTAGAAGATTGATTAATTAAATCCAATCCCATGCGTTCCAAACGCGCTTCTAAATCACTGATATTATTAGCACTTAGTTGCCCTTGGATCAGAAGTCCATTACTGTCCATGGCTTTATAAAAAAATTCTTGAGACACCTTTTTTTTTAATGATGAATGATGAATGATGAATTTAAATTGGAGTCCAACGCTTCAGCTTTGGAATTGGAGTACAACGCTTCAGCTTTGGAATTGGAGTCCAACGCTTTAGCTTTGGAATTGGACTCCAACGCTTCAGCTTTGGAATTGGAGTTCAACGCTTCAGCTTTGGAATGGAATTCAACGCTTTAGCTTTTTAATATTAACTACTTGATTTAAAACAAGTTTATTATTTTTTATTTGCATTAATAAACTGAAGTTGCACCCTCTGGGCGACGTTTAAAACGTTTATAACTCCATTGATACTGTGCAGGATTTCCCAGCACACATTGTTCTATCCCTTGATTGAGAGCCGTTACCGCTATTTCTAAATTATCTGCCGCAATGTCCTCGGGCGCAGGTAAGAAATGAATGTGAAATCCCAATCGCTTTGGCAGACGTTCTGCATAAGTAAAAATCACAGTTGCCCCCGTTTTACGGGCTAAACGGGACACTAAAACCATTGTATAAGCAGAAATACCAAAAAAAGGCGCGAAAATGCCACTGCCTTCTTCGCTAGGAACCTGATCAGGCAAAATGCCGATCACTTTTCCCTTATGCAATGCTTTAAATAGGGCACGAACCCCCGTTTTATCTGTAGGCACAAAACGTCCTCCAGCACGCTCACGGGCGGCGTAAATTAAATCGTGCAACCCAGCTAATTTAGGCGGACGATATAATGCGATGATGGGGTAACGTGAAGAGACATATAATCCCGCAAGTTCCCACGCGCCTAAATGGGGTGTCAAAAGTATCACCCCTTTACCCTTTTGTAATGCTTGTTGCAAAACCGTTTCGCCACTCACTTTTTGTACTAATATTAACACCGAATCCGTTTGCCATAACCATAATGCCCCTAATTCGCTAAAAGCTTTGCACGTTTCAATTAAACTTTGTTTGACTAAAATATCTTGGGCGGCAGGTGATAGGTTGGGGAATGTTAAACGAATATTGGTGCGAGTGACTTGGGTAATGCGTAATGTCTGCCATCGTGCGATTATTTGCCCTAATAGGGTAGCTATACTATATATTATAGATAAGGGCAATAAAGCAAAGAAATACAGTAGAGCCTTGATAAGTAAAACGCGCATTACGATTGCTGAATGGTTTTCGATAAAAAAATAAGTCGTTAGAGGCTCTTGCAAAATTCATGGATGAAAACGAGGGCGAACACGCAGGTTCGCCCCTACAAAACCTCTTTCTGTAGGGGCAGACCTGCGTGTCTGCCCTCATCATAAGAGTTTTGCAAGAACCTCGTTATAAAAAAGTCCAAAATTGACCCGTTAATCGTATAATTAAAGGTAACTACTCAGTCTTAAAGCGTTGTACTTCACAAAGCTGAAGTGTACTCCATTCGCATTTCAAGGCTGAATTAACAATTAACAATTAACAATTAAACTTCGCACATTTTGAATCACCTGTGCAGTCTCAGGTTTTAATCCACGCCAAAGAAAAAATGACTCTGCCGCCTGTTCCACTAACATACCTAAACCATCTGAGATATACGCACTGCCCTGTTTTTTTGCCCATTGCATAAAAAGAGTCGGGGAACTGGCATACATCATATCGTAACAGCATTTACCGAATAAGCTATCAGGTAAAGCGGGCAACTTTCCTTGCAAACTCGTCGAAGTGCCATTAATAATTAAATCAAAAGATTCATCTTGTAAAGCCTCATAAGAAGAAGCGGCAATATTTCCGAAAGTGCCAAATAAAGTCGCCAAACTCTCCGCCTTAGAAACAGTACGATTAGCAATGACACATTGCGCTGGAGCCTCCGCCAGTAAAAGCTCCAATACACCACGCACCGCCCCACCTGCACCGAGTATCAACACACGCCGCCCTTCAATTTGGCAATCCTGATTTTGAACTAAATCACGAACTAAGCCAACGCCATCTGTATTTTCACCATAAATACCCTGCTTATCAAACAATAAAGTATTAACAGCCCCCGCTCGTTTAGCATGTTCACTACATTGATCAGCTAACGTACATGCTGCTTGTTTAAAAGGTATCGTAATATTTAAACCTTTACCACCAGACGCTTGAAATATTTGAACGGCTTGTGTCAACTCATCTTTTCCAACCAAAATCGCCTCATATTGCAAAACCTGCCCTGTTTGTTGTGCAAAAGCGGCGTGAATCAGCGGAGATTTACTATGAGCAATAGGGTTGCCCATCACCGCATAACGGTCGATTTGAGAATTTTCTTGATGAAGAGTCATTTTTATCAATGTTTTAGTGACCAATGGTTCGGCCCGTTTTGAAAAATTAGAAACACTTAAAATTATAAGTTATTGAAATTTAAGTCGTTTTAAATTTTAGAACCAAAATATAAAATGCGGTAATAACAATAAATTACAAAGTCCGAAGTATTGAGTTACAATGGTTTCAATTTGATTCAAGGTTTAAGTTTTTTGTAACTATACCTTCGCCAATGGTGAATTATGAATGGTGAATGATGAAGTGGTCAAATTTCTCTTTAAACGGTTCGGTTAATTTCATTCATCATTAACCATTAATCATTAGCGAAGGTATTGATTATACTATATATGCGAATTAAGAGTGAAAATAAGAGTCCAACGCTTCAGCTTTGGTTATTTTGGAATGCAAATTAAGAGTGAAAATAGAAGTCGTATCCTATCAAAATTTGCTGGTATCTCTTACTTAATGTAGGGTGGGTAGGAACGAAGTGGAAACCCACCGTTCCATTGAACAAAAATGGTGGGTTTCGCTATCGCTCTACCCACCCTACATAACGACCACCAAATTTTAATAAGATACATTTCAATGCGAAGTAGTTACAATTTTTATTCCTAAAGGTATTTAACTTCTATGTCAAATTCTGCCGATAAATTACGCGCACTTGGTTTAGCGGTGATACAAACTGAAAATCAAGCGATTGCTACCCTGGAAGATCGAATTGGTGATGCGTTTGTACAGGCTTGCGAGTTTATGCTTAAAAGTCAAGGGCGTATTGTCGTTATAGGCATGGGTAAATCTGGACATATCGGCAGTAAAATCGCAGCAACCTTAGCAAGTACAGGCAGCCCAGCATTTTTTGTACATCCAGGTGAAGCCAGTCATGGCGATTTAGGAATGATTACGCCCAAAGATGTGGTTTTAGCCTTATCAAATTCTGGCGAAACAGAAGAAATTTTGGTTATCTTACCCCTGATCAAACGCTTAAATATTCCATTAATTAGTCTCACTGGAAATAAGCATTCAAGCTTAGCAAAAGCGGCAACTGTTAATATTGATGTCAGCGTTGAAAAAGAGGCTTGTCCATTGGGATTAGCACCCACATCAAGTACAACTGCTGCTTTAGTAATGGGAGATGCTTTAGCCATTGCTTTACTTGAGGCAAAGGGATTTGATGCAGAAGATTTTGCACGTTCCCATCCAGGCGGCAAATTAGGTCGTCGTCTTTTATTATTAGTTCGTGATATTATGCACACGGGAGATGAAATACCTATTATTCCTAGCACTGCCACCTTGCGTGATGCATTAATAGAAATGACTCGTAAAAGTTTAGGCATGACAACTATTGTTGATAAGGGACGACATGTCGTGGGCATTTTTACTGATGGTGATTTACGTCGCGCTCTTGATAAACAAGTTGATATTCATAGTACAATAACTGAAGTGATGACCACTTCGTCTAAAACTATCACAGCAAATTGTTTAGCTGTTGATGCTTTAACTATAATGCAAACTTATCAAATCACAGTATTGCTTGTTGTGGAGACAGAACAAACCTTGATAGGTGTATTACATATGCACGACTTATTAAGGGCGCGTGTGGTTTAAAGTAAGGAATGAGAAATAAAAATTAATATATGAATACAATACTTGAAAAAGCGGCTCTTATTCGTTTAGTTATCTTTGATGTTGACGGTGTATTGACAGATGGCAGTCTTTACATAGGAGAAGATGGACAAGAATATAATGCATTTTATGCCCGTGACGGTTTAGGAATGAAAATGTTACAATCAACAGGTATAATAATTGGTATTATTACGGGAAGAAATTCGCCAGTTATAACACACCGTATGCAGGCATTAGGGATAAAGCATGTTTTTCAAGGACAAATTGATAAATTGCCTGCTTACAAAATATTATGTAAACAATTACAATTAGATTCACAACAAATCGCTTATGTTGGAGATGATGTCAATGATATACCTGTCATGTCACAAGTCGGATTAGCCATTGCTTGTGCGGATGCACATTTGACTGTGGTTAAACAAGCCCATTGGCAAACGCAGAATGCGGGAGGGCGCGGTGCAGCGCGGGAAGTGTGCGATTTAATCATGCAAGCCCAAAATACTTTATAGAACTGGCCAATTTTTGAAATATGCCAGAACTGTCATTTCCTAAAAACTGAAAACTGAAATGTTAAATCGTTGGACAGGTTGGCTCATTTTAATTAGTTTGGCATTGGGAACAACTTGGTTGGTGCAAAGTTTAGAAAAGCAATTTTCGACTGTTACCGAAAGCCATGATCATGTACCTGATTACACCATGCAAAATTTTACAAGTACCCAAATGGATGAACAGGGTATCTTAAAAAATCAATTAACAGCGGAAATGATGATTCATTATCCAAAGACTAATACAAAATTGACGACACCATTGATGGTATTTTATAAGGATGAACAGCCAGCATGGACTGTGCGTGCCGAACAAGGTGAAGTGTCGCCAGATGGTCATCAAGTGTGGCTACTTGGTCACACGACGATACAGAGGGAAACTGCTCTTCAACAAAAAAAACCACTGAAAATTATTTCACGCAATGTCTGGGTACGACTAGATACTGAATATGCCGAAACAGCAGCCCCCACCACTATTCTTTTTAATAATAGTGAAACTCACAGTATTGGGATGCGCGTTCTCATGCCAACAGAACAAATAGATTTACTATCACAAGTGCGAGGACATTATGTATTGCCGTAAAATAACCCTCATTTTTATAAGTCTTTTGCTTTCCACAAATGCTTTTGCGCTCAAGAATGATCGCGAACAAGCGATTTTAATAGAATCTAATAAAGCAACTATTGATAATATTAAAAGAGTCGCCATTTATGAAGGCGATGTTATTGTCATTCAAGGTTCAATTCGTATTAATGCAGATACTGTGACTCTCAATTACACAGAAAAGCAAGAGATTGGAAAAGTGATCGCTGTTGGTCAACCTGCACGTTTTAAGCAGCGTCTTGAAAGTGGTGATGAAATCAAAGCCAAAGCGAGGAGAATGGAATATAATGCCATTAAAGATACGCTACATTTAACAAAAGAGGCGGAGTTACGAAAGGAAAAAGATGGAAAAGATATTTACACCTCTAACGCACCCCGTATCATATACGATACTCAGCGTGGTATTATTAAAGCTGACAAGGGACGAGTTTTCGTCAAAATTCAACCGCAGCGCAAGTCTTCTCCTAAAAAATGAGTACGTTATCGGCACAGCATTTGGCGAAACAATATAAATCTCGCCAAGTAGTCAAAGATGTCAGCCTCAAGATCACCAGCGGCGAGGTTGTCGGCTTGTTAGGACCAAATGGGGCAGGTAAAACGACCAGTTTTTATATGATCGTCGGACTAATTACCTGTGACAAAGGAGCTATTTGTTTAAATAAAAAAGAGATTACTCGCTACCCCATGCACAAACGAGCTCAAATGGGAATAGGTTATTTACCACAAGAGCCTTCTGTCTTTCGTAAACTAAGTGTTGCTGACAATGTGATGGCTATTTTAGAGGTACAACAACGCTTCACAAAAAAACAGCGCAAAGAACGCCTTGATTCACTTTTGGAGGAATTAAGTCTCCAACATTTAGCCCCCAATTTGGGCATGAGTTTATCAGGGGGAGAACGGCGGCGTGTTGAAATTGCACGCGCCTTAGCTTCTGAGCCACGATTTATTTTGCTTGATGAGCCATTTGCGGGAGTTGACCCACTTTCTGTCTTGGATATTCAACGAATTATTGCACATTTATGTCGTTTAGATATTGGTGTATTAATCACTGATCATAATGTTCGTGAAACGTTAGATATATGTGATCGTGCTTATATTGTCAACGAGGGTGAACTTATTGCAGAAGGAAGCCCAGAAAGTATCTTACACAATGATCATGTGAAAGAGGTTTATTTAGGTCATGATTTCAAATTGTAAGATAAGATAATTAAAAATATTATGAAACAAAGTCTTCAAATACGTCTCGGTCATCAGATTACCATGACACCACAATTGCAAAATGCAATCCGTCTTTTGCAGTTATCTAATCTTGAGTTACAAACTGAGATTCAACAAATCTTGGATTCCAATATCATGTTAGAAGTAGCTGAGGACGAAAATGAGACTGAGAGTGAAGACGATTTTAGCCAGCAGGAAACCTTAAAGGATAGCAATCCAGATTCTTCAGCCGACACTTTTAACAATGAAAGCAGCGAAAGCGATGAAATCGTACCTGATAATATTTTAGCTAATGACATATCCAATGATCTCGCCGTCAATAGTGATTGGGAGGAAATTTACAATAATTCTACAACGCCGTATGACTTTACTAAGAATGGTGAAACCAATCAAAGAGATTTTGCGGAACAAATTAGTATATCTGAAACGTTACAAGACAAATTGCGGTGGCAATTAGAACTGAGCCATTTTAATGAAATGGAATGCGCCATAGCGATAGCCATTATTGATGCGATAGATAGCGATGGATATTTACGCAGTTCGCTTGATGACATTGCAAAAAGTTTAGGAGAAGACATTTGTGTTGAAATGAAAAAAATAAAAGCGGTACTTAATCAAATTCAACATTTTGAACCACTGGGAGTAGGGGCGCGTAATTTAAGTGAATGTCTTTCTGTACAACTGTCAGAATTAGAGCCTGACGACACGCCTTGGCTAAAAGAGGCTAAACGTTTAGTTCGTAAGTATTTGGGGCTATTAGGTACACATGATTATAATCAATTATGCAAACGCATGAAATTAGAACGTAATGATTTGCAAAAAGTATTAAAACTTATTCAATCCCTTAATCCACGCCCCGGAACAAAAATTGAAACATCGTATACAAATTATGTGACACCAGATGTTTTTGTCAAAAAAAATCATGGATTGTGGAAAGTCGAACTCAATTCAGATATTTCGCCTAAATTACGTGTTAATAATTACTATGCTGGTTTGGTTTCAAAGTTTGATGGTGCGGAAAATAATACGCTAAAAACGCATTTACAAGAAGCCCGGTGGTTTATAAAAAGCCTGAGAAGCCGCCAAGATACTTTACTGAAAGTGGCAAAATGTATTGTGTGGCGGCAAACGGGTTTTCTTGATTATGGTGAAGAAGCTATGAAACCTTTGGTTTTACATGATGTAGCCAAAGAGTTAGAATTGCATGAATCAACGATTTCTCGTGTTACGACTCAAAAATATCTTCATACGCCTAGAGGTGTTTTTGAATTAAAATATTTCTTTTCAAGTCATGTCAGCACTCAAAATGGTGGTGAATGTTCATCCACTGCTATTCGTGCTATGATTAGAAAAATCGTTGCGGTTGAAAATTCTGCCAAGCCACTGAGTGACAATAAAATTGCAGAACAATTATCTGAGCGAGGAATCAGAGTTGCTAGACGTACTGTTGCCAAATATCGCGAAGCAATGGTTATTCCCCCTTCAAATGAAAGAAAACGTTTTTTAGAATAGTTAAAATCCGGAAAAATTTAGAACTAATAGCTTATTTATTACAATAAAATAACATTCGAGGCAATTTTCTTTAAAAATTTTTAGTCTCGAAAGGAGTATGTCCATGCAACTTAATCTTTCTGGCCAGCACATTGAAATTACTGAAGCCTTGCGTAATTACGTTTCTAATAAGATGGAACGTTTAGAGCGTCACTTTGATCATGTGACCCATGTACATGTTGTTCTCAGTGTAGAAAAATTGCGTCAACAAGCTGAGGCGACTTTGCACGTCAGCGGTGCGAACTTATTTGCTAATGCTGAGCATGAAGACATGTATGCTGCAATTGATGCGCTCACAGACAAATTGGATAGACAAATTAAGAAACATAAGGAAAAACTCCAAAACCACCATCAATCTGATGGAGGTATAAAAGCTCATCAATCCATGGAATAGGTGTACAGGGATAAGTTTTCGATGTTTAAGTAGATATTTTAAGCCTAAAATTGTTAATTCGTAATTACTCAGCCTTGAAATCAATTTCACCCCACACTAGTGCTGGAGGCTGAAATCTTCAGGCCATCGAGAAATCCGATTTTTTCAAAAAATCGGATTTCTTTGCCTTTAAAATGGTCTGGGAATTTCCGCTCTCCTGTACTAGCTCTCGCTCTCATCGTTATACGAAAAAATTTAAGTATTTGATTTAAATTATTTTTTTCGTAGTGTGAGTAGAAACGAAGTGGCACAAATCCACCAAAATGGTGGGTTTCGTTTCACTCTACCCTACTTTTGACGATTTTTGACTTGTGTATAACGATGAAAGCTCTCGCTGGGGGCTGAGCAATTACAATTTATCTTTGAATGCCTGAATAATCAATATGCAAATCTCAGATATTTTGACACCTGAACGGATGCTTTGTCATGTAGAGGTGACCAGTAAAAAACGTGTCCTTGAATACTTTAGCAAATTACTGGCGACTGATACCTTATCACTCACGAGCCACGAAATTCTTGATAGCCTACTTGCGCGTGAACGATTAGGAAGTACTGGGCTTGAAAAAGGTGTTGCAATTCCCCATGCCAGAGTTGCTGAATGTCATGTTACTTTAGCGGCTTTTTTACAACTTGAAAAGGGTATTGACTTTGATGCGGCTGATAAACAGCCCGTTGATTTACTGTTTGCCTTGGTGGTGCCTGAAAATTCGACAGAAGAACATTTAAAAATTCTAGCCCAATTAGCTCATATGTTTAGCTCAAACGAATTTTGTGAAAAACTACGAACTCTCGAAAAAGATCAAGATAAATTCAACCTATTAACTTGTTGGCAACCCCCACCTGATTTATTATGACCCGGTTTAGCGTTGATGATTTTTTTAAAAATCATGCCGATGATTTAGCATTAGTTTGGCTTGCAGGGCGTACAGGTAGTCATCGCGTCTTGTTGTTGAAAAAAGACCAAAAACTGGCAAATATCGGTTATTTTAACCTGATTCATCCTCATCAAATTCAAATTATTGGTCGTGACGAACTGACTTATTTTGAGGGTATTACCAAAAAAACTTTTATTGATGCCCTCAAACAATTATTTGAAAAAGATAATCTGATCTGTATTATTGTCGTTGACGCACTTTCCGTTCCCCAAGAACTCACTAAGTTTGCTGATGACTGCCAGATTCCACTATTGACTTCTTTACTATCTGGCGAAGAGGTGATTAATTATTTGCATACCACTTTAGCCAGATTGCTTGCACAACGCACTACCCTACACGGCGTTTTTATGGACGTTCTTGGCATGGGTGTTTTAATTATGGGTGATAGTGGAACGGGAAAAAGTGAATTAGCATTAGAATTAGTCAGTAGAGGTCACCGCTTAGTAGCTGATGATGCACCAGAATTTTCCTTGATGGAATTTCAGGTGATCAGAGGAACTTGTATTTTAGACATGAACGCCTTTTTAGAAGTGCGTGGTTTAGGGGTATTAAATGTACAAGCCCTCTTTGGCGATAGCGCAATTAAGAAGAGCAAAGATTTAAGCCTGATTGTACAACTGGAACATGCTACACCAGAACGTTTACAAAATATTGATCGTCTTCAAGGTGATTATCGTCTCCGCCAGATTTTGGGAGTTGAAATACCTGAAGTGGGTTTACCCGTAGCACCTGGACGTAATTTAGCGGTACTGCTTGAATGTGCAGTACGCAATTATAGTTTGAGACAGCATAGTTATAATGCAGCTGATGATTTTTGTGAACAACAACGGCAAGCCTTGTCTCAAGATGAAGATTGAAGAGTGATTTTTAACATATTTGAAAACGTTTCGAGGTTCAAGTTTTTTGAAGAAAAATTTGAACTTCGAACTCATTTTAATATTTAATATCTTATAAATCAATAAGTTATAGATTTATAATCTCCATGATGAATTTCTCCAAGCAATAAAATCAGTAATGGCTCAGCCTTAAAATAAATCTCAAGACTAAAAACGAACAGCTGAATAGTTACAATTTTGTACTCAGCCTTGAAATCAATTTCAAGGCTGAAAGATAAAGTCTGCTAAAGCAGACTGCTAAAAAAACTGAGTCGTTTAGCTGAGTCTGCTTTAGCTTTTCGCCTTGAAATCAATTTCAAGGCGAACCGCTGAGTAGTTACACAATTTTTTGAATGAGCCTCAATCATTGATAGCAGGTACGTTTGTCATATTCGCCAATACTTCGGCAATATGATAAACCTTCACCGAACTATTTAAACGTTTTAAGCGTCCTGCAATATTTAACAAACAACCCATATCCCCAGCAAGTAGGACATCCGCATTCGTCTCTTCAATATTAGCCACTTTATCAGAAACAAGACGGGCTGAAATGTCGGGATACTTAACGCAAAATGTGCCACCAAAACCACAACAAACGTCGGATTCATTCATATCTCTTAAATTAATACCCTGTACATCACTTAATAATTGCCGAGGTTGTTTAGCAATACCTAATTCCCGCAATCCTGAGCAAGAATCGTGGTATGTCACCGTTTGCGCGAACCCCGCCTCTATTTTTATTTGACAAACATCCGTTAAAAAACTGACCAATTCATAACAACGCTCTGCAAAAGCCTGCGCCTTTACTTGCCATTTTTTATCCGCCTCAAATAATTGCGGATAATGTCGTTTCAGCATCCCAATACAAGAACCAGAAGGAGCCACGATATAATCAAAATCATAAAAAAGTTCAATCACCTGCTTTGCAATAGCACGACTATTCGCCCAATCGCCATTATTATAAGCAGGTTGTCCACAACAAGTTTGTGCAGTAGGCACCTCAACTTGACAACCTGCTTTTTCTAAAAGTTTTATAGCCGCAAAGCCAACATTCGGGCGGAATAAATCGACTAAACAAGTCACAAATAATCCAACGCGGGGAGAATGAGTCATAAGTTGTCTATTAATTTGAGTGAACAATCGTGATTTTGGAGTCCAACGCTTTAGCTTTGGAAATGGAGTCCAACGCTTTAGCTTTGGTTCTTGGAGTCCAAACCTTCAGATTTGGAAATGGAGTCCAAACCTTCAGATTTGGAAATGGAGTCCAACGCTTTAGCTTTGGAAATGGAGTCCAACGCTTTAGCTTTGGAAATGGAGTCCAACGCTTTGGATAATTTTGGCTACAGGGCGAACACACAGGTTCGCCCCTACACGATTTAAATGTATACTGCACGCGGGCATAACTTAAACTTTTATGTAGGGTGGGCAAAGTATTTTTCGTGCAACGGCTTCCTCATTAGAAAAGTTCAGTTTTTTCCCGCGTTAAGTATAGGGGCTGTGTCTCTGCCCATTTTTAAAACATAAGAAAAACTGTAACTACTCAGTCTTAAAGCGTTGTCTGCCAAAAAAAGCAGCCCAAAGCTAAAGCGTTGTACTCCAATTTAAAGAGCAACAAAGCTAAAGCGTTGTACTCCAATTTAAAGAGCAACAAAGCTAAAGCGTTGTACTCCAATACAATACGCACAAAGCTAAAGCGTTGTACTCCATTCATTCGTATTTCAAGGCTGAGTCGTTACGAAAAACTATAGTTTTTTCTTCAATAACGCATTCACCTGCTGCGGATTCGCCTTACCCCTTGAAGCCTTCATCACCTGTCCAACAAAAAAGCCAAACAATTTTTCTTTACCATTGTGATAATCATTCAATTGTTTAGGATTATTAGCCAACACCTCATCAACAATATTTTCAATCGCACCTATATCTGTAACCTGTTTCAAACCACGCTTTTCAATAATCGTATCAGCATCGCCCTCACCATTCCACATCGCATCAAACACTTTTTTAGCGATTTTACCAGAAATGGTTTTATCAGTAATACGACGCAAAAGTCCTGCAAGTTCAACCGCAGTCACTTTCGTTTCGATAATATCCAAATTATTTTTATTAAGCAAAGCCGTTAAATCACCTCTAACCCAATTCGCACATAAATTCGCCTTACTACCAGATGCTTTGACTGTTTCTTCAAAATAATCTGCTAATTCACGGCGATCTGTCAAAACACTGGCATCGTACAAAGAAAGAGCATATTCCTGCATAAATCGGTGTTTTTTATCATCAGGCAATTCAGGCAATTCAACCTTAACCTCCTCCAAAAACTCAGGTTCAATGATTAGAGGCAACAAATCGGGATCAGGGAAATAGCGATAATCATTGGCTTCCTCCTTAATACGCATAGAGCGCGTTTCATTTTTATCCGCATCAAAAAGGCGTGTTTCTTGTATAACTTGAGCACCACTTTCTAACACATCAATTTGACGTTCAATCTCAAAATCAAGAGCGCGTTCGACAAAACGAAATGAATTGAGATTTTTCAACTCAGTGCGAGTACCAAGTTCCTTTTGCCCTTGGGGGCGCATAGAAATATTAGCATCACAACGAAAAGAGCCCTCTTGCATATTGCCATCACAGATTTCTAAATAACGAACGAGTGAATGCAGTTTTTTCATATAAGCAACTGCCTCTTTTGGAGAACGCATATCTGGCTCGGAGACAATTTCCAATAAAGGTGTTCCTGCCCGATTGAGATCAATACCACTTAACCCCTGAAAATCTCCATGTAAAGACTTACCGGCATCCTCTTCCAAATGAGCGCGAGTAACACCAATGGTTTTTTCCTCGCCATCAACTTCAATCTGAACTTCTCCACTTCCGACAATCGGCAATTCATATTGACTGATTTGATAACCTTTAGGTAAATCGGGATAAAAATAATTTTTTCTGGCGAAAACAGAGCGCAGCGCAACTTTTGCTCCAATAGCCAGCCCAAACTTAGCCGCCATACGCACGACCTGTTCATTTATAACTGGCAACACACCTGGCAAACCTAAATCCACTGCACAAGCCTGTGTATTGGGTGATGCACCGTAAGTTGTTGACGCGGCTGAGAAAATTTTACTTTTTGTCGCTAATTGGGCGTGAATTTCTAATCCAATCACTGTTTCATAAATCATGTTTTTGAACCTGTTGGTATGTTCTTGAAAAAATGCGAATTAAGAGTTGAAATTTTTTGAAAATGGAGTCCAGAGCTAAAGCGTTGAACTCCAAAATCCAAAGCTAAAACGCAAAAAAATAGAACTTAAATTATTATCATTTGAGGAAATTTCGGCACTAAGTTTGACTTTTTTATTTGTCCAAAGGGGTTGTAGAATCTCATTTTGCCTTCTTGGCTACAAATCCAAACTTCTTCCGCCTTTTGTTCAAAATAAAGCTCACGTTTTTCCACCATCTCATCTTCAGTATTACTGCTAGATAACACTTCAATACAGATTTCTGGCGCAATAGAACATTCCGTTTCTTTTTTATGATAGAAAAACGTTTCTTTGATACCCAAACAACATCAGCCACTTTTGTACCATCGCGTGTGAAAATAGCACATTCTGGTAGTGTTTTACCCTGTTTCAAAAGAGAACGTAAAAAATATTCTATTTCACCTTGATAAGCAGAATGATAAACTTTTGCTGGTGACATAATAATTTGCCCTCTTTTATTCAGTTCAATTTTAAAGGGTAAGTTTTGCAAATTTCTTTGTTCACAGACTTCTTGCCAATTCATATTCCTCCAAATTTACAAATTGTTTTTTTGATAGAGGCTCTTGCAAAACTGTTTTTAGCCTTAGAAATCCGATTTTTTTCAAAAATCGGATTTCTTAAACCTCGTGTGTTCAGAGTCTTGCAAGAACCTCGATAGACTTGAATATTAATGCGTTGCTATTAATAAAAAAAACGCTTTAAAATCAACGAGATTGAAAATAAGTTCAACTTGAGTCAAAAATACAGTAAATGGTTGAAATTTAACCAATATGACATAATAACCATCTTATTTAGTAAGGTTGTTGGTAAAAATATTGATTAACTATTTTATTTTAATTATTTTTTTATGATTTACGCGGTTTTTTCTTTGTACAGGATATTAATACTTAACTTTCGAGGTTAAAGTTTTTATTCAAATTAGCCTCGAAAGTTATTTGGTGATTCTTCCTAATTAATAATTAATAATTACCCAGCAATACCAAGTGGATTTTGCATAAACCAATCAGTGCGCTGTTGATATTGATGAGCCACATTTAACAATTTAGCCTCATTTAGATAATTACCAATCAGTTGCAATCCAACGGGATGTTGATTTACAAAACCTGCTGGAATAGAGATAGCAGGCAGTCCCGCTAAATTAACAGAAATCGTATAAATATCAGATAAATACATGGCGATAGGATCATCCACTTTTTCACCAATCTTAAAAGCCGTTGTAGCTGTTGTTGGTCCCAAAATGACATCAACTTGCTTAAACGCAGCCACAAAATCATCACGGATTAAGCGGCGTATTTTTTGTGCTTTAAGATAATAAGCATCATAATAACCTGCTGATAGGGCATAAGTGCCTATCATAATGCGGCGTTTGACTTCCGCACCAAAACCTTCAGCGCGTGAGCGTTTATATAAGTCAGTCAAATCAGAGGGATTATTACAACGATGACCAAAGCGTACCCCATCATAGCGGGATAAATTAGAAGAGCATTCTGCTGGAGCAATGATATAATAAATAGGTACAGCCAATTCTGTATGAGGTAAATGGATTTCATGCAAGGTTGCCCCCGCTTTTTCTAACTCTGACCGTGCGGTTTCTAACACTTTAAATACTTCTGGGTCTAAGCCTTCACTAAAGTATTCTTTAGGCAAACCAATTTTTAGTCCAGCTAGACTATCATTTAAGTGCTTGGTGTAGTCTTCTTTGGGATGATTTAAAGATGTCGAATCGTGGGCATCAAAACCTGCTATTACATTTAAGAGTAACGCGACATCTTCGGCATTATGCCCCAGAGGGCCGCCTTGATCTAAACTGGATGCAAAGGCAATCATGCCATAACGTGATACAAGGCCATAAGTCGGTTTTAATCCTGTGATGCCACAAAAGGCGGCAGGTTGGCGAATAGAACCCCCAGTATCTGTTCCAGTCGCTACGGGCGTTAAACGGGCAGCCACCGCCGCCGCTGATCCGCCTGAAGAACCACCTGGCACCGTTTTTGTGTCCCAAGGGTTTTTCACTGCTCCATAATAACTGGTTTCATTAGATGATCCCATTGCAAATTCGTCCATATTGGTTTTACCCAACATGACCATGCCCGCAGCTTGGCATTTTTCAACAACAGTGGCATTATAAGGAGCAATAAAGTTATCCAACATTTTGGAGCCGCATGACGTTTTGACTCCTTGAGTACAGAAAATGTCCTTATGGGCGAGGGGTATTCCAGTCAATGTCCCTGCATTGCCTGATTGTATTCGCTCATCAGCCACTTTGGCTTGTCTCAAAGCAACGTCTGCTGTAACGGTAATAAAACTATTTAGAAGTCTATTATCGTTCTCAATCCGATCTAAAAAATAACGGGTCATTTCTACACTGGAACATTCGCGTTGACGTAGAAGAAGAGAAAGTTCAGAAAGGGATTTATTGTGCATAGTTATCAATTATTCGGATTCAAGGTGGAATGGTGAATGGTTTCGAGGTTTGAGTTTTTTTTCAAAAAACTCAAGTCGAGGTTAAAGTTTTTTTTAAAAAAACTTTAACCTCGACTCTCGAATGCTGAATGATGAACCTATCCCACTATTCATTTTTGAGCTTAGAAATCCGATTTTTTGAAAAAATCGGATTTCTTAACCCTCGTTTTTTGCTTAAAAACCAAACGATTTTTATTCAGGGTTCCGCATTTTTGAATAGGGCGGGATAGGTTCATGAATGATGAATAAAGTCAAACCTGACAGGTTTAGTTTTATGTATTATTCAATTCTCATTCCTAACTTTCGCCTCGAAATGAATTACTCAATGACTTTAGGGACTAAATATAAGCCAGCTTCAATCTGTGGCGCAATGGTTTGAAAATGATCGCGTTGGTTGGTTTCTGATATAATGTCTGGACGTAACCTTGCTACCATATCAAGAGGATGGGCTAGGGGAGTTATGTTACTTGTATCAACGCTATTCATCTTTTCAACAAAACTTAGGATATCAGATAAATGATGTGTGTAAAGAGGAATATCTTGCTCACTTAATGAAATACGAGCTAAATGTGCCATATTTTCAACTTTTGGTAAAGACATTTTTATCTCCAGATTTATTTCGAGGCTAAAGTTTTTTGAAGAAAAGCGGTTAGCCTTGAAATCAATTTCAAGGCTAAAAGCTAAAGTCTGCTTTTACTTGACTATCAAGTTTTTGATGTGATTTGGCTTGACGAGAATTATTTTTTGAGGTTTTAAATCTATAAATAATTGATTTTTAAGAAAATTTAGTTTCGAGTGTCTTTTGAGTGTTCAACTAAAATGAGCTATTAAATCAATAACTTATAAAAAAACTTGATAGTCGAGTTTTAGCAGACTGATTAAATTAGCTGAACCTGCTTTAATTGGAGTCCATTCGAGGTTTCAGTTTTTTGAAGAAAAACTGAAACCTCGAATGCTTTCACTTTGTAAATCGTCCAAAAAACGCCCAAAGCTGAAGCGTTTTCGAGGTTTAAGTTTTTCTTTAAAAAACTTAAACCTCGAACTCCAATTTTAACTCTTAATTCGCATTTAAAGAAAAACTTTTAGCCTCGAAACCAATGATTATTTTCATTATATAATATTCGAGTTGAGGGTAAGAGTTTTGAAAAGCCTCGAATAGTCTTTTTAAATAAGACTTGCCTAAACTTGGCTCGCCTGATAAAGTAGTATTTTGCCTAATATTCATTTATAAAAAAACAAAGCGGGTTCAAATTTTGAATAAACTTTAATTTTGAACAGATTTTTGAGGCTAACGCCTCAAATTAATTTTGCATTTATATTCATCATTAACTTATGAGGGCCATTCAAAATTTCCATGTTCAAACGTGTACGCGGACTTTTTTCAAATGATCTTTCTATTGATTTGGGGACAGCCAATACGCTGATTTATGTTCGAGGATCAGGTATTGTTCTTGACGAACCCTCAGTCGTAGCGATCAGACAACGGGGTGATGGTGCAAGTGGCAACAGTAGTAAAGCCATTGCCGCCGTGGGTTCCGAAGCGAAACTTATGCTAGGCCGTACACCTGGCCATATTACGGCGATACGCCCGATGAAAGATGGTGTTATTGCGGACTTTACGATTACTGAAAAAATGTTGCAATATTTTATTCATAAAGTCCATGATAATAAATATTGGCACCCCTCGCCACGGGTGCTTATCTGTGTACCCTGTGGTTCAACGCAAGTTGAACGCCGTGCTATTCGTGAATCAGCAGCGGGTGCAGGAGCGCGAGATGTTTATCTCATAGAAGAACCTATGGCAGCAGCGATAGGTGCAGGAATGCCTGTTAGTGAAGCCACAGGATCAATGGTACTTGATATTGGTGGTGGTACAACAGAAGTGGGTATTTTATCCCTCAATGGTATTGTCTATTCTGAATCTATCCGTACAGGGGGTGATCGCTTTGATGAAGCGATTATCGCTTATGTACGTCGTCATTATAGCACTATAATTGGTGAAGCAACAGCAGAACGTGTCAAACATGATATTGGTTCTGCTTATGCTGGCAAAGAGTTGCGTGAAAGTTATGTACGAGGGCGTAATTTAGCTGAAGGCATTCCTCGTAGTATTACACTTAATAGTAATGAAGTTCTTGAAGCCTTACAAGAACCCTTAGCGGGTATTGTTAGTACGGTAAAAGGGGCATTAGAAAAAATTCCGCCAGAATTGGGTTCAGATGTTGCGGAAAAAGGCATTGTATTGACAGGTGGTGGTGCTTTGCTAACAGATATTGACCGTTTGCTGATGGAAGAAACGGGGCTACCCGTTATTATTGCTGATGATCCATTGACATGTGTTGCCCGTGGTGGTGGACGTGCATTAGAGATGATTGAAGAGCATGGACCAGAGGTTTTTGCTTTAGAGGGCCTTTAAATTTGAATTTCAGGTGTTCAGGCAGTCAGGTATCGGATTGATGGAAACTTCACTTAAAAAGGAACAACCGACTCGTTTTTTGCGAGTAGTAATATTCGTCGTCGTCTCAATAGCCTTAATGATTGCAGATCACCGTTTGAGTTATTTAGAGGTCGTGCATACCCACTTATTGACCATAGTTTATCCCATTCAATACCTAGTGGATTTACCTGTTAAAGCAAGTAAATGGTTATCTGTGAGTGTAGGTGGTCACATCCAGTTGCTTGATGATAATGCAAAATTACGGGATAAAAATCTACGTTTGCAGGTTGTTTTGCAAAGATTTCAAGCACTTAAAAAAGAAAATGAACGTTTACGGCGGTTGCTATATTCTTCAGTTAAAGTCGTTGATAAACGAGTGCAGCTTGCTGAAGTGGTGGCCGTCGATTTAGACCCGTCAACACGTAAAATATTGATTAATAAGGGTAAAAATGACAATGTGTTTGTTGATCAACCTGTGGTAGATGCCCAAGGCGTGATGGGGCAAATTACTCATGTTGGTCTATTTTCCAGCACTGTCATGCTTATTACTGATTCTGAGCATGAACTGCCTGTACAAGTTGAAAGAACTGGGAAGCGTACCATTGCCAAAGGAATGGGTACAGTTAATCGTCTTTCTTTATTATATATAGCAAATATAGGGCTTAATATGAATATCAAAGTAGGCGATTTAATTGTGACTTCTGGAATTGGTAAAAAATTTCCCAAGGGATATCCTGTAGGTACGGTTATTGAGGTCATCCCTGATATAGGCAAACCTTATGCACAAGTGCAAGCTTTACCGAAAGCAGCTTTGAAACATAATCGTGAAGTCTTGTTGATATGGGAGAAGTGATTTATAGGCTTTCAGAAAAATAGATGCAAATACCCCCATTTTAAATAGGCTATTTTCTACTAATGAGTTTAGAAAAACATCATGGCGGCTGGGTAATTATTCTCAGTTTTATTATAAGTTTTATATTAGCTATCATACCATTACCAAGTTATGCAACAGTATGGCGGCCAGACTGGGTTGCTATGGTTTTAATCTATTGGTGTCTAGCAATTCCTCAACGGGTGGGGGTAGCAACAGGTTGGTTTACTGGTATTATCCATGACGTGTTAAGTGATACTTTATTAGGGCAACATGCGTTATTTTTTTGTTTGATCGCTTATATTAGCGTGAAATGGCACAGGCAAGTACGTTTATTCACAGTATGGCAACAAGCATTAAGCGTGTTTGTTGTCATCGCCGTTAGTCAGTTAATTAATAAATGGATATATGATATTGCTGGTAGCTATATACTGGTGGAATGGTCGTTTATCTATCCTGCTATTAGCAGTATGTTGTTATGGCCTTGGTTATTTACACTTTTGCGTGATCTGCGGCGTAATCGTCACGTTTTTTGAAATGGCCTTTAATTGACATTACGTTCAGAATTTTTCTTTCAAACACCTCATTTCAAAATCTCTGAATAGATCACTATGTCATCAACACGCTTATTACTGAAAGACACTGTTCTCGAAAATAGGATTTTCGGTAACCGCATACTCGTTGCTTGGTTAATGATACTGGTGTTACTTTTTGTGATTATTGTGCGTCTCTTTTTTTTACAAGTGATTTACCATGAACGTTATACTACCCTATCAAAAAGTAATCACATTAAAATCTTACCCCTACGGCCGACACGAGGATTAATTTATGATCGTAACGCTGTGCTTCTTGCTGAAAATCGTATTTCTTATAGTTTAGAAGTCACTCCTGAAAAAATTAAAAATATTGATGAGCTACTGAATAATTTAAGTCAAATCATTGCTATAGATGAGACTGATATTGCCCGTTTTAAAAAACAATCAAAACAAGTCCGTAGTTTTAAAACTATCCCCTTACGTCATAGGCTAACTGAGGACGAAGTGGGCCGTTTTGCGGCACACCGTAATAGCTTTCCAAGTGTTGAGGTTAAACAAAATCAAAGTCGCTATTACCCCCTTGGAAAAACGGGTGTTCATGTTATTGGCTATGTTGGTCGAATAAATGAAAAAGAATTAGAAAGGATAGATAAATCTGATTATATGGGCAGTGATTTTATAGGTAAAACAGGTTTAGAAAATTTCTATGAAAAAGAACTGCATGGCAAAACAGGTTTCCAACATGTTGAAAAAAATGTCCAAGGGCGTGTCATTCGTACTTTAGAAAGTATTCCTTTTGTGCCAGGTAAAGATATTTATCTCAATATAGACATTGTTTTCCAAAAATATGTTGAGGAACTCGTTGCAGCACACAGTGCTGCCGTTGTGGCGATTGATCCAAAAACAGGTGGAGTGCTGGCACTGGTCAGTATGCCCTACTATGATCCTAATCTCTTTGTTCGTGGTATTGATGTTAAAACTTATCATAGTTTGCGTGATTCACCAGCGCGTCCCCTTATCAACCGTGCTATACGTGGACAATACCCTCCTGGTTCCACTATCAAAGCCTTTGTCGGTTTGGCTGGTTTAGAATATGGCATTAGAAGTACACGCAGTCGTACTTGGTGCCGGGGATGGTATAGCCTTAAAGGTCAAAAACACCGATATCGTGACTGGAAAAAAACTGGACATGGCAGCATGAACTTA
The DNA here is from genome assembly GCA_029939505.1 of Thiotrichaceae bacterium. GTDB lineage: Bacteria > Pseudomonadota > Gammaproteobacteria > Beggiatoales > Beggiatoaceae > QNES01. The sequence goes on along the minus strand of JAOZSV010000009.1, from coordinate 11,368 downwards.
CATACTGCTTTAGAACAGTCTTGCGATGTCTATTTCTATTCCCTTGCTTATGATCTCGGCATAGATCGCCTACATACTTTCATGAAACGTTTTGGTTTTGGTGAAAAAACGGGGATAGATATCAGCGGTGAAGTGAGTGGATTGATGCCGTCTAGGGAATGGAAACAACGTCGGCGTGGAAAACGTTGGTTTCCTGGCGAAACCATTATCACGGGCATTGGACAAGGCTTTATGCTTGCAACGCCTCTGCAATTAGCCGTTGCGACAGCAACATTGAGTAATAGGGGAGTATTTAAACAACCCCGCGTCGTTTTTGCGATGGATGATGGAAGACACAATGAAATGACTGTCGTGAAGCCTACAGTCAAGACAACAATTGCTCTCAAATATAATACTTATTGGGATGCCGCAATTGGGGGAATGAAGGCGGTGGTACATGGGCGAAGAGGGACAGCCAAAAAAGTGGGCAGAAATTCTCCTTATCGTTTTGCCGGTAAAACGGGTACAGCACAAGTTATTACGATTAAACAGTCTGAAATATATAATGCGAGCAAACTGGCGAAGAAATATCATGATCATGCTCTATTCGTGGCTTTCGCACCCTTAAATAATCCTCGTATTGCCTTGTCAGTGATTGTAGAAAATGGAGGCGGTGGGAGTAAAACAGCAGCACCGATTGCTAAAAAAGCGATGGATTTTTATTTATTGCGGAAATCACGCTTACGCCTTGCTAAAAAGAAGAATGAATAATTAAGAACTCATATTTTCGACTCAAAAAGAATTTTTAATTTTTATGAAACATAACTATTGCTGGAGGGCGGAAATCTTCAGACCATCGAGAAATCCGATTTTTTCAAAAAATCGGATTTCTTTGCCTTTAAAATGGTCTGGGAATTTCCGCCTTTCTGTACGATTCTTATCGTTGATGACGATCCTATCGGGCGAAATCTGTTAGAAAAATTGCTCCATTTCCAAGGATATGAGTTAGAAATGGCCTGCGATGGCCCAGAAGCATTGACTAAGGAATGAAGTTAATCACATCCTAAACTTTCAAGCCAAACCTGACAAGTTTAGTTTTCGAGGTTTGAGTTTTTTGAATAAAAACTCAAACCTCGAAAGTATTATATACATTTACTGATTAAATAGTATTTTATAGAAAAAAATAGTGTGATATACTATCTTAGATGAAGAGACTAAAAGACTATGCAAAAGAACAAGGCGTTCAATATAGAACCGCTTGGAATCGTTATAAAGCAGGAAAAATAGCAGGTGCATTTCAAAATGAATTTGGTCAAATTTTAATAGATGAGTCCCCTCCAGAAAGTCATTTTAAAAGGGTATATAAGCAATTGCTAATATACAAATCTCTTTGTTTTCAATAAGTTGAAATCTTGAGTCCCCTCCGAAAAGTCGAAAATATCGGCATATTAGAGAATGTTAATATTTCAACTTATTGAAAACAAAGAGATTTGTATATTAGCAATTGCTTATACACCCTCTTAAAATGACTTTCTGAAGGGGACTCAATCTTAGCATTCTCATATACCGATACCGATATTTTCGACTTTTCGGAGGGGACTCATAGATGAAAATAAAAATAAACCAGATTATACGATTTGTTATTGCAGAGTATCCTCATCTCAAAATAAAAATAATCTTGAAAAACAAGCGGAACGTTTGGTTTCTTATTGTGCCGCCAAAGGTTATCGTGTTGATGAAATCATTAAAGAATGTGCATCAGGTCTCAACGATAAACGTCCTAAGCTTATAAAAATGCTCAATAATACTGATGTAACCTGTATTGTAGTTGAACATCATGATAGATTGACTCGTTTTGGATTCAACTATATTCAAAATTGGATGAATGAACGAGGATGTCTAATAGAAGTGATTAATCCAGCAACTAATGATAAAGATGAGTTAATGAAAGATTTTGTCAGTTTGGTCACAAGTTTTACCGCAAGATTATATGGTTTGCGCAGAAGTAAGCGCAGAACCGAACGCTTAATCAAAGAATTGAATGATGAAAATAATTCGCTCAAGTAAAACCAGCTTGAAGTTTTTAACTGAAAAGAAACGCCAAACCCTTTATGGGGTAATGGATGAATACAGTTGTTTGGTGAATTTATTCATTGAAATGTTTTGGGGTAATGAATTTGCTAAAAAAGACCTTACCAAAGATATTACCAATATACCACATTCATGGCTGACAGCAAGAATGCGTCAATGTGCAGCCAGAGAAGCATTGGGCATGGTGGACGGCGAAAAAACATCAGCTCAAGAAATGGACAGGGAATCGGTAAAACCCCATCATAGCGGTCGAAAAATGATTTTATCCGCCCAAGTTGTCAAGATTGAAAATTCACAATCTAATCAGTTTAATTATTGGTTGGTTTTAACTTCAATCGGACATAAAATAAAAATCAACATGCCGATTAAATCTCATCGTCAGATGAACCAATTTTACAATTGGAAACGTTCAACAACTGTTACTATTCATCGTGAATATGTACAGTTTTCCTTTGAAAAAGAAACCGATAAAAAATTAACCACAGGGAAAAATGTAGGCATTGATGTTGGCATTAATCATCTACTGGCAACCAGTGACCAAGAATTAATTGGTAGTGAAGTTAAACAACAAATCAACAAAATAAAAGCTAAAAAACAAGGTTCAAAAAAGTACAAAACGGCAAAAAAAGCATTATCATATTATTGACATAAAATGGTAAAAGACTATTTTTCACAACATAAAAACTTGCGTTTAGTGGTGGTTGAAAAATTAAAACACTTAAAACGTGGAAAAAGTAAAAACCGAGGTAAAGCCTTTAGAAAGACGCTCAGCAACTGGAACTATAGAGAATTGCTCAATATTATTGAGATGCGATGCGAAGAAAACCGTGTTTCCTTCCGTTCGGTTAATCCCTATAAAACCAGTCAAACATGTCCAACATGCACCCATGTTGAGCGGGAAAATCGTTCTGGTGAAAAATTTTTGTGTCTTCGCTGTGGGTATGAAAAACACGCTGACCTTGTTGGCGCACAAAATATTTTAGAACGATTTCTCAGCGGACAATATGGTGCCGCTTTCAAAGCTGATTGAATACTATTAAATACCATTCAATAAGTAACTATTGGTTGGAACTTATCTGGACATCTATACATTCTTTTCAATAAATCACCTAAAGCGTTGTACTCCAATTGGATAATATTTATGAGAGAAAATATAAAAAAAGTCGTTCTCGCATATTCTGGCGGTTTAGATACTTCTATTATTCTTAAATGGTTACAAGATGAATATCATTGTGAAGTGGTGACTTTTACCGCCGATATTGGGCAGGGTGAAGAACTTGAACCCGCCCGTGCTAAAGCCAAAACTTTTGGCATTAAAGAAATCTATATCGAAGACTTGCGTGACGAATTTGTGAATCATTATGTATTCCCAATGTTTCGTGCTAATACCATTTATGAGGGCGAATATTTGCTTGGCACCTCTATTGCGCGTCCCCTTATTGCTAAACGTTTAGTCGAAATTGCTTACCAAACCAATGCTGATGCGATTTCACATGGTGCGACGGGTAAAGGGAATGATCAAGTCCGTTTTGAATTAGGTGCTTATGCCCTAAACCCAGATATTAAGGTGATTGCGCCTTGGCGTGAGTGGGATTTAAATTCACGCGAAAAACTTTTAGCTTATGCAGCGCAGCATAGTATTCCTATAGAAATGAAGCGGGGGCAAGAGTCTCCTTATTCGATGGATGCGAATTTACTGCATATTTCTTATGAAGGCGGCTCTCTTGAGGACCCCTGGGTTGAACCTGAAGAGAATATGTGGCGTTGGACTGTTTCACCTGAGAATGCGCCCAATAAACCAACAATGCTGGTTTTAAGATTTTGCAAAGGCGATATTGTTGCTATTGATGGAGAATACAAGACTCCTGCTGAAATATTGGCTTATTTGAACAAAGTGGCAGGAGAAAATGGTATTGGACGATTGGATTTGGTGGAAAATCGTTATGTTGGGATGAAGTCACGGGGTTGTTATGAAACGCCAGGCGGTACTGTGATACTTAAAGCACACCGTGCTATTGAATCTATTACTTTGGATCGTGAGGTGGCTCATCTCAAAGATGAGTTAATGCCCCGTTATGCCAGTTTGATTTATAATGGTTATTGGTGGAGCCCTGAGCGTAAATTGCTACAAAAAATGATTGATGCTTCTCAAACGAATGTGAATGGTGAAGTCCGTTTAAAGTTGTATAAAGGCAATGTTTTTGTCACAGGGCGCACTTCTGATGATAGTTTATTTGATACGAGTATTGTTACCTTTGAAGATGATGAGGGTGCGTATAATCAGAAAGATGCAGAGGGATTTATTAAACTTAATGCGTTGCGAATGCGGATTGCGACGAAATTAGAACAGGGTTAGTCTTTTTTAGGCGATATTGTGAAAATAATATACCCGTCGTAGAGAAACTCAGTTTTTTGAAATGAGTTTCTATACTGAGCGCGGTTATAAATTAAACTTTTTAATGAGGTAAAAAAACCGTTTTTAGTGAGACAAGAAACCAAGTTTTTAAAAAAACTGGCCGTTTCTAAAAAGTTCAATTTATTCCCACAAATGAGTATAGTTATGATTTGTGGGTATTTTATTTAACCGCAACCGTCGCGGCGCTTAGGGTATATTTTTTTCAGGAAATCACCTTAGATGGTTTAGGTATGTTATACTGAGCGCGGTTATAAATTAAACTTTTTAATGAGGTAAAAAAACCATTTTTAGTGAGACAAGAAACCAAGTTTTTTTAAAAAACTGGCCGTTTCTAAAAAGTTCAATTTATTCCTGCGCTGAGTATAAGTTACAATTCTGCCTTAGGTACTGGTCAAATTCAGGTAAGAGATATTCACTATGTAACAATTCAAAAACGGAGTACATGGGATTTCTGTAAACTTATTGATAATAAGTTTATAGCATCAAAAAATGGATATGAGCAGTGGCTCAAATATGCAGAAAGAAACGGGTGGATAAAATAAATGGCAAACATCGATTTACGTTGTGGTGATGCTTTAAAGCTGTTCAAAAAAGTAGATAGTTTGTCTATTGATGTTATCGTTGCAGATCCTCCATACAATTTAGGAAAAAACTATGGTAACAACCATGACTTAAAGGGGTTTGATGAATTATATAGAGTTCACTAAGGAGTGGCTATCTGAGGCTAAGAGAGTGCTAAAACCGACTGGCACTATATATGTGTTTATGGGCGTTAGGTTTATATCGTATTTAGATGACATTTTAGATAGAGATTTAGGGCTGTTTTTTAATAGCTGGATAGTTTGGCATTACACCCAAGGACTTGGCAAAACTAAAGGCTTTTCCCCGAGGCATGATGATATTTTAATAGATTTGTCCCTTAATAAGCGTAAACCCTTGAAAATGCTAAATATCAAAACGATATAAATCAATAACTTAGCTTATTAAGGGACAAGTCTAATGTTTACAAAATCAAATGATTTTGTTTTCAATTTAGATGATGTTCGTGTGCCACAAAAATATTATCGAGCGAGAAATAATATGCGAGGTGCCAACCCTGGTGATGTCTGGAAATTCTCTCATGTCCATTATTGCAATCAAAATCGACAAAATCATCCGACACAAAAGCCAGAAGGTCTTATTGAAAGAATGGTTCTGGCTTCAAGTAACGAAAATGGTCTTATCTTAGACCCATTTTCTGGAAGCAGTACAACATTACGTGTTTGCCAACAACTAAATCAAGATGCAATAGGCTTTGAATTAAACCCTGCATATGTAGAAATGACAAACACAAGGCTTAATGAACCATTCAATGGTTTTGATAGCATAGACTCAAGGATGGAAAGAGTACCTAATGATCTCAGGAAACCAAAAATTAGGCATAAATATTTAGAAGATCACATAAGCTGGTTTTTAAAAAATCATGAAGATACTATTGACGAATTCAAAAAAATTGTGAAAGAAAAATATGGTGATAATGCATTTAATTTAGTGAGTAAGCACGATAAAACTGATGAGACATATGAACAAATGATATTGTTGGAAAATGAAGCTGAATACAATGTATAACAAGGCACTGCATAAGACTGCTTTTCTACCCATCACAGTAATTTTATTACCTTATGACTTACGCACTAAAAATATAAATATTTGATTTTATTGATTTTATTTAAAAGATTGAATCGTTAGTTTTGAAGTGATTGACTTACAATGAATTTAATTCTTCAGTGCGTCAGTTCTACACCCAATTACTTTTTTTTCAAAATCTAAAGATTATAACCATGAGCGCGAACCCTCAAAAAAATTTAAGTCAAACGGCTCAACTTGATACGATTTCAACTCAACCCTTTCCCAATTCTAAAAAAATTTATGTTGCAGGCAGTCGCCCCGATATCCGTGTTCCTATGCGGGAAATCATTTTATCGGAGACTTTATTAGAAAATGGAAAGCACGAAATCAATCAGCCCGTCACGGTGTACGATCCATCAGGTGCTTATACTGATCCTGATGTCATTATTGATGTACGTCAAGGCATACCTGATGTGCGGAATGCATGGATAGAAGAGCGAGGCGATACGGAAGTTCTGCCCACAATTACTTCACGTTATGGACAACGTCGTTTGGCGGATTCCGAATTAAAGTCTTTACGCTTTACCCATCTTAAACCTCCGCGCCGTGCTAAGGCAGGACATAATGTGACACAAATGCACTATGCCCGTCGTGGCATTATTACCCCTGAAATGGAATTTATTGCCATTCGTGAAAATCAACGCCTACAAAAAGTACGTGATTCACAGTTATTAGCACAACATCCAGGTGAATCCTTTGGTGCAGCAATTCCTAAAGAAATAACGCCTGAATTTGTCCGTGATGAACTGGCGCGTGGACGCGCCATTATTCCCGCGAATATTAACCATCCAGAATTAGAGCCAATGATTATTGGGCGCAATTTCTTAGTTAAAATCAATGCCAACATTGGTAATTCTGCTACAACCTCTTCCATTGAAGAAGAAGTCGAAAAAATGGTTTGGTCAATTCGCTGGGGTGGTGATACTGTGATGGACTTATCCACAGGCAAAAATATCCATGAAACCCGTGAATGGATTTTGCGAAACTCTCCTGTTCCAATTGGTACTGTGCCGATTTATCAAGCCTTAGAAAAAGTCGAAGGTAAAGCCGAAGAATTGACTTGGGAATTATTCCGCGACACTTTAATTGAGCAGGCTGAACAGGGGGTAGATTATTTTACCATTCATGCTGGCGTGCGTTTGCCCCATATTCCACTCACCGCTAAACGGCTTGCAGGTATCGTATCACGGGGCGGTTCTATCATGGCTAAATGGTGTTTAGCACACCATGAAGAAAGTTTCCTCTATACCCGTTTTGAAGAAATCTGTGAAATAATGAAGGCTTACGATGTCGCCTTTTCATTAGGCGATGGCTTTCGCCCTGGTTCAATCGCAGACGCTAATGACGCGGCGCAATTCGCAGAACTGGAAACACTTGGTGAATTGACAAAAATAGCTTGGCAACATGATGTACAAACTATAATAGAGGGTCCTGGTCATGTGCCTATGCACTTAATACGCGAAAACATGGATAAACAACTTAAAGAATGCCATGAAGCGGCTTTTTACACACTTGGCCCTTTAATTAGTGACATTTCTCCAGGCTATGATCATATCGCTTCTAGCATTGGTGCAGCAATGATTGGTTGGTATGGATGTGCCATGCTTTGCTATGTTACCCCCAAGGAGCATTTAGGTCTCCCCGACAAACATGATGTACGAGAAGGCATTATTGCTTATAAAATCGCGGCACATGCTGCCGATTTAGCGAAAGGGCATCCAGGTGTGCAATATCGTGATAATGCTATCTCTAAAGCGCGTTTTGAATTTCGCTGGGATGATCAATTTAATTTAGGTTTAGACCCCATTCGCGCACAAGCATTTCACGACGAAACTTTGCCCAAAGATTCAGCAAAAACAGCACATTTCTGTTCCATGTGTGGTCCTCATTTTTGTGCCATGAAAATTACACAAGATGTACGCTCTTATGCCAAAAACATTGATGAACTCAATAAAGGGCTTCAAGAAAAGGCGGAAGAATTTAGAAAGCAGGGCTGTCAAATTTACCACACGGATAATACGGATAATACAGAATGATAATTCGTAACTACTCAGCCACCAAAAAAAAGCCCCCTTTCATCCATTGGATAAAAGAGGACTTTTTGAAATTACCATTAAATGGTAACTACTCAGCCTTGAAATGTGAATGGAGTACAACGCTTTAGCTTTGTGCGTATTGTATTGGAGTACAACAATTCTGGGTAGGTGAACGGATTGAAGTGAGGGGTTATTAGGTTTCATGCCATCAAGTCTAATAAACTAATCTCCTTTATAAGACTGTACCATCAAAACCCTCCTCAATCCGTTCACTCCCCTGAACCCTTGTACTATAGCGTTTTTCGTTTTGGTGAAATACAAAAAGGGCAACCATGACATAAAAGTTTATGAAAAAACGCACATTATTAACAAAAGAAGCAGTTAAAAATGCAATTGATACACTTGAACAACAAAGCATTTACCCTTCTCTTGAAAAAATTCGTCAGATAACAGGGGGCTCAACTCAACGTATTTCTAAACTCAGAAAAGAGATTGAAATTGAAAACGAAGAAAAATCTCAAACTGACAATAAAGAACATAATAAAACCGACAATAAGGAACATGATGTCATTTTTCGTATTGAGGCGCGGATGGCACAAATGGAATTGTTATTTTCTCAACGATTTGCAGATATTGACGCTCGGCTTGCGACTAAAGAAAGGGATGGAAAAGAAGTCACTATTCAAAAGTTACAAGCCAAAACAAAAACATTAGAAATTAAAAATGCCTTGCTTATCAAACAGTTAAACAAAGAATTCAAACGAGTTAAAGAACTGAATCAAACGTTAAAACAAGCCAAAGAGTTGATTGTTGAATTGGAAGCAAGTCAGACTAATATACCATTGCTCCAACCCGCTACTGAAGAAAAACTTGAAGAATCACCAAAAGGGTTACCAAAACGAGAATCTATCGCTATTAAAGAAGAAACCGTTTTAGAAGATCATCATGATAGTGATCATCAAGAAATGGTTATTAACCCATTTAATGCGCTTATTAATGCACAATGGGGCGAAGAGCAAAAAGCTGAAATTGCGTTACAAAAAGCGGCACGAGAATATTTAATGAAAAAATGGGTTACGGATTCACACTTGTTAGATAGTGCTGTTTTAGATAGTAATGTTACTGAAAAAGGTTATATCGCTGTTTCTGTTTCAAAACAACATGAAAGCAAAGAAAAGCCCTATATTCTCCATTGCCTTATTTTTGATCGGGACACCAAGCAGCTTAGCAGCTATCGTAAAGAATATGTACGTTCTAAAACTGCACATGATAAAGCACATCAATACCTAAATCAAATCAAATTGTGAGTTGTCAGCAAAACCTGTTAGAATTAAACGCAAATATATCAATCAGTGGCATATTTTTTATCTGAAGAATTTACTCATATTTTATGATGTCAACGACAAATTAATACAATGAAAAAAATTTTAAAATCATGTTGTAATTGCTACAATTCATTATGACTACTGGTTCAATGCTTAAAAATTAGCGGAAACTGCTGGTGAATTGTGATGTTTTAAATAAATATATAGAACTGACGCATTGATAAGAGAAATATTTTATGAAACAGTTTAAATGCAATGTGTTACTCGACTATCAATTTTTTTATAAATTATTGATTTAAGCACTAATTGGGGCATTATAAGCAAAACAGTACCTTCTTGTGATTTGTAGTCTCATTGAAAAATCATCTATTTTAGAACAGGAAACACATTGCAAATGCAGAGGCTAAGGAATGAAAATTTAATAAACACAAAACTAAACCTGACAGGTTTGGCTTTAAAAGTGTTGGAAGTGATTAAAGTCTCATTCCTAAAAAACACCAAGTTTTTTTGAAAAAACTTGGTTTTTAAGAACCATTTTGTTCAAATATTTATGCGCAGATATTTAGTCATTTTGACGATTTTTACTAATTTAATTAAATTATTGTTTATTTATATAAACAAATGATTTATATAGAGAAAATACTTTTTATTGAATTTATCAATGCCTTATTCCTACTAATTATTAAAATTAATGCTTGACAAAAAATCAATCCATGTTAGTATTGAGGAGTTTTCTACAGATGATTAGCCTTCTAAGTTATAAAGTTTAAAAAATAGAAGAGATTTTAATAAAATTGTTATCCAACATTTTTTGATGTCTAATTAGTTTGGACAGGTTGTGGCAATTTTTTCGTCCAATATTTTTTAATGCTTTTTAGGCAAATCCTTTTAGTATTAATATAGTAAAGAAAAAACTAAGTTCAACTTCAATTTTAAATTTTATGGAATTGAAATGGATATTTATTTAGGAATTGCTTTTTTGTTATTGAAAGAATGTTTCTTCAATAAGAAACGAAATATTTCACTTTTTACTTAAAAGTTTCGTTTTGAAGTTTTAGTAGTTTTTCAAAAAACTAAAACATCAAACTTATAAAAGTTTGATTCCTAAATTAATTGTTGCTTTTTGAATTTGAAAGCAAACCATGAACTGCGTCAAGTTTTTGGACATAAAAATGTCCAAACTATTAATTTTTAAAAAAAATTAAAAAAAGACTTGACAATTTAAAAATATGATATATAATTGTTAACGTTGATGTAGCAAATATTAACATAACATGATAACAATATCATGAAGTTGATAATTGTTAACCTTGATAATTTTGTATTTAAGGTTGAAATAGATTTTTGCTCTTTAAAAATAAAATCAAGTAATTTGTGTGGGTACTTGCGTCGATAGATTGAAATCCAATCAAAAAAATTCGATGCAAAAACTCTCGCTCATTTTGAGTGTTAATAATTGCGTCGTGCAAATTTTGCAACGTTCAGTTGCAGCTGAATTTAAACTGAAGAGTTTGATCATGGCTCAGATTGAACGCTGGCGGCATGCTTAATACATGCAAGTCGAACGGTAACAGGTCCTTCGGGATGCTGACGAGTGGCGGACGGGTGAGTAATACATAGGAATCTGCCCAGTAGTAGGGGACAACCTGAGGAAACTCAGGCTAATACCGTATAAGTCCTACGGGAGAAAGGGGGCCTCTTCTTGAAAGCTCTCGCTATTGGATGAGCCTATGTCGGATTAGCTTGTTGGTGGGGTAACAGCCTACCAAGGCGACGATCCGTAGCTGGTCTGAGAGGACGATCAGCCACACTGGGACTGAGACACGGCCCAGACTCCTACGGGAGGCAGCAGT
>JAOZSV010000396.1 GCA_029939505.1 Thiotrichaceae bacterium | reverse complement strand
CAATAAGATAGATGAAATTTGTGAGAAATTAATGGTGAATGTTTAATAGTGAATGGTTTCGAGGTTTCCGTTTTTTGAAGAAAAACGGAAACCTCGAATGGTGAATTCATTCTCGTTCCCAAGTGTATGGGAACGAGAATGTGTTACTTAATTACTCTTTTTCTCAAACTTGTAAAATTCCTGATTCAAATAATCTACAAGCCCCTTGATTTCATCATCAAAAAAACTTAAATCCAATTGGCTGTTACAACGATGTACTTGCGTTTGCAAACTGTTCCAGCTTTTAACTTTGTGGTTATTGCGCGTATATATTTCATTCGGAGCATCCTTATTCATCCGAATATGGCAAGCCATGCAATGTTTCTCGTGCAATGCTTTGCCCTTTTCAACAGCCTCTGTATTCACAGTTGCCTTTGTATTATTCACCGTATTCACAGCCTCTTTATCCGCCGCGTAGGCGAGATTCGTGCTGACTAATAAGAAACTACAAAAAAACCAACTTGTTTTTTTCATTGATTACTCTCCTATTTCATTAGAAAATACATAACTACTCAGCCGTTCTTAGCCTTGAAATAAATTTCAAGGCTAAAAGCCAAAGCAGGCTAAAGCCAGCTAAACGATTCAGTCTGCTTTAGCAGACTTTAGCTTTCAGCCTTGAAATTTATTTCAAGGCGGAGTACAAATCATTCACCATTAACTATTCATCATTCACCATTAATCCGCGATAAATGTGCAATACGCACAGGTGCTGGTGGGTGCGAATCATAAAACGCTGAATATAAAGGATCTGGTGTCAAAGTACTGGCATTGTCCTTATATAGTTTAACCAAAGCCTGTATCAATGTCAATGGATTTGCTTGCCCTGCGGCAAATTCATCCGCTTCAAACTCATGCTTGCGCGATAACCAAGCCATGAGTGGTTGCAAGAAGAAGCTAAATACCGGTAATACCAGTGTAAATAACAATAATGCCATATAAGTAGAATGGGTACTCACCCCCAAACCAGTATAAAACCAGTCTTGCTGCATAAGCCAGCCTAAAAATGCCAATCCCGCTAAACTCAAAATTGACATCAAAACGAGGCGTTTTTGAAGATGTTTACGTTTAAAATGACCCACTTCATGCGCCAAAACCGCGATCACTTCATCGGCATTTAACGTATTCAACAACGTATCAAAAAAGACAATTTGCTTATTACGACCCAGCCCTGTAAAATAAGCGTTACCATGCCCTGTACGTTTTGAACCATCCATCACAAAAATGCCCTGACTAGAAAAGCCATTGCGTTTCAATAAATCCTCAATACGTTCCTTTAACTCATTATTTTCAAGCGGCTTAAATTTATTAAACAAAGGGGCAATAACTGTTGGATAAAGCCATAGCATTAATAGGCTAAAACTGATCCAGACTGCCCATACGCTTACCCACCAAAATTCACCCGCATAAGCCATTAACCATAATATCAAGGCAAGAAACGGAACGCCAATAACCAAGCCAAGTATCAGCCCTTTCAGTAAATCAGTGAAAAATAAACCAGGGCTAGTGCGGTTAAAACCAAATTGCGCTTCGATGCGAAAAGTGCCATAAATATCGCTGGGTAAATCTATTAGCGAAGACAGTAGCCCAAAACTGATAAACACAGCAACGCCAGTCCATAAATCTGACCATTCAAGATGGCGCCATGCCTGATCAACTAGTTCAAGCATTCCACCAAGTGTCCACAACAATAATACCAGAACTTCAATCATGAGCATTTTTTGACTAAAGTTGGTTTTTGCGAGTGTATAAGTCGCTGCTTTTTGATGCTCTTCTAGCGAGATTTTTTCGGCAAATGCGTCAGGCACGACATTTTGATGTTTATACACATAAGATTTATGCCGCTGACTGAGCCAAATTTGTAATCCCGTTCCCAAGATGAGAAAGAGTAAAAATATGAGAGTTAATTCATTCATTATAAAGTCATAAGTTTAGAAAAAATTGAAAGTGGATATTTTAACATTTTTTGTACTCAGCGGTTAGCCTTGAAATCAATTTCAAGGCTAAAACTCGACTATCAAGTTTTTTAACCCCAATAACTACAAGGATTGTATATGAACCTATCCCACTATTCAAAAATGCAGAATAATGAATAAAAATAGTTGGTTTTTTGACAAAAGATGAGGTTTAAGAAATCCGATTTTTCAAAGGATTTCTAAGCTCAAAAATGAATAATAGTTGGTTTTTTGACAAAAAATGAGGTTTAAGAAATCCGATTTTTCCAAAGATTTCTAAGCTCAAAAATGAATAGTGGGATAGGTTCATATAATCCTTGTCGTTATTGGTTTTTTTTGTAATCCATTCGAGGCTAAAGTTTTTTGAAGAAAAACTTTAGCCTCGAATCTTATATACAATCCTTGTAGTTACTGTTGTCAGACGAAAAACTTGATAGTCGAGTTTCAGCCTTGAAATTGATTTAAAGGCGGAGTAGTTACAAAAACTCAAACCTCAAATGCTTTAGCTTTGTGTGTTTCATGCCCATGAGAAAATATACTGAGGGTGGCTTATAAAAAGCCAAAGT
>JAOZSV010000395.1 GCA_029939505.1 Thiotrichaceae bacterium | reverse complement strand
AATCGAGGCTAAAGTTTTTTTGAAGAAAAAACTTTAGCCTCGATTCGATTTTTTTTCAAAAATCGGATTTCTTAAACATCATACGTTTCGAGCTTAGAAATCCGATTTTTTCAAAAATCGCTTAAACCTCGTGTGTTCAGAGTTTTGCAAGAGCCTCTAATTATAGAAAATCATTAAAATGAATTGTATTTAAAAAAAGTTTATCAGAGTCATTCTTTTGATTGATATTGGTGCAGAAGCAATAATTCTACCAATATCTTTGTTTTCGCATTTTACTTAGGATTGATGACAATGCGAGTCTATTCAAGACTTATACCTGATAAGATTGTCAGATTAACTTATGATATAATAATAAACTGAGAATTTGAATTATTATTCTATAATAAAACAATTAATTAGGTTTAATCGTTTATTCCAATCGTATTTAATTGAAGGAGAATTGTCATGGCTCATGAAGTCAATGGTAAAACAGTTGAAGCTGATAAAAATGGTTATTTGGCCAATATAGAAGACTGGAGTGAAGATGTGGCTAAAATCATTGCAGTAGAAGAGGGCATTGAGGAATTGACACAACGCCATTGGGATGTCATCAACTATCTGCGTGATGAATACATCAGCAATGCTGGTAATCAACCGAATATGCGGAGCATAACCAAAGCCATGAAGTCGGCATGGGACGACAAAAAAGTCGATACCAAGGCGATTTACGAATTGTTTCCCCTAGGCCCTTCTAAACAGGCAGGGAAAGTGGGTGGTTTGCCAGAAAGCAGACGCAAAGGCGGTTACTAATTTTTGAATTTGAGTCCGATTCATCGACTCGACTCTCTTCGAGGTTTATGGATTAGCTTTGGATTTTGTTCAAAAAAAGTAGATGTGATGTAGGGTGGGCAACCAAACACGTTGCCCACCAAAACCGCGTAAAAAAAGCCCTTGCACTGACATTGCCCACCCTACAATAGACGGATTAAAAGAATTAAAATTGATTTAAATCAATGAGATTATAAATCTCTTGTACAAAGTTTTAAATCCTCTCTATAATTAAATTCAAAAAATGACTATGGAAAAATTACTCATCAGTCTGCTATTAATCGTTTTTATCACCCCAGCTTATGCAGAAGATCGTGCTTTATTAGTGGGCATTGATGAATATTGGTATGTGGGTGTCTCAAAAGGGAATAAACAAGATGTCAAAGATATGCAGCAACTTGCCCAATCGGTCTGGGGCTATCAATCTCATCAAATCCGTACTTTAATTGACGCACAAGCAACCCGGAAAAATATTTTAGAAGGTTTTGATAATTGGTTAATTAAAGAGAGTCGCCCCGGCGACAAAGTCTTATTCTATTTCAGCGGACACGGCTATTACGTTGTTGATGATAACGGCGATGAAAGCGATGGCTATGATGAAACCCTCTGCCCAGTTAATACACGAGGAAAGAAAATGATGATTCGTGATGATGAGATCAATGCCCGTTTACAGCGTTTGAAAGAACGTAAAGTGACGGTGATTATTGATGCTTGTCATTCAGATAGTATGGTTCCGCATTTTACAACACCCACGATTAAAATTCCTGTCTTTGAAATCGCCGCGCCACATAAGGATTTAAAACGCACTTTGGCTAAAGATCGTATTGAACAAGATGGTTTTATTGTTGCGTTGCCAAATGTGATTGCTTATAGTGCAGTCGCCTTTAACCAAGTGGCGTTGATAGATACGACAGTTAGCCCAAATCGCAGTGTATTTACACACCGCTTTGTTAAAGGTATTCAAGAAAAACGCGCAGATAGTAATTATGATGGAAAAGTCACTCATGTCGAATTGTTGGAATACATACGTCAAGAATCACAGAAATATTGCGATAACAAACCTAGTCAATGCAAAGCGGGAAAACTCACGCCACAATTAGAAGCGCCGCCAGAAATATTAACCACTAATGTCAATACGACTGCTCCCCTTATAACTACTAATAGTATTGAGCAAGCAATCAGTGTGTTAACCCATAAAAATGAAGCGCAATTGCAAGTAAAAACATTACCACAACATCACCGTTTTAGAGTCGGTGAAATGATAAAACTCAAAATCACTAGCAATCGCGGTGGCTATGTTTTATTGTTCGATGTTAACGGCAAAGGCACTTTAACGCGCCTCTTTCCCAATTCATCTGAGCAATTGGAAGAAAAAGGCTACCTCAAAGCCGGGAAAACTTTAATCCTTCCAGATTCTCCTCAGGACTTTAATTGTATGGCTGATAAACCCTTGGGGAAGGGAATATTAATCGCTTTGTTGGTAGAAGATCAATTACCCTATTTTTTTCAAAATCTCCCAAAAGCATTTGAAGAAATACCTGCAAAACAAGCCTTGACTATATTACAAGAATTGCGTATGACACTCAATCAAACCTTGCAAAAAGAAAATGCCGCGAATTATCCTGTACGTTGGTCTGCCGCATTTTTTGAGTACGAGGTTATTTCCGCGACAAGAAAAGTGAAATGATCAACGCTCGGAATCGGAGTCCATTCGAGGTTTTAGTTTTTTGAAGAAAAACTAAATTCGAGGT
>JAOZSV010000046.1:1910-25974 GCA_029939505.1 Thiotrichaceae bacterium | reverse complement strand
TAAGAAATCCGATTTTTTTCAAAAATCGGATTTCTAAGTCCGCTCGAAAAACATTAAAAGACTGAAAATGGTGGGTTTCCACTTCGTTCCTTTCGAGGCTAAAGTTTTTTCTTTAAAAAAACTTTAGCCTCGAAACCACCCTACTCAATTGTGACTGCTCCTTAAATTAAAAAACAAACTATGACTGAAAACAAAACATATCCAAATGGTATTGATGCCTTTCCACACTACTACGTCGGCATCAACTCTCTCGCAGAATTTGCCACGACAGAAGACCGAGTCTGTGTATTAAATATTCTCGGTGGCGAAAGCCGTACTGTTACCCCCACAAGCCATACTTACTCCAATGGTAACATCGTTTGCGGTACGATGCCTGGACGCGCAGGCTCAGTATTAAAAACGAAAATCGGAAACATTCCCGTCTATAACAGTGTTGCTGATGCCTTAGAAGCCGGACACCAATTCAATGTCGCAGTTGTCTATGTACCACCCAGTGGTGTGAAAGACTCCGTGATCGAAGCAGTGCGTGTTAATCCTGCCATAAATAAAGTCATTATTCTGACAGAAAAAGTGGCACTCAGTGATATTCGTATCATCAGACAATTTTGTCAACGCCGTAAAGTCGATGTCTTTGGTGCCAACTGCTTAGGCATCGCAGACGCGCACCAACATGTGCGTATTGGCGGTGCATTAGGGGGCAGTTCACCTGAAGAATCCTTAATTCCCGGTTCTATCGCCCTTTACTCCAACTCTGGCAACTTTACCACCACAATTGCGACTTATATCAAAACCACAGGCTGGGGAACTACCGTTTCATACTCCTCTGGTAAAGATGTCTATATCCAATTTGCTGCCGCAGAATTTACCCATGCGTTTCACAACGATGATCGAAGCCAAGCAGCACTCATGTACATTGAACCAGGTGGTTACTATGAATATGACTTAGAATTTAAAAAACCTGTTATCGCCTGTGTGGTAGGCCGTTGGAAAAACAAACTGACCAGAGCCTGTGGACATGCTGGGGCGATGGCGGGTGCGGGTGACAACGCCGAGGAAAAAGAAAGATGGTTTATGACCAAATTTGGTGTTAACGACATTTATACCCCCGCTAATCCTGTTTTCTCAGCAAAAGGGGCAGTCGTCACCAACATCGCTCACATTCCTGAAGCGTTGACAGCCGTCATGAAAGCCAATGGTATTGAACCTGATTTTGAACCCATTGGCAATCTCTCCCTCAAACCATGGCTCGGCAATAATCAAGATATCGAATTACCAAGCCACTTAAATATTGATCTGGTTGAAGCCATTTCTCCCTATAAGGAACAACTGGCTGTTTTGACCAACCAATTAGGTCTCATTTTACCACGCCAGACCATGAAAGATACTTCGGGAGCCACAATGATGGATCCCAAGACTCAGGTCAGTAAGATATATGGCACCAGTGTTTTAGAAACGGCACGGCACACTTATGAAGACAACCTAGTCATGTCCATGGTGCAAAAGTATCCTGATGACAACGGACGCGCATTAGCCAACGTTCTCCTCAATGCGAATGTGAACCAAGGCAACAATAGTGCTTTAGCCGCCGCAGAAGCGTGTCGTGAAGCGGGCAACAGCCCCAATACCGTACTCACTTCGGCAATAGCTGTTTTAGGACCAAATACAACAAAGATTGCGCGTCAAGCCGTAGAAAAACTCCTTAAAGTCTTCCACGGTTCTGGACTCGTTAATCCCGCAGATACCGCTTTTGATTACAGCAGCCAAATGAATGCTATTTTAGCTGATGAAGACGCTAAAAACATCTTTGTTTCAAAAGAAAGTGATGAACGCGCTCAAATGATGCTAGAAGCCATTGAAAAACGCGGCGCAAAATCAGTGTTCATCAACTTCATCAAAGAACTGGCGGGCGATGCAGGAGTGAGCGAACAACTCATTCTAGCCGCGATTACCTGTCATCTTGGCTGGAAAGAACTTGTTCATAAACGCTTATCTGTCACCACAATGGTGAATATGCCCTGGCACTTCCGCATCTTCAGTACGATGATTGGTGCTTCAGTCGCAGCGAACAAACAAGATGAAAAACAATTTTGTGGCATAAGCAACAGTGAATTGATGAGTAGCTGGAGCTTCACGGAAACGGCTTATTTAGCACTATTAGGCAAACGTCCTGATCAAGAAGCCCTATTTGCATTTTCCGTCTTATTAGGCTTAATTGTCACTAACGGTCCTGGCACAATATCCGCCCAAGGCGCAAAAGGTGCAGTCAGCGCAGATGGTCCTGAAGTACCAGAACGGGTACAACTCAACAAAGCTTATGTCGGCTTTTTAACACATACCGGTTTTGCACATGGCGGAAACGGTTTTGAAGCGATAGAATTTCTCATTCAACGCTTCAAAGAAAGCGGTTTAGTAGAGCCGGGCAGAGAAAAACACGGTTTAGACTTAGCCGCAATGGCAATGGACTATGCCAAGGAATACAAGGCTTACAAGACAAAAGCCAAAGCAGAAGGCAATTTATCTTATGCCAAGATTCCTTGTATCAACCATCCGGTATTCAAGGAAAAAGAGGTCAACTATGATCCACGCGAAGTCTTTGTCAACGACTTATTCAAAAAACGGGGCGCTTACAACATCTTCCTTGAATTTTACCACGAACTGGTTCAAGCCCTGTTTAAAACCGGCGTAAGTAATAAAGTCTATTGCGTCAACGTTGACGCGGTTATCGCAGTCATTCTGCTTAAATTACTCTGGACACCTTATGTCAACGGAGAAATCAGTGAACAAGCCCTAGAAACGGCGGCATTCACCACTTTCCTCTATGGGCGCACAGCCGGAGAAACCGCAGAAATTGAAGACCATGTTAATCGTGGTCGCAATATGGATACGAGGACAGCGGCAAGTAAGTGTGTTTTTGTTAATTAGCCATGTAGTAGTAGGGTCAATGCCATTAAGTTAAGGGCAGACACGCAGGTCTGCCCCTACAAAATCCCGCAGATTCAGGGGCTGTAGGGGCGAACCTGCGTGTTCGCTCTGGCTTAATGGCATTGATGTAGTAGGGTGGGTAGAGCGAGAGCGAAACCCACCTTTTTAATGGTGGGTTTCCACTTCGTTCACACCCACCCTACACTCGTTAACAAAATTTATTTACAAACTATTGATATTTACGCAAAAAAAGGAGTAATTACCAGTGATTTCACTAGAAGAAGCAATTATTAAAGGAAGAAATAGCTTATCCTCAGACCGAGTTGACATGTCATTTGGTGAACTGATAAACATGTACACAAATGGCGAGCTTGTCATCGAACCTGAGTTTCAACGGCTTTTTCGATGGGATATTTCTCAAAGAACTCGATTTGTAGAGTCATTACTTTTGGGAATACCAATTCCATCAATATTTGTCGCAGAAGATAACGATGGGCGTTGGGAAATCGTTGATGGGTTACAACGGATTTCAACAATATTGTCTTTTTTTTGCTTACTAAAGGGAAATCAGAAAAAAAATGGTTGGGTGCTAGAAAAAGGGAGCATACTAAAAGAATTTGAAGGTTTTGGTGTATCAGATATACCGTTGAAGTTTCAACTCAATCTAAAAAGATCATCATGCCGTGTGGAAGTGATTAAATGGAATAGTGACTACGACATGAGATTTGAGTTGTTCAATCGCTTAAACACCGGTGGAACATCTTTAACTGATCAAGAAATAAGAAATTGTATTTTTAGAGGAATTTCAGTTGACTTTACGAATACAATTAAAGCACTTGCTTCAAGTGTGGAATTTATTGATTTAATCCAACCCACTCAGAAACAGACAGAAGAGCTTTATTTAGATGAGTTAGTTCTTAGATTTTTTTCTCTCTTTGAAAATCATGATGATATTTCAAAGAACTTATCTGAACATATGACAGATTATATGAGGAATGCAACAAAGGATAAAAACTTATATCAATATAAACTAGAAAAGTTCAAGCAGACTCTGTCATTAATTAAACGTCTTGGACGGAAATCTATTTTAGGGAAAAATGGTCAATTATCGACAAGTCTTTATGACGGCATATTCAATGGTGTAGCGGCTAATTTAGAGTACTATAGAAATTCAGCGGAAGTCGTGTTGCAAGATAAAGTGTCGTCTTTAAAAGAGGATGAAGAATTCAAAAAAGCAACTGGGCAAGCGTCAAATTATAAAGAACGCACGAAGAAAAGAATCATAAGAGCACTTGAAATTTTTTCTGACCATGAATAATTTGGAAGGGATGCTTGATAATAGCTTTTTCCAGCTTCAAGAAAAAATATATCAGGCTAAAACGATCCATATGCGGTATTCAATGATCGAAAAGCATAAGTTATTCCTAACCCGTCAAGCGGTTCTTTCTATATATGCCGCATGGGAAGGTTTTTTGAAAGAATGTTTGTTGCTTTATCTTCAAGAGTTAAATACGCTGAAACTTGAATATAACGATATTAGCGAGTCCTATTTAGCTTTTCAAACCGATAATGTTTGCACATTCAAAAATAGTAAGACTAACCATGCAACCATTAAAAAACTCTCAACAAATTTGTTTAACATGTATAAGCAAAAAGTGGTTTTTAATACAAAAATTAATACTGAATCAAATGCAAATCTAAAGATCACAAACACATTGTTGTCAAAGTTATCATTATCCGTTTTAGAATCAAAATATGAAAAAGACTTGAATAGACTTTTATTATTCAGAAATTCCGTAGCGCATGGAGATGATAGCATTAGAATTGAACAAAAAGATTTAGATAAATTTTCAGCGACTGTACAAAACATTGCATCTGATCTAATTACCTCAATTTTAGATGGATATGACAATCAAGTATATGTTAAGAATGCATAACAAAGCCAAGCTATGTAGGGCGTTGCACAGTCCTTTTCGTGGCTTCCTCATTAAAAAAATCAGGTAGCCATGTAGGGCGTTGCACCTTTGGTACAACTGCAAAACGTTAAAACAAAGCCTCATCCAAAAATACCATTTCATAGATGAATGCCGTTGCACATAAAAAAACTTATGCCCACCCTACATGGCTGACAACAGTAACTACAAGGATTGTATATAAAAAGGGATTAAAAACGCTAACGACAAGGATTGTATATAAAATTCGAGGTTCAAGTTTTTCTTCAAAAAACTTGAACCTCGAATGGATTAAAAACGAGCCTCGAGCTAATCCATTCGAGGTTCAAGCCATGTAGGGTGGGCAACGTATTTTTGGTGCAGCGGCAAAACGTTAAAACAAAACCTCATCCAAAAATACCATTTCATAGATGAATGCCGTTGCACATAAAAAGACTTATGCCCACCCTACATGACTACCAGAGACGACTCGTCACCGCCTATCGACTTCCATGTCTCGCAGCGTTGGTGGGCAAGTGTTTTCAGTGATAGCGTGAGGGATGGTAAATATATAATATATGAAAATAGAAATTTTAGTATCTGATATAACAAAACTAAAGATTGATGCCATTGTAAATGCAGCAAATGGTGCATTGTGTGGTGGCGGAGGTGTTGATGGAGCTATTCATAGAGCTGCTGGTGGCAAGCTATTAGTAGTAGGGTGGGTAGAGCGAAAGCGAAACCCACCTTTTTAATGGTGCCACTTCGTTCCTACCCACCCTACACTCGCTAAATATCCAAACTTGGTGTAAAATAAAACTCAAACATGGGGAATAATAACATGCCAGACAATAGATAATAAAAGGGTGAAAAATTCTCCGCAGAATCACCTCGAATGTTAAACCCACCATGTCCCAAAAATCTGCCCGAATTGGCTAATTTAACTCGTTCCCAAGTTTTACTTTCATCATTATAAGTCAGCACCAATTTTTACTCCAAAATATAGGAAAACATTGAGTTATGCGGGTAATTGCGAAAAGAACTTTAAAAAAAATCTGGGAATGCTCCGCCTACAGTGATGCACAAGCTCCACTAGAAAGCTGGTACGAAGAAACAATGAAAGCAAATTGGCTGTCACCGCAAGCAGTAAAGTTCCAATATAGTAACGCAAGCATTTGTGGTAACAATCGCGTTGTTTTTAATATTGGTGGAAACAAATATCGATTAGTTGTTGAAATCCAGTATCGAGCAAGAATTGTCTGGGTAAAATTTATCGGAACACATGCTCAATATGATAAGATTAATGTCGAGAACGTAAATGAATATTAAACCAATCCGTAGCGACGAAGATTTACAAGATGCCTTTCGCCATCTTGAAGGAATATTTCAGGCAAAAGACGGTACCCAAGAAGCTGATGAAATGGAAATTCTGGTTACCTTAATTGAGGCTTATGAAAACAAGAATTACCCCATTTTACCACCAGAACCTATTGAAGCTATTAAGTTCAGAATGGATCAACAGGGATTGGCCGCTAGAGACCTAGAGATTTTTATTGGGAGTCGTGAAAAAGTATCTGAGGTGCTGAATCGCAAGCGTCCTTTGAGCCTGAAAATGATAAAATGCCTACATAACGGATTGCATATCCCTTATGAAAGCTTGTTAGCTGATATTGCCTGAATAAAACAGAAAGAATGATGGAAATCAAGGGAACAGAGAAACCCACCTTTTTAATGGTGGGTTTCCACTTCGTTCCTTTCGAGGCTAAAGTTTTTTCTTTAAAAAAACTTTAGCCTCGAAACCACCCTACACTCGCTTGTGGTTAGTTAAAAGAGGTTAATGGGAGAAATTTGATGAATACGATTGCAATTACGCAGGTACGCAATGACTTATATAATATAGTCAATCGTGCATTTTGTATTAACGAAAGGACGATCATTGCAAAAAAAGGGAAAAACGTAGCGGCTGTTATAGGTATGGAAGACCTTAATTTTTTGGAGAATATAGAAGAGGCAGAAGATATGGTGTTGGCAGAAATGGCGGATGAGGCGATGAAAGAATCTGGCGAAAATATTTCGCTTCAAGAAATGAAAAAACATTTTGGTCGTTGTTAATGGCATACAAAATAGAATTTAGACCAGGCGTTTTAAGGCAACTTAAAAAATTGTCATCAGAAATTGAGAATTGGGTTTTTGACGTTGCCGAAAGTTTAGCTTCAAATCCAGTACCGAAAAATTCAAGGAAAGTGGCAAATAGTCCTTATATGCGAATAAAACCCGATAGACAGATAGACAGTATGGAAACAAAGCAATACAAAGCCGTACAGGATTATCGCCTCATTTATTTATTACGTGAAGAAACAATTGAAGTTATTGTTGTCAGCGTTGCACACAGAAGAGAAATCTATAAAAAACTGTCTAAAATTACTCTATCATAGTAGCGTAGTGGCGTAGGGTGGGTAGAGCAATAGCCATTTTCTCGTTAAAAATCAACAATTTAAATTTTATCTCAATTTTCTTGCTAATGGGACCAATCCCAAGAGACAAGCTATGAATACAGCAATATGTGAACCAGGAATACAAAGAGATTTATGGGAATGTGAAACTCCACCTATTTTATTTTCTCATCCAAATAAGAGGAGGGAACCAGTTAAATTTATCGACTTATTTGCTGGTATAGGGGGGTTTAGAATAGCACTTGAAAAAGAAGGATTTAAATGTGTGTTTTCTTCTGAAATTAATCAACATTGTCGGATGGTTTATGAAAAAAAATTTTAAAGAAGTTCCTTATGGCGACATTACTAAAATAAATCCGATAGACATTCCAGAATTTAATGTGTTGACTGGAGGTTTTCCCTGTCAACCTTTTAGTATCAGTGGTCATAAAAAAGGCTTTGATGATACGAGAGGCACATTGTTTTTTGATGTGGCCAGAATTATTGATAAAAGAAATCCCAACTTAGTGATACTTGAAAATGTAAAATACCTGATACATCACGATAAAGGTCGTACTCTAAGAATAATTATTAAAACACTAGAAGAACTGGGTTATTATGTTTCTTACCGGCTATTGAATGCGAATAATTTTGGTCTGCCACAAAATAGAGAGAGAATTTTTATTGTCGCTTCAAAAATAAAATTTTTTCAATTTGATAGGCTCAAAAAAATACCCACTCCTAAACTAAAATATTTTCTTGATGAAGAAGGTGATTTTGAAATCTTAGAAAAAGAGGAATACACTTTAATAGATAATCCTAAAATGCAATCATCTGGACTTATTTTTGTCGGCTATCGAAACAAAAATGGCTGGAAAAAAGGAGTGAGACCAAATACTTCCCATTTATCCAGAGTACATCACCAACCCAATAGAATTTACTCCGTAAACGGAACGCATCCAACTATACCCTCGCAAGAAACATCCGGTCGTTTTTTCATTTATGATGATGAAAAACAATATGTTAGGAAATTAACGCTTAAAGAGTGCTATAAGATTATGGGATTTG
This sequence comes from Thiotrichaceae bacterium, assembly GCA_029939505.1. Taxonomy (GTDB): domain Bacteria; phylum Pseudomonadota; class Gammaproteobacteria; order Beggiatoales; family Beggiatoaceae; genus QNES01. The sequence goes on along the minus strand of JAOZSV010000046.1, from coordinate 17,621 downwards.
AAAACGAAAAGCAATACCATATACCTGCCGAATCTTACAAACAAATTGGTAATTCTGTAGCAATTCCCGTCGTTCATGCAATAGCAAAAGAAGTCAAAAATCAAGGGTTAATATGAAACATAAAGAAAAACTGCTAGAGATTTATGAAAAATCTTTTGATATAAGTGACATTTCAAATATTCCAGTATCGAACTCATTTGAGTCATCTTGGAAAAAGGATCAATAGCGGAAAAGGTGTTTATACGGTGTTAATCACTTTGCTCACCCATAAACTGTTGTATAAATCACAAGACATAAGAAAGCATCAAAAAAATATGGCAGATGGCTTTTCTGGTCGCTCCATAGATACCAAATTTATTACGCCTACTTTGAAAGAATTAGGTTTGCCTTCTATGGCAGAAAGCGGTTGGTTAACGCGCTCATTAGAACAACCATATCCTTATACTTTTGATTATGAAGGAAAAATTTCTGGAAAAGGAATAAGCATTTCTAAATATTTTAGACTTTATAGAGATAAATCCTCGAAAAACAAGAAATGTATTACGAATTTTGTTAAATTATGCCATTAAAACGAGAGAAGAAAACAAGATTAAAATCATTAAAGTCTCCTGATAAATTAACCATTTCAAAAATCATTAGACTTTTAAATAGTCATTTTAACAAAAATTATGGCACTTCTGGCGGTTCTAAATTACCTGTGATCGCTCTTTATGCCATTTATAAGATATTGATTTCTGAACTGGATAGATTTGATGGATGTTTATTAAAACCAATGGGAAGTCATACGGCTTCTGATAGAACATCTTATAGTTCAGGAGATATTGAGGTAGAAAAAAATAATGCTATTTTTGAATCTGTCGAAATTAAACTAAATAAAGCAATTGATGAAAATATGATTCGCATCGCTTATGAAAAGATAAAAAGGTTTAACCCAAGTAGATATTATCTTCTGTCTTATATTGGTGTTAAAGATGCGGAACGAGAAAAAATTGAAAAGATTATTGCGGAAATAGAAAATAAACATGGGTACCAATTGATTATCAATGGTGTTTTACCCACTTTAGAGTACTATATGAGATTAATCTCTTCTGTCAAGTATTTTTTTGATGAATATAGGCGGCTTGTTGAAGAAGATAAGGAATTGAAACCCATTCACAAGCAAGAATTAAATAAACTGATTCAAGTTTGAACCAGGGAATTCAAACTATCATAATCTGTCCATTCTGCATGAAGAAAAGGGGCTTGGCTGCGAATGATGATTTTAGTGTCGGCTAAATAATCCGCAGCCCAGCCCCTTTAACTAACTGACAGTAGGGATGAATTATCTGGTTTTCTCGTTCCCAACGGTTGGTTGGGAATGCATATCATGACGCTCCTGCGTCACAAACTGGCAGGTTTTAAAAACCTACCAGATAGTTGAATGTTTTTTGGAGTCCAATGCTTCAGCTTTGGGCAGGCATCAACAAACCGTCAACCAAGCGTAAGGTTCGATCCATACGTGCCGCCAGATCAGGAGCGTGAGTCACTAGGATTAAGCTCGTACCAATCGTTTGATTTAAATCAAGCATACGTTCATAAACATGTTCAGCCGTGCGTTTATCTAAATTACCAGTAGGCTCATCGGCTAAAACGCATTGTGGTTCTGTGACTAATGCCCGCGCGACTGCCGTCCGTTGGCGTTCACCACCTGAAAGTTCACCGGGTTTATGTTTGAGACGTTGTTCTAAACCGACTTGAGTGAGCATATATACCGCTTTATCTTGAGCCTCTGCTGGGGATAATCCACGAATCAGTAGCGGCATAGAGACATTTTCTAAAGCGGTAAATTCGGGTAAGAGATGGTGAAATTGATACACAAAACCTAAGTTTTTATTGCGCCATAATCCTTGTTTTGCGGGATTTAAACTGCTCATCAGTTTTCCCGCTACCCAAACTTCACCCTTCGTTGGATTCTCTAAGCCGCCTAACAGGTGTAAGAGGGTACTTTTGCCCGCACCTGAACTGCCTACAATGGCGACTTGTTCTCCTTTTGCGATACTTAAATTCACATCACGCAAGACATCAACAGAAAGGTTGCCTTCGTTAAAACTTTTATGCACATTTTTGCACGTCAATACGGTTTCACTCATAACGCAAAGCCTCCGCTGGTTGAATACGTGAACCACGCCACGCTGGATAAATCGTTGCGATTAGACTGATGATTAAAGATAATATACTTATCCTATAGACATCTAGCCAGCGTAAATCGGAAGGTAATTCACTGATGTAATAGATATCGGGTGATAAGAATTGAACACCAAAAAGTTGTTCAAGCGCAGGAATCACGGTTTCAATATTCATGGCTAAACTGATTCCGCCAAAAAGTCCTAATAATGTGCCAAAGACACCAATTAACGTGCCTTGTACCATAAAAATACCCATAATGGTACGAGGCGTTGCGCCTAATGTCCGTAAAATCGCAATATCGGCTTGTTTATCTGTCACAACCATAATTAAAGTGGAAACGATATTAAAGGCAGCTACTGCAACAATCAGGGTTAAAATGACAAACATGACGATTTTTTCCATTTTAATCGCTTCAAAAAAATTCTTGTGGCGATAAGTCCAGTCATAGCTATAATAACCTTCTTCTTGCAATTGACGATTGAAGGGTTTGGCGAGAAACATGTCGTCCAGTTTGATATTTAGCCCATGAACACTCTCTGTGGGCATTCGCAATAATTTGGCCATATCTTCAATGTGTAATAAGACTAAACCACTGTCATATTCGTGCATTCCGACACTGAAAATACCTTGCACGGTAAAACGTTTCATGCGGGGCAGTAATCCAACGGGAGTGACTGAGGCTTGTGGTACAATCAGCGTGATTTTATCGTCCAACCAAATATTGAGTGAACGGGCTAATTCTTCCCCTAAGACAATGCCAAATTCACCCGCTTTGAGATTATCTATCGCGCCAACGACCATTTTGTCTTTGACTTGAGAAACTTGGGGTTCGGTGTCGGGCAAAATACCTTGTAAAAATGTGCCTTTGACATTTTTATTGTGACTAATCATGGCTTGTCCTTCTATAAAGGGGGCAACGCCCGTCACATGGGGTTTTGCCCGCAATTCTTGCGCTAAGTTTTGCCAATCGTGCAAATTGTTATCAGTTGTCTTAACGACAACATGCGCTGACATGCCTAACATGCGATGACGTAATTCTTTTTCAAAGCCGTTCATCACCGATAATACTGTAATCAATGCAGTGACTCCCAAAGCAATGCCAAGTATTGAAGTCAAAGAAATGAAGGAGATAAAATGGTTACGGCGTTTAGCGCGAGTGTAGCGCAATCCAATAAAAAAAGGAAGTGGTTTAAACATAAAAAGTCCTTAAAGTTCTGAGCCTCTTGCAAAACTTGCTTTTTCGAGTTGAGATTTAGAAATCCGATTTTTTTCAAAAATCGGATTTCTTAAACCTCGTGAATAGATAATTTTGTCAAGTTTCAAATATTTCATCAAATTAACGTGGGGGTACCATTAAGAGTGTGGTGAATATTTTTTAAAAGCCGGTTTAATTAAAAATTATTTTAAAAAACAATGGGTTATAAATTCTAATTCCATTCATCATTCACCATTCACTCGGTTCTGACAACACGGAATCCAAGATCATTAATGCGATCACTGGGCGAATACCTGACGCGGAACGTTGCCCGTAAGTCCCAGGGTTCGTACTTCCAGGAACCACCGCGACTGACCCGTTCTTTGGAAGGATTTTGATTGGTGCACTGTTTTTCTTGATGATTAGCATACTTATCATATTCAGAACAAGTCCATTCCCAAACATTACCAAGAGTATCATACAAACCAAAAGGATTGGGGGCAAAGGAACCGACAGGTGCCGTGTATTTAAAATCATCACCGCAATATTCTTCTGAACAATTCGTTTGATTGTAGCCAATTTCATTACCCCAGTAATATTTCGTGTCTGTTCCTGCACGCGCCGCATATTCCCATTCTGCTTCAGAAGGTAAACGGTATTGCTGGCTTGTTTGCTGACTCAACCATTTGGTATAAGCGGTTGCGTCTTTCCAAGAAATACCAACAATGGGATGTTTTTCATCGGTTAAGGCGGAACCGAGTTCTTTGTAATGCGTATCGGTTCCTGTGGAAAGTTGGTATTTGCTACCTGCTTCTTGCCATTCTGGCGCATAGCCCTTTGCTTGGACAAAATGCAAATATTCACCCACCGTGATTTCGTAGAGTCCTATTGCAAAACGATTTATGGAGACAGAATGTACCGGCTTTTCATCTTTATCCCCCTCCCCCTGCATGTCGCCCATGTTAAATGTACCGGCGGAAATCCAAACCATTTTTGGTCCTAAAGTGCCCTCTTTCAATTTATCACGAAAGTCGAATTTCTTTGGCGTTTGACTGGCTTGTTGTTTTTCAATTTGTGGTAATTGGTTAGTTTTTTCGTGGGGATTGATGGGACTCACTTGAACTGAGTTTTTTCTCGGTGTCTCTTCATTGGGGGATGATTCTGGTACTAATTTTTCGATACGGTGTTCAGTATAAAAGATATAACCGGCAAAGCTAATAATTATAGCCCCTATCACGCTTCCTAAAACCCAATTATTGACTCCACTTTTATCCTGTTCTTTTGATGTTGAGGGTACTTCACTTAACCTATTTGATGGTGTTAATAGGACATCTGACCATTCCTTTACCGTTTGAGGGCGGTCTGTTTCAACAATTTGTAACGCCCAATCAATACCTCGTAAGAATCCTTCAGAATACCGTTTTTGACCAATTTGTACTGCGGAGGGTAATGGATCAGGTTCCTCACGAAGTTTGATGGCATTAACTCGCTCTGGGGCTTCTATTGGGCTTTTTCCAGAAATGGCACAATATAATATTGCCCCCATCGCGTAAATATCACTCCAAGGTCCTTGTTTACCTTTGCTTTGATATTGTTCAAAGGGGGCATAACCCGGCGTAACAATCGTCGTTGCGCTACGGGTATGACTGCCAAAGGTATAACGCGCTGCGCCGAAATCAATTAATACCGGATTTTGATCTTGATCACGTATGTAAATATTATTGGGCTTAATATCGCGGTGCAGAAAGCCGGTTTTGTGTACGACTTGTAAACCGGAGAGTAGCTGTGGCAAAAATGCCATAATTTCAGTTTCGGTAAGTGGTTTTCCGTTTTTTTGTAAGATACTTGATAAACTTTGCCCTTCCTCATACGCCATAACAATATAGGCGGTGTTATGCGCTTCAAAATAATGTAACACGCGCACAATGTTGGGATGTTGAAATGCGGCAAGTGTTCGCCCTTCTTTAAGAAACCCTTCTAAACCCCAAATTAAATTATCTTTATCTTGTTGAGATTTCGGTTCAACGTGATATGCATTTGCTCGGACTGCTAATTCATTGGGAAAAAATTCTTTAATAGCGACTTTAAGGTTGAGCTTGGTATCTTCGGCGAGATAAGTCATGCCAAATCCCCCATGTCCAAGAAGGGATTGAATACGGTATTCTTCTAGTTGATAACCCGTTGGTAGGGCGTTACGATTATCGACAGTGGTAGTCATGTTTTTAATGGATTGAATGGATTATATTTTGTAATATTCAAAATTTTGGAGTACAACGCTTCAGCTTTGTATTACTTTTGGAGTACATTCGAGGTTTCAGCCTTGAACACCTCAAGTAATAATTTTATTCGTTCATTATACTTAACATTGCTACAAATTGCACTTGATTTCGCAATTTGCAATTTATTTTTATAAAATAGGTTACTACTCCAGTCTTTTAGTTAGCCAGTCGATATGATTTCATGCACGTTCCTTAATTAGCATTTCAAGGCTGAGTAGTGAGCAAAAGTTTTTTATCCGAGTTTTAAGGCGTGATATTTATTAATTTGTTATATAAAACAAAGACTTAGTTAATTATCATCAGAAATTGTCTTTTCTTAATAATTTGTAACTACTCAGCCTTGAAATCAATTTCAAGGCTAAAAGCTAAAGCAGGCTAAAGCCAGCTAAATTCTCTAATTAGTCTGTTTTAGCAGACTTTAGCTTTCAACCTTGAAATTGATTTCAATGCGGAGTAATTACAAAACTCCTAATATTAATTCAATTATAATTAGCGACTTTTTTGGATAAATTTCAAATTTTAAAAACTTTTTTGGGGAATTTTGCAATAGGCTGTATAATATGAGCTATGTGTAGGAGAGCGGTATATAGTAAGGAATGAGAGTTCAATAATACCCTTTCGAGAAAACTAAACCTGACAGGTTTGGCTGTTCAAATTTCAGTATGTAGGGTGGGTAGAGCGAACGCTCCACCCACCATTTTTGTTCAATGGAACGGTGGGTTTCCACTTCGTTCCTACCCACCCTACATTAAGAGACCAAATTTTGATAGGATACCCTCATTCCTTAGTGAATATCTGATATTGTTGATAGTATTGGTTATATAGCAGAAAGGTTAAAACGATGAAAAAATATGTCCCTATTTTTTTAGTAAGTATTAGTATGGTTTCCAGTTTGGGTTGCGTTTCGAGTTTATCCAAAAAGGAAAGTTCGCCCCCTTCACAAGCAACAGTAAGCACTTCTCCTGAAACGGCTCCTCCCCATCAGGTTCCTGCTTCTTTTCCACAGACTCAACCCCTTCCGCATCAAGGTTCACCCGCTTCTCCACCAGCAAATCAGCCCGCTGTGCCAAGTGGCTTTGGAACAGCACCTGAGCAGGAGCCAGCCGATATACCTGTGGAGATCCACTTTGAGCCTTTGCCTTCTTTGGATCCAAAGCAAGTTGTTGAGACGTTTTATCAGGCTATTTCTGATAAAAATTGTGGGACAGCCGCCCAACTTCGACCAGGTTATACTGAACAAAGCTGTTATAACATAGAAAGTATGACTTTGAAAGAGGCAAAAAAGCTCTGGGAAAAGGGTGAAACATCGGTTGTTTATATAGATATCCTTTATAAAAAGGGCGGGAAAGAAAAGTCCTTTTTTGGGTATGTCAAACTCATCAAACGACCAGGGCAGTGGTTGATTGTTAATAAATCTTATCAGTCAGGGAGTAAGATGGATTTTGATGAGTATTTGCGGGTGCATAAATTGTCTTGAGGGCAGGGCGAACACGCAGGTTCGCCCCTACGGCCCCTGAATACGTTGATGTTGGTAGGGGCAGACCTGTGTGTCTGCCCTTAACTTATATTGACTCCTTAACTTAATAGCATTAACCTACACCTACTTCCAAAATAAAATGAAATATCGTGTTTTGATTGAACGAGATGAGGATGGCTGTTGCTCAAGTACCTTCTTTACCTGGATGTTTATCACAAGGTAAAGCAAGGAAGGGTAGTTTATTGAATATCCAAGAAGCCATTATTGTCTATTTAGAAAGTCTGCAAGCACATAATGAAGCTGTTCCTCCGGGCCATTTATGAAGAAGTGGTGGAGGCTCCAAAGCGAAAGCGTTGGACTCCAATTTTTCAAAGATAAAGCATTCGATGTTTTTTTGAAGAAAAAATATCGAATATTGTTTGAATCAGAATTTGAGAATTTGAGAATTTTCAGAATAAATACAAGATTCAAAATAAAATCTTGATTTTAATGGTTTAATTCTGAAAATTCTCAAATTCTGAAAATTCTGATTCAAACATTTGTTAATTGATTATCCTCTAAACAATGCAATATTCCGAATTAATTCAATTTGAATCTTTAGAATCCGTCGTAGAAATAAGAGAGGTTAATCAAGCCGCGAGGGCAAATTAGTATCAACTTACGTTATTTCTAATGAAATGGCGGAGCGGTTAATTCATTTAGTTTTTGTTCAACTCAGATTTGAGCAGCAGAGTGATAATAAAGGATTATTAATTGTTTGATTGCTGGTTTGCAGGAAACGATTTTTAATAATCAACGATTTGAATTTGTCGCTAATGCCATGCGGCGCGTTAAGGATCGTTTTGAACAGGTATTGATTACTCGTCGAGATATTAAATTTGTCGTTGCAGAACGTTTGTTGAAAAAAACGGTTCATCAAAAATCTCTCATAGCCGGGTAGGGTTGGCTTCTGGTAGAGGGGTTGACACCAGCAAAATTTTTGAGATTGAAATGGTGGGCCACTTCTTGGAACGCGAATTTGTGACTTTGGCGAATCAAGAAATCCGATTTTTTCCAAAAATCGGATTTCTAAACTCGTTTAGGCACTCGACGCAGAGCGTCGATGAAGGCGTTCCCAAACAGAGTTCGAGGCTAAAGTTTTTTCTTTAAAAAAACTTTAGCCTCGAAGGGAACGAGAAAGATCATTTTTTTTCAAAAAAAACGTTATTTTTCAATCACTAACAAGGGAGTAAACATTTTGGATAATTGTCATCTTAATTTTTTCAGGTAGAATGGCGTTAAATTTCTTTTCAGGTTGAGTTCCTCACTAACTAGATAGTCGAGTTATAGAAAATCGTCCTGTAAGAGGGGTTGAAAAAAAATAATTGGCCCCTATATTAAGATAGACCCCCTATTGACCATCGTAAATTATGAGGGGCAGGCGTATAGTTTAGATCGTTGACACTGTGAGATGACCCAACTATATATAAAGACTTAACTGACTTTTAATTGGAAAACCCGTTTTTTTAAGCAATTTTTTAAATGAGAATCTCAAGGCTGAAATGGTGGGCGTGGAATGAGACAATCTTGTTTTCTGCGTTAGATGATCATGCCGCGTTTCATCAAAGACAGGTATTGCCCAAGATGTGAAGGCATCGGGCTTTGCCATAGAATTTTGAATGGATTGGGAAAAACGGGATTTGTCCCGATTTTTTACTAATCTTAATTATACACTTTCGTCAAAGCTTTAGTGCGTTAATATATAAGGAATTAAATATGAAAAGTCTAGCTAGTAAGTTAGCAAAACTCATTTTTTTATCAAGTCTGATTATCAATTCAGTCAGTGCTAATACCATTCTGACCGAAGACTTGCAACTCAACATTCCTTGGTTGAGTTATCAAACCCCATCGTCAGAAGATATGCTCTTTTGGGCTAATCTGAATTATATGCCGACAAATGATGGGTCATTTCTATTTGAAGTCGATAGATATGGAAATTACAATGGGCCACTGCAGCCCACTGAAGAAGGCGTGGTTCTCACGCCAGACTGGCAACTGCATATCCCTTTCGTGACTTATCAGCAAAGTGACGGAGACAGCTTTTGGTGGGCCAATCTTGGCTATCAATCCACTGATGCCGATAAAATCGTCTTTAAAGTTAAAGACTATGGTCAGTTGGAGGCGGTTGAAAAAGTCAGCGGTGTTGTTGCAGCGGGCTTTATCAATGTTGGTGTTGAAGGGGCTACAGTAGAATTTTATGACCGAGAAGGAAATAGGATTGGTCGTTATGATAATGCTACCAATGCTGATGGTACATACGATATCGCTGTTCCAGAGGAGAGTGAAAACGTTGCTTATGTCAAAACCTACGGCGGTAAGATGGTTCACAACAGTGAGCCGTTTCAAGGTGAAATGGTCGCTTTGTGTTCACAGGCTAATATCCAAAGCTGTAATATAACCCCTTACAGTAGTGTGGTTATGCGACTATCAGCCCTTTATTCTGACACGCGGAGTGCTGATCGGAAAACCAAAGCCAAGGCACTGATTAAAGATGTTTTAGGATTCGATAAGGACCCGGGCATATATAAAATTGATAATCCTGAAGAGTTGGCCAATATTGACGAATGGATAACATTTCACGGCGATGGCACTGGCATTGCGAATTGGTATGATCGACTGGCTAGTGACATTGTGGATGGGTATTTGGATGATGCAGATTCGCGGGCATTTTTGATTGGTGCAGAACAACGGCCTGTAGTGACAGAAACGGTTGCAATTGACCAAACCAACCTAGAACAACAATTGGTTGATAATCCACTTATCGTCAGTGGTACTTTGAAAATGGTGTCATTTTCTGAAGCCAATGATTTAAGTGGTACTGAAGATCAAATTAAGCATGAAGATTATCTGAGTGGTTATGCGGCGATTGTGGAAAGAACTACTGAAGATACGGAAGTTAGCACAGACATTGTTTACAATGCATTTCATGTAGGGGATTGGAAAGGTAAATTAAATGCTGAAACAACCACGCTTTATCAGATTTTTATTACAGAGCCAGACTTGTTATTTTTGCCACGATCTGAGCAGAAAACTATTGCTGAAAAGTTAGCGGCGCAGGATGAATTTACCCAAGCTGTTGAATTGTATGAAGCAGAGTTGTCATTTTCTGAATCGGCGGCACCGGGAACTCGTTCTAACTTAATTGCTGAGTTGGCAGAGCATGGTATTGCATTATTGTTTGATTCACAAAGACAAGGAGTGCGGAAATTATTAGGAACACGGGTTGCTACTGCTAGAAAGCATTTTTCTTCTATGGAAGAACAACAACGTTCTACACGTTCCAAATCTGATGAAAAAACTTTACCAATTAATCCAGTTGTGTCATCTGATGGTAAAGTAAAAATGTTTACCATCTTTGATGGGATGCGTGTCATGCCGCTCGTCACAATAGGTGGTGTGTTAAATCTTGAGTTTTATAGCAACATGAGTTTGTGGTATGCGCTATTTGACAGCGATGATTTTTCTAGTGAAAAAACATCTTGGTATCAACATGCACTTGATGCACCATTAATCACACCCAAATCGGGTTGGCTTGATTTTGAAACTGTGACGGATTATCCAGCCACTTATGATATAAATGCAAAACGAACTCGTATGCCCGTCGCAAATATCGTGGGTGGTGAATTGGCTGAATTGAATAAACCAGCAAATTGGAAGGTATATAGAAATAATCCTTATTCTTGGGTGGATGCACCACAACTGATGAACACATTAACAGTTGCTAATGTTGCATTAGAAGCGGCTAGTGGTTTTGGTGTTTTGAAAGTTCTACAAGATCGCTTAAGATCATTAAGTGGGGTTGGAAAGTTCATAAAGGCATCGGATGCTGCTATGGAAAAACTTGAAACAATTAGATATGTCAAGCCATTTTTGCAAGCTACTTGGGAATTTGCTAAAGTTGCTTGTGAAGAATTTGATGGTTTGAGTGTAACCACATGCAATCAACGTTTTGGAAATTTAGAAGCGTTGAAAAGTGTTATTGATGCATGGCCAGAACCTCTTGCTTCAGACTCCAGATTGCCACCATTTTCCCATGACAATGAGAAACAAAGAGGTGAAGTTAAACACCAGTTACTTACTCTCTTCAAATCTTGGGGGCAAAATCCAAAAGGTAACAAATTAAAGTTTTTTGATAAGCTAAAACAATACAGTAAAACGGTTATAGATAAAAAAGAAATCATTGTTTTCCTTGTAGAAAAACTATTTGTTACTCCCAATGCTCTCAGTTTTAGTGGCATGACAGCTTCTGGCTTACAAACATCTGAGGAAGTTGGCTCCAAGGTTGGAATTATTGGCAATAAACTTTCTTATGAAGGAAAAAAACTATCTAATAGAGATATTGCTCAAGCTATCGTTAATGTTTTTTTTAAAGAAGGGAAGTATACAGAAAAGGATGCCAGGATTCGCAATGCTCTATTTTTTGCAAGGGCTAAAAATCCAATTAACAGTGCGAGCTTTTACACAGATTTTTATAAGGTGTTGAAAGCAAGTGCTATAATTAGTAATTTTTACCATAACATTAGCAATTTGCGTGAAAGTGTTACTAATGTTGATAGTAGCAGTGTTAGTCAAGTATTTATGTTAATTGTTAATCATTTATTGACGACACTTCAAGAAAAAGGCAAAGAATTTTCTGCTGAACTGCTTCAAAAAGCTATGCTTAGTTTAACTCCAGCAAGAGTTGTTAAAATTCTTTCTGCTGCGAATCAAGGTACAGCAATGGCTTGGGATTGGATGACAGCACCCAGCGTAGTGAATTTCAAAATAGTTCGCACAGAAGCAGACGAGCTAACAACAAAAACAAGAGATGACAAAACACCTCTTCCGATGACACTCACATTCAATACGCCGCCCAAAATGTCTGCTGTCCGTTATTTATCTGTAGAAAAAGACTATAAGTCACATTTGCTACAAGTTGAGAGTTTAGCGAGCAATATAAAAGGAACTAAAAAATGGTTGCTGCCAACTAATGCTGATAAAGACGCTAATCATCTTCTAGTCGTCTCTGGCTTCACTGCGAGTGTAGAAAACCACGCTATCTTTGCGCCTGATGATAAAGCAAAGCTAAAAGCATTAATGAACGAAAATGCGGTAACAACGGACTGGCATGTTTATCGTTTTAAACAATTGCCTAATACAGAAGTATTGCCAATAAGCCGTAATGCAAGTAATGCCTTTAATAATAACTATCGTACTTGCGATACAGATTCAAAGCTTTGTATTAAAAACACAACCACTTATAAAAAAGGTGGCGATAACCTATTACTCAACGAATTCATGAATAGCAAACCTGATTTCGTCGATAAGGGGATTATTTTTAAGGATAGCATTGAATACATTGATTTTACCCAAGCTTATGGTGAAAACTTGTTAATCCACAAAACGCCAGGCGTTTTTAGCGACACTACCCGCTTCTATGTAGGTAAAAAGGACGGCGATGTGTATGCCAATACCTTCAATGTCTATGTTTTGCCCAACTATAAAAATGGTGACATTAACAAAGCGTTGAAACAACAGTCACTTTTATTCACCAATGACGATCAAAAAGCCCTACACTTAAAGTTGGTTCGTGGTAATGATAATTACTGGGAAGATATCAAAGTTCGTCCCTTTTACGTGATTATAAAAACCATTATTGATGGCAAAAACCGTTGGCTTGGTCCTCAAGAAATCTACCTGAACAACAAAGAAGGGGAATTTGTACCTTTACCTAATAAGACATCCATTGACGATACGAGGGTTTATGTCTATGATGCTATTTTAGAAACTTGGCGGCAAAATACCGGGCGTAGTATATTACGTTTATTGTCCACTAGCAACACTTCAGTATCGCCGTGGATGGATTTTTCTCTTAAAGAATTTCAGAGTGATGAAAGCGGCATTGAAATAGAAATTCAGGACACCGATGGTGATGGCATAGCTGATAAAATCGACTTATGGCCCAATGACCCACGTTATGCAGTTGATAGTGACGGAGATGGTTTAGCTGATAATTGGGAAGAAAAGTATGGTTTAAGTATTCAAGCCGATAATGCGAATAAAGATCATGATAATGACGGCTATACAAATTTGCAGGAATTTGAAGAAACGCTGGCATTAGGAACTAATGAGATTGATGTTATTTCTCCAGAGCATTATAGTGGCCCAGAGTCATTTTTCCCACATATATTTGAAATCCAAACTACCGTTCCGTCTGAACATTTAAGATTGGAAATCACAACTCAACCACAGCATGGCGAATCAGAAATAGATGGGCTGAATGTTACTTATACGCCAGAGCAATCTTATATCGGTACAGATAGCTTTGATTTTGTGGTTAAAACTAAGAAAACTGGTATTGTCTCTGAACCTACAACGATAAGTATTACAGTGACAACAAATGCTCGACTCAATCATCCCTATGATCTGACGATAGACGATGAGGGTAATCTCTACATTGCTAATAGCTACGATCATAGGATTCTCAAAGCGGATACAGATGGTATAGCTACTGTTTTTGCTGGTTCCGGAAAAAGAGGATATGATGGTGATGGTGATCTAGCGACTAAAGCGCAACTTAATAGACCCATTGGAGTTGCATTTGATAGTATTGGGCAATTATACATTATTGAACGAGAAAATGCGCGTATTCGTAGAGTAAACACCGATGGCACTATTGATACCATTGCTGGCAATGGTTCACAGCAAAAACCCGAAACGCTTATTAGCCCTATTCCTGCAACAGAGGCAGAACTGCCTTCACCACGAGCTATTGTCATAGATGCAGATGATAATATCTATCTTTCTGACACGAGTAGCTACACTGTCAGTAAAATATATGCCGATGGTGGAAGTGAATTGACGCCATCTAACGCCATCATAGATTTCATGGTGGGCATTGGAGATAATAGTCAAGGCGTTCCTCAAGAAGGGGATGACGCAACGATGATATCATTGCAGAAACCAGAAGGTATTGCGGTAGATAGTCAAGGTCATTTATATATTGCTGATTATTCAAGTAACCTTGTATTTAAAGTTGAAGCAGATAATACAATTAAAATCGTTGCCGGCGGTGGTAATAGTAATGATAACACGGAAGAAGAGGTACAAGCGACATCTATTGCGCTTTCTAATCCAGCCGATATTGCATTCGATAGTCAAGATAATTTGTATATCCTCGAAACGGGTAAATTTGTGGTCCGTAAAGTAGATACAAAGGGCATAATTACCACCGTTGCCGGGAATGGAACGCAAGGTCATAGTGGTGATGGTGGTTGGGCAACCGAAGCCCAATTCGGCACTTCTTATGGTATAGCAATAGACAATAACGACAATTTGTATATTGCGGATCACCAAAATAACGCCATTCGTAAAGTCAAAAAAGGCATTATTACTACCGTTATCGGTAATAAAACCGTGAGTGCTTTATGGAACCATAGTTCTAACCACCATTTTGTTCTCCAAGATACTGGTCCCAAAGAATTATCTTTGAGTGGAAATACTATCATAGATAAATCGCTGGAATTAAAAACCGAGGAGCTATATCATGGTAGCGTTAGAATACTGGAGGATGGCTTAAATATCCGTTACAACCCTTATAAATCGAGTGGTATTGATAGTTTTGAATTTTATACGTTCGATGCGGATGGTGAAGTGACTGGAAATCCCTTAACAGCTACTATTCGCGTTATTCCCTTTGAACTACTTATATACGCCGATTTAGCTGAACCTTTCTTGGGTGAGAACTTACCCACCGTAGAATACAATACAGGGGATACAATGGACACGCATTACAATGCACACGTTCATTTAAAGAGTGGTACGCTTGACCTGGCTGATAAAACAGTGACTATTGATGGTCATTTAATTCAATCTGGTGGTGATGTGAAGATTAACGGTGGTAAATTGATTGTGAAGGGTGACTATCGCATACAAACCAAAACCTCAGAAGGTGATTATACTTACAGCACTGGTAGGCTGTTTATGCAAAACACTGATGACAAGGTATCAGTTAACGGTGATTTTGTAATGGACAGTAGTATTTATCATAGTGGTTATCTCAAAGCGGGCACTTTAGAAGTCAAAGGCGACTTTACCCAAAAATCGTCATATGACAGCAACAACAGCCGCTATAATTTCCATGCGAGTGGGACACATACGGTGATGTTGGGAGATGTGGAACAAACGATACACTTTGAAGACAGACCACAGTCCCAGTTTCAAAGATTAGAATTGACCAGCAATTTACCGATCATATTTGAACCGGCTATTAGTGTGGTTGAAATTAAACCTGACATGGAAATAAATAGCAATATCGTTATTGATAATACGGTTTGGAAATTGCGTCATGATCATGTGATTTTGGGCGATTTAGAGTTAAAAGGTGCTACATTAGACCTCAATGGGAAGACCTTGAAAGTGGCTGGAAATGTTTTACAGAGTGGCGGCGACATGAGGATTAATGGTGGTACACTTGAAATCGGGGGTGATTATCATATACAAAATCAAGTATCAGATGGCGATACTTACAGCACTGGTAGGCTGTTTATGCAAAACACTGATGACAAGGTATCAGT
>JAOZSV010000046.1:0-1810 GCA_029939505.1 Thiotrichaceae bacterium | reverse complement strand
CAGCAACAACAGCCGCTATAATTTCCATGCGAGTGGGACACATACGGTGATGTTGTCGCCCACTTCAAGTGTAAGTTTTGAAGATGAACAATCAGGCTTTAATAATGAAGTGGTAAAGTAATCTGGTGGTAACGTGTAGCTGACATAGGTTGGCTATGCGAAACCCATATTAAATTAATGCAGATAAAAACGCCTAACAAACACATCCAACCGACCACTCGCTTCGCAGGATCGGTTGATACTTAACGTTAGACAAAAGGAGATATAACTTTATGAAAAAACTAGCTGTGCTATGCCTCTTTATGGTTTACAGTTGTGTTGTCAATCCACAAAAAGAAGAAATCCCTCAAGGGTGGAGCAAAGGAGGAGGCTTAAATTACGAGATGGGAGTTGACACGACCACATACTACACAGAACCTCGTAGTTTTTATGTTAAGTCACTTTCCTCTGCGACAGAAAAAACCTTTGGTCAACTCCAGCAAACTATTGATGGAGCAAAGTATTTAGGAAAAAGAATACAGCTATCAACTTATATGAAGGTTTCAAAAAAAGTCACAGGTAGATATGGGGGAGCTGCTATTTGGATTCACACATACTCCAAAGACAAAACTGATATGACAATGGGAGCATACGATTGTTATTCATGGGAAACTGGGACAGACGGTAAATGGAAAAAGTGTTTTGTGGTTTTGGATGTACCTCCAGATACAGACACTATTTCGTATGCTTTCAAAGTTTTTGGTCTGGGACAAGTTTGGATGGACGATATAACCCTGAAAATTGTTGACCCAAAAATACCCATAAGAGGGTTATATCAGAAATTCAGATCTATTCAGAAATTCAGATCTACTCCGTTTAATATCCCATAATACTCAATGTTCTGCAGGATTTTAGCAAGCGTAGAGTGCGTCCTACGCACCTTTCAAAAACGCATTGCTTCATCATAATAAGGACACCCACCAAAAACGGTGGGCGCACCCTACATTTTAGCCAGGTAGGGTGGGCAACGTCTTTGCCTACCAATAACTGACAGGCAAGGGTAAATTTTCAAAACACCCCTTCTCCAAATCAATTTAAAGCCTCAAGTCGTTTGACTTGGGGCTTTTTTTTTATGGCAACTAACGAGCGGAACGATAGCAACGTTGATGATTTGATGAGGTTTTGAGGAAAGGGTTGTTTATGGTTTTAATCTGTTATACTGAATTTCAGGTTGAGATTATTGAATACTTTTTGCTCAAAATACCTAAACCTCTTAACTTTGTTATCAAGTAACGCTTGCCTTTTTATCTGTTTACAACCGATTTTAAGGTATACTATTTTTCTGGTTCCCACGCGCCTGCGTCAATGCTATTAAGGACAGACACAAGGACAGACACAAGGACAGCCAGGTAGGGTGGGCAATGTCTTTTTGTTACCCACCACCAATAACTGATAGGCAAAAAGGTAAAATCTCAACACACCCCTTCCCGAAATCAACTTAAAGCCTCAAGTCGTTTCTCGTTCCCTTCGAGGCTAAAGTTTTTTCTTTAAAAAAACTTTAGCCTCGAACTCTGTTTGGGAACGCCTTCATCGACGCTCTGCGTCGAGTGCCTAAACGAGTTTAGAATTCGAGGCTAAAGTTTTTTCTTTAAAAAAAACTTTAGCCTCGAACCGATTTTTTCAAAAAATCGGATTTCTTGATTTCAAACCTGACAGGTTTTTTTTGCCCTTAAATGTGTTAGAATATTATTTGAACGAGTTTAGAAATCCGATTTTTTGATTCGCCAAAGTCACCAATTTCAAACCTGACCCGTTTTTTTCAAAAAGCGTG
>JAOZSV010000202.1 GCA_029939505.1 Thiotrichaceae bacterium | reverse complement strand
TTATCGCTACCCAACAACAAGACATCCGCAGGGCGTGAGGCAAATAAACCATTAGTGACCACACCAGTAATCTTATTAAGTCGGACTTCCAACTCAACAGGGGCTAAAATTTCCAAATTATGCACATCTAAAATGAAATTCCCGTTGTCTGTGATAAAACCTTCTCGCCATATTGGTTTACCGCCCATTTTGACCAATTCACGGGCAACATAACTTCGTGCCATCGGAATGACCTCAATAGGCAAGGGAAATTGACCAAGAACATCAACCAATTTGCTGTCATCAGCAATACACACAAAACGTTGACTGACCGCAGCAACAATCTTTTCACGAGTCAGCGCACCACCACCGCCTTTAATCAAGTGCAAATACTTATTCGATTCATCGGCCCCATCAATATAAACCGAAATTTCATCCACACTATTTAATTCAAAAACAGGAATACCATGCGATTTAAGCCGTTCAGCTGTCGCATTAGAACTAGCAACTGCGCCGTCAATTTTATGCTTGATCGTCGCAAGTGCATTAATAAAGTAATTCGCCGTACTCCCAGTACCAACACCAATGATAGTATTTTCAACAACATATTCTAAAGCGGCTTTTGCAACGCGCTGTTTTTTTTCATCTAAATTCAAAAAATTCTCCTTATGAGACTTTAATCACTTCCAAAGGGTGTAACTTCAATTTGATGTAGATAATACTAATGTAGGGTGGGCAACGTCCTTTTGTTGCCCACCTCTTATGTTTTTCATCTCCTACATTGGCTACCTTGAATTGAACCACGCCTTTACATTGGTGAGTTTTCAGTATAACAGATTAACACAATAAACAACCCCTTAAACAACCCCTCCATTGAAATCTCATCAAATCATCAACGTTGATATCGCTTCGCTCGTGTTTCCACAAAAAAAAGCCCCAAGTTAAACGACTTGAGGCTTTAAGTTGATTTGGGGAAGGGGTGTTTTGAGGTTTTATTCTTTTTGCCTGTCAGTTATTGGTGCCGTTGCAACCAAAAGACGGATGCCCTTCCCTATATGGCGACACTGGCTACGTGATGTAATTCAATAGGTGTGACATGAAGTTCACTGGAACGCTGTCGAATTGGCCAAAGATCAAAGGCGTTTTGTAATCTTAACCAATGGGCTGCATTAGGTTTTCCAAATGTCATTTCAAGCCGTAAAGCGATTTCAGGTGTCACTACAGCACGTCCCTTGAGTATCTTGGAAAGCGTTTTCGTACTGATATCAAGATGACAAGCAACTTCAGTGATGGACATATCCAAAGGTTCAATCACCAACTTTTTAAGAATTTTTCCGGGATGGGCCGGGTTATACATACTCATTATGTCACCTCATTAATGGTAATCCTCGTAATTGACTATTTCGGCATCATGGCTAATGAAACGGAACGTTACACGCCAGTTACCACTCACCTTAACCGCCCAAACGCCTTTACGATTACCTTTCAATTCATGCAACATAAGGCCCGGCAAATCCATCTCTTCAGGACTTTCTGCTTGATCCAAATTTGAAAGAATTAATCTCAGTCGTTTGGCATGTTTTGCTTGAATACCAGCTTTGCGGCCAGTACGATAGAAACGTTCTAAACCTTTATGGATAAAACTTTTTATCAGAATTTCACTCCTTGAAATAATTATTAGGAATAACCCACTAAAGCTAATGACGACATGCGACCTTGAATTGAAGCATACCGTTTTTTTACATTGGTCAGTATAACAGATTAACGCAATAAACAATCCCTTAAACAACCCCTTCCTCAAAATCTCATCAAATCATCAACGTTGATATCGCTTCGCTCGTTGTTTCCAGAAAAAAAGCCCCAAGTCAAACGACTTGATGCTTTAAGTTGATTTTGGGAAGGGGGATTTTAAGGTTTTACCCTTTTGCCTGTCAGTTTGCCGTTGCACCAAAAAGACGTTGCCCACCCTACCAGGCTCCAAAAAACGCCCAAAGCTGAAGCGTTGGACTCCAAAATCATTCCAAAGCTGAAGCGTTGGACTCCAAAAAACTTCCAAAGCTAAAGCGTTGGACTCCAAAAAAACCTATTTTAAAGTCAAGTTTTAAACTTTTTTTCAGAGCAACGTTGCCCTACATGGCTAGTTGAGCAATTTTGAACAGAACTGTTCAAACTCAACAGATTCTTACTCTACCTGACGCTTGACTTGCAACGTTGGGGATTCCATAACCACTGAACCATTTTTAATCGCCTCATAAAGACCAGAATCAGAAAGCCACTTTAAAGAGGGGGATTCTTGATGTGATATTTTTGAATGAACTAGCTCATTTAGCCATGAGGTTATAATCAACTCAAAAGAGTAATGTTGCGCCATTCCAAAGGTTGAAGGCTTATGATTTTTATATTTTTCCAAAACCTCTTTGGCTTTTATGACATAATCAGGGGGAGTTTCATAATTTTCATGTTCACGGTTTTCCCACAGGTAAAGAAAATCTGGCACATCAGCTAACAAAAAATAAGGGGTGTTTGGAATACCTGCATGAGTAAAGAGATTTTTCCGTATTTTTGTCGCCCAATTTTGGGGTTCAACATTCATCTCATTGGGATTTTTTTTAACTTCTACAACCAATTGAAGTTGTTTTTCTTTTGAATAAACAGCAACATCAACACGCTGTTTTATTCTTGCCCCTTCGATTTTCCATTCTCCAGCGCGAATTTTTTCTTCCAAACAAGGGCGGCAAACATTAACTTGGGTACGTCCTGGCGCAGTCCAGACGGCTGTCACGGGAGCGGTCTTTTTAGCAACACAATTTTCGGTTTGGACATGACAAACATCAACTAGAATAACACCACTTGGCTCCACGTTCATTATTTTACTCCTTTAAGTGAGCTAACCATTGATTTAACCTGTCTCTTGCATCTTCAATTAAGTCATCACGATCTTTTAGACTTAATACTGATATGAAAGAGGCATGTAAACTGGTTTCTGCTTCATCAATTAAAACATCTGGTAATTCTATTGGTCTTTGAAAACCTAGCTCAAATCTTTGGGCATGAGATAATTCATGGGCAAGGCAAGCGAGTATTGACATTCTTGAATTAGCTTCTATACCATTACCAGGTTTAACATCTGCACCCAGATAAACGACATTTTTAGTTTCACTAAAACGGGTGCGTGAATTATGTTGGTTGGCTTCAGAAGTGACTAATATTATGTTATTTTTTCCACATAACAAGAGTTCCCAAGCCCATAAGCAATTTTGAATTTCTCTTTCTGATAATCCTTCTTTATTTCTCCCTGAAATGAACATTTTAAATAATAATTTCAATTGATTACTAAGATAAAGAGTACAACGAATTTGGAAAAAAACGAATTTGGAAATGAGATTTATTCGTTTATATCAATATTTGTTGCTCGAATGGACTCCAAAAAAACGTTCAAAGCTAAAGCATTTTGGAGTCCAACGCTTCAGCTTTGTACAATTGGAGTCCAACGCTTCAGCTTTGGGTGTGGCGAAATCACGAATGCCAAAGCTAAAGCATTCGAGGCTAAAGTTTTTTGAAGAAAAACTTTAGCCTCGAATGGACTCCATAATAGACGATAATTTGTGCTTCAGCACTTAGAATTACTCTGTGTGCTCAGACAAATATTTTACCTGGCTACAGGGCTAATAATTTTTATCTGAAAGGGCGAATATGGATGAGATTGAGTTGTTTGAGCAAAAAGTATTCAATAATCTCAACCTGAAATTCAGTATGACAGATTAACACAATAAACAACCCCTTCCTCAAAATCTCATCAAATCATCAACGTTGATATCGTTCCGTTCGTGTTTCCATAAAAAAAAGCCCCAAGTCAAACGACTTGAGGCTTTAAGTTGATTTGGGGGAAGGGATGTTTTGAGGTTTTACTCTTTTTGCCTGTCAGTTATTGGTGCCATTGCATCCAAAAGACGTGGGTGGACTACCTGGCTGAGGAGGATGCCATTAGACGTAAATCATTCTTGAGAGGGATAGTAAAGCAGTCTTGACGCAAAAGGCGAGTCGAAAAAAATAACACTTCCAAATTCTCAATCTCACCGGTTTTTGGATTTAAACGAATAACGACTTCATCATCTAATTCTTCAGATTCTTGTTCACTATAAGGTTGCACTTTATCTATATATAAAATATCTGCTGCACGATCATATTTAAAACTTAGGGTTGTTGCCATACGATATCTCCTTTAGGCAATCTTTTGCTTAGATAAGCAGTAATGATCCAAGGATGAATGCGAGGCGCATTATCTTTTATAACACTGACGACAACATAATTACCTGGTCCGATGTCATCAAACCAACGAGAAAATAATATTCGAGGTTTGAGTTTTTCTTCAAAAAACTCAATTCGAGGTTCAAGTTTTTTCTGTAAAAAAACTTGAACCTCGAATCGAATGCGTGGTGGGCACGACGGCTACAACGAATATGTAAGGGCTTTAACAATGTTTCAGCAAGACATTGTTTATATTGAGGTAATAAATCGGGGTGACGTTCAGTAATATGTTGTTCTCGTTCGTCAGTTAAAATGACCTCACCTTGCAAATAAGGACAAGGAAAAAGTTTCATAATCTTTTTTTCTTATCTGTAGAATACAGAATGATTTCATAAGTTTTTAGGTAAAAAATAACTGTTCAATCTCTTCAACCTAAAATTCAGTATAACAGATTAACACAATAAACAACCCCTTCATTAAAATCTCATCAAATCATCAACGTTGATATCGTTCCGCTCGTGTTTCCATAAAAAAAGCCCCAAGTCAAACGACTTGAGGCTTTAAGTTGATTTTGGAGAAGGGTGTTTTGAGGTTTTACCCTTTCGCCTGTCAGTTATTGGTGCCATTGCATCCAAAAGACGTTACTCACCCTACTTACTTGGTGGTGAAAAGGTGTCCCTATTTTTTACCGAAAATGGACAAAACCAATACCCACGTGGGAACGAGGAAACATCTTATTTGCTTCCCCACTCCAAACGGCTTTCTTTTTCCAGATGAATATACCACACGGTCAGTCCGCCGTGAAAAGTCCGAATAACTGTTCCCATACGTTTTGCCTTAGTATCAAATTGCTGATGGCGAAGAAAATAACGGACGAAATTGGCGACTTCATATCTCCCAACATCAAGATATACAAGACAATATCGTGAGTGACAAAGAGGCCGATGATAAAAATCGCTATCCCGTGTGAAGAATGTGGGACGATTTAATTGATGCAGAAGCGGAATAATTTCTTCATCCTGCATACCTTTACGCCCTATGTCATCACCGATTTGATGAGCCGTTATTCTCCACATTTTCAGCAACTGACGCTGGTCATTCAGTATGTTCTCGTCTAAAATATTCATACCGACGGCTCTATTGCAAATTCCTCAGTATGATTGAGGAATGCCTGACATGCCAATTGCAGTGCTTCCGCAATGGCCTCTTTGGAAATACTGTTATGCCACCCTTCAATAATGCTTTCCCATGCGAGACCTTCGGCGACCTGTTCCAGCACATCGGCAACCATGATGCGTGTTCCCCTAAAGGTCGGCTTTCCGTGACATATCTTCGGATCTGTCACAATATAGCGTCCTATAATCTGAGACTTCATTTTTGCAACCTCTCAAAGTCAGCGAAGCTAAACCCACCATTAATCAATGTGGGAACGAAATAAAATTCAGTATAACAGATTAACACCATAAACACCCCCTTAAACAACCCCTTCATCAAAATCTCATCAAATCATCAACGTTGATATCGTTCCACTCGTTAGTTTCCATAAAGCCCCAAGTCAAACGACTTGAGGCTTTAAGTTGATTTGGGGAAGGGGTATTTTGAGATTTTACCCTTTCGCCTATCAATTATTGCTGGTGGGCAACCACGTTGCCCACCCTACCTGGCTATAGTTATTATCTGTGGCAACATCACATACTAAATTCAGTGCTTGAAGTATTTTTGTTTTTCCAACACCAGATACACCTACTAATAAATTGAAATCATCAAAGAATGTTTCTTTGAGATGCCAATTTTCTTTGTGATCATCAAATCTGAAACTTTTAATTTTCATAACTCAGCCAGTGTCGCGGTTTCTAGTGTAGCCAGAAAGGATTCTTGCGGTGCGTATCAATCAGATAAAATGGGTTCCCACGCCGGCGCGTCAATGCCATTAAGTTTAAGCCTTGGAGTCCATTCGAGGTTTGAGTTTTTTTTTCAAAAAAACTCAAACCTCGAATCCTTTAGATTTGGAAATGTTTGATATTTAAGCGAAATAATCCAAATCGGACGGTTTGGATTCCAATAAATATTCCTTTCTAGGTTTGAGTTTTTTTGAAAACTCAAACCTCGAAAACTTAATGGCAGTGCGCCGGCGCGTGGGAACGAGAAAAAATTTCAAGCCCGGCCCTTTTATTATTAGTACTCAATAATTAAATATCAACTGTGATAATCTTATTTATTGATTTAATAATAAAATTCTTCACCATTTGGCAATTTTACTTTATTATTTCCCGGATAAAACCCATCCATATTAGGAAGACGTTTTAATTTTCGTCTAAATTTCACTATTTTTGCTTTCTTGTTCACACAAATATCATTATTATCATCACGATATACAGGTACTTTTTTATAGATAATTTTCCCATTTGATAAATTATAATCAAACTTTTCCGAATCATCTTGACAATGTCTATCGTTAAGTTCTATTGTTGCTCCGATTAATTTCCAATTTCTTTTTTGGTATCTAAATCTATGAGTATAAGACCATGTTCCTCTGCTTCCACCAAAGTGCTTAAAGACTATAGTTCTTCTTTGAATTTTCACAGATTCAAAAGGATCGCCCATCATACCACCATGCTCACTAGGCAAAACGGCTCCAGTAGATTTATGCCACAGTTTCCACTTACCCCTCCGTTTTTTATAAATATGAATTTCTCTTTCAGTACCCATCTCACCCTGACGTTTTGTATTATAAACAATGACTTTTTCTTTAATCCTGTCTCTGTTTAGATCACCCATTGCCTCTCCAATTTTTTCAAATCCTTTGGGTACTTCAATGGTATTGGAAGAAGTTTTTGCCTGTACACTGTTTTGTCCGCTAAAAGACAAAATCGAAAAACAAGAAATAATTACCAGCAAATTTATTTTTTTCATCTGATTAGTGAGATTGTATAAGTTCATTATTAAGACTCTAAATATGATTGCGAATTTATCTATTTACATACGCATAGAAGAGAAAAAAGACTAAGAAATGCGAACAGGCATAAATACAATACCCATTCAATTATTATTGGATGGGTATTCTAATGATATATTTATTGTTTGTCAAGATTTTTTTATTAAATACCAATTGAACGAGGCTAAAGCCAGGTAGGGTGGGAGCGCCAAGCGAAGCTTGACATTTCTTTGAGGTGTAAGTCCTCATAAGGTAAGGATTAACCAACCACCTGTATCGAGTGTTGCGTCTCTGTAGGAGATGACACTGTCATTGAACGAAAGAGATGAAGCGTACACAGAGAATCCAGTAGGCCACAAGGAAATCGCACTTCCTGAAGCTTGATATAGCACCGTTAAACTTTTCTCGTTCCCACGCGCCGGCGTGGGAATGCCTACCGTGACGCGCCAGCGTCACTCCTTTTCAAGAAATGAGGAATAACGCCGGCGCGTTATAGTAGGCATTCCCACGCCAGCGCGTGGGAACGAGAAATATTCTCATTGAAAAAGTCTTCTCCAATAATAGTCAGTTATGTGTGTATTTATATATAGTTGGGTCGTTTGACAGCGTCAACGACCTAAACTATACGCCTGCCCCTCATAATTTACGATAGTAAATAGGGGATATACTTTATATAAGGGCCATTTTTTTAATATCAAGTCCTTTTTGAAAAAAAATTTTCAAGGGAATTGATAATGTGACTTGAGCAATGATGATTGACGTGACCGAATTTTTATCTCTGCCCTAATGTTATCAATTCGAGGCTAAGAGTTTTTTGAAGAAAAACTCTTAGCCTCGAATGTTAAATCATCATTCGATCTCATGTTGAATTGATGTTGCTAATCATTCAATTGACAATAATGGTGTTCAAGGAACGATGCTCGAATAAGCGCACTACGCTTGTCATTCGACATTTTTGAAAGCAAAGTCAAAAATCATCAGTTCAAGGATTGTGACGTTTTTCTCACAATTAATCCTTTCACGAAGCTCATCAATATCAAAAACAGACCCCGTTTTTCTGCGAAAATTTTTCGCTTATTTACTTAGACGTAACGACGACAAAAATGTGAGGTTCAATTTACTCCATTTTTTTTCATCTCCTTATACTCGACTATCAAGTTTTTTAACAACCAGGTTAAAACACAATATAAGCACTATAACTACAAGCACTATAACTACAAGGATTATTTATAAGAAAGGATAATCACTCAATATTTATTAAATCTTTGATTTATAATCGTTTTTTATATATCCTTTCTGATAAATAATCCTTGTAGTTATCGTTATCGTTTAAAAAACTTGATAGTCGAGTTATTCAAAATCCTATTTATGAGGTATCGCATTTAATTATTTTTTTTTAGAGGTTTTGAAATTTAAA
The DNA here is from genome assembly GCA_029939505.1 of Thiotrichaceae bacterium. GTDB lineage: Bacteria > Pseudomonadota > Gammaproteobacteria > Beggiatoales > Beggiatoaceae > QNES01. The sequence goes on along the minus strand of JAOZSV010000202.1, from coordinate 26 downwards.
ATGACAGTCACTTGATAGGGGGTATT
>JAOZSV010000201.1 GCA_029939505.1 Thiotrichaceae bacterium | reverse complement strand
TGAAACTAACCCCAACGGGGTGAAATGTGAATAGCCATAGGTGAAACCTATGGAAAATTGGAAGTACCCCGCGTAACATCAGTAATTAATAGGAATTAAATGAAAAATATCAAAAGAATAACAGCACTCTATATTTTTATGGTACTACTGATTATCGCCATTGCGAATCTAGGTGATGATTGGTTGTTGACATATCATCTCAAGCGGATAGTTTACCTGATTCCTTACGGCGATAAATGGGGACATTTTATTTTGATGGGATTATTAGCTTTTTTTGTCAACCTACTTTTCAAATGTGAGAAATTGAAGATATTTAAACTTTCTTTTCTCAAAGGCAGTGTAATTATTTTAACCATTGTCACATTGGAAGAGTTATCTCAAATTTTTATTGACAGTCGATCATTCGATTTATTAGATTTGACTTTTGATTATCTCGGCATATTGCTATTTGGACAATTAGCATTATGGTATTTTCGATCATCTAATGCGAATTAAGAGTTAAAATAGGAGTTCGAGGTTTTAGTTTTTTGAAAAAAAAAACTAAATTCGAGGTTCAAGTTTTTTTACTGAAAAAAACTTGAACCTCGAATCGAAAACGCTTCAGCTTTGTGCGTTTTTTTGAATTGACAAAGCTAAAGCGTTGTACTCCTATTCCCCATTAGCACCGCTTTTTTTATAACCCGCATCCTCAAGCCGTTGATTCATCGCCACACTTTCACGTTTCAATCCAAAAACATTGAGGAACAGATCAATATAGTTAGCCACTTTAGGAACCCATTTCTCATTTGCATCAATCGCCGTATAAATGCTATGAAGTATATTAAATAAATCCTGTTTAGCAAGGGCATGGATTAATACCGTATTCTTGCCCTCTTCAAAAAACAAATAACTGATCAATTCAACATAACGCCACTGATAGATGCCATGTATTCTTTCCTGCTCTTCAAGAGATAAACGCGCCCACAACGTTTGAGCCAATGTGGGATGAAACTTGAGATAGGGAATTATGAAATCAGGCAAGTCTTCTGCTTGAATTAAACCAACATGCTGTAAAGCAGAAAGTAATAATTTCCACTGTTTTTTAGGAAATTTAGTAACCGCTAATATTTCCGGTTCAAACGCGCCCCCTTGAAATACCCCTAAGATAGGAAGAAAGAAATCCAAGGTTTCAAGTTCCAAACTCAATTTGTCTGGAATTTGAAATTTAACTAACCGAGCCAACCAAACGAATAAGGGATTAATCTTATTCTCCACTTCCCAACCTTCCAAATACAAATTCAAAGTCGCCCATAACGGAACAGGCGTTTCAGCAAGCAACTCTTCTAAACGTTTCCCTAATTCAGTCGTATTACGGTTCAATGACATTGACAATATTCTAATCAATAAGGGATTAAAAGCCACTTTCTGAAACAAATCCAACAACGCATCTCGTTTAGGCATTTCCACTTCTGATCTTGGAAGCAATACTAACCAATGCAGACAATACGCCAAGGCGTTTTCTTCATCCAATCCCGATAACGTGAGTGATTGATGTAAATTATTTAGTTCATCATCAGCAGTTTGGCGTGTCAACAATATTCGGCATTCCCCAATTTCCGACCATTTTACTGCGGCATCTAACAATTCGCGCAGTGGTTCAAGCGGAATTCTTTCTACATTATCTAAAATCAACAAAGTTGGGATATCCTGCAAGGCTTCGCTGATTGCATTTTCATCATTTAAAGGCTTACCCAACACTTCTGTCAAAGTTCTCAGGGCTAAACCAATGGCATCTACTCCCACAAAAGCCGCATAATCCACAAAACAAATTTTTTCAATTACGCCAATACGGTATAACCATTGTGCCGCTTCGATAGCTAAAGACGTTTTACCTTGCCCCCCAACGCCTGAAATTGTAAAGCAGCGTATTTCATCTTGTACAAAAGCACGTTCAATTTGCCATAATTCCTCACTGCGCCCAAAAAAACCGACATTTTGTAAACGTGGCAATTCCTTAGTGAGCGATTTTCGCACCACTCTATCCATTGTAAAATGGGTACGACGAATAGCAATAGGAAATGTATCATGGCAGAAATAAGTCGCTTCTGGATCAGATAACAATTCCCAAGGCAAAGATAAAATCGCAGATTGAGGAGTGCGAATGATTAATAATCTGCCTTTTTCTTCTTGGCTTTTAAATTGACGAAACAGTTCAAGGGCTTTTTCGTCTGAAAAAACCGCTTGAAATAACCTTTCTCCTATTTGGGGCAATTGGGCAGCGCACGCTTGTTTCCTCTCAAGTTCGGAAGACGTGGCATGATATTCTAAATACCAATTAATTTCCATTCGTACCTCATCATTCAAAGGCATTTTAAAATCGAATGGCATAGATTGTTGTCTATCAAAATGCACAATCACTTGATTTTCTTCAGTTAATTCTATATTAAGTTCTAAGGACATTTTTTTCTTATGTTCAAAGCGAAGGAATGAGAATTAAATAATATCCAAAATTAGGCTCAAGTCGAAAATTCTTAAAGCCTCATTCCTATTAAAGTTGGAAGTAGTGGGATGTTGATTATTTTCTAATATTTCTATAAGAATGGGTAGGGGATTGCCTTTAAGTTAAGGAAAATTTATTGGAATCCAAACCTTCAGATTTGGGTTATGTTGTTTAAAATCAATTCGAGGTTTGAGTTTTTTTTTCAAAAAAACTCAAACCTCGAATACTTCCAAATCTAAAGGTTTCGAGGTTTTAGTTTTTTGAAGAAAAACTAAAACCTCGAATGGACTCCAAGGCTTAACTTAATGGCATTGAAGCTCCTGCTAGGGAACGCATTCATGGACGCTCTGCGTCCCGGTCCCGCGAAGCGGAGTTAAGTAGGTAGGGTTAGATGGCGCCGTAACCCGACACAGGCAATTTATTAGGTAAATGTCGGGTTACGTTATCACTAACCTGCCATACTAAGCGGCGAAACGATGTTTAAGAAATCTTTGAAAAAAAATCGGATTTCTAAACGGCGAAACGATGTTTAAGAAATCTTTGAAAAAAATCGAATCTAGGCTAAAGTTTTTTTGAAGAAAAAACTTTAGCCTAGATTTCTAAGCTCAAATAGAATCGCTTTGCGTAACATCAGTAATTAATTTATGTTATAATATTTATCATACCATATAATCACTTACCTATTAACTTAATAGCATTGAAGCGTGTCGAATAGGCAATTTCGTTACCCACTACGTTTAAGCTGAAGAAATGGGTAAAGTGAACGAAATATAAAACGGTTTGATTATTGACTAGATGAAGTTTGTTTAATATAATCAAATCCAATTTTTTTATGGTTTAATGCAATTCAACTACTAAAAAGGAAAAAAAGTGAATCAAACCGAAAAAAAGGTGGGCGATGAAATACGGGATGAAGAAATAGTGTTGTACGATTCTGCACCCTCTATGATTCGTAACAGACCTTTTTCATTCAGCTTCTCTGTCATGGCAATGCTTCTGGGGATATTCGGAGTAATTAGTTATCTAGGGACTGAGGAACGACTTTGGATGGTCCTGTCTGTCATTGCGATGATTATGGGAAGTATTGGATTTATAATCTTGTTCTTTTGGTGGCTGAAAGTCATCAATACGAGATTGACTGTGACGAATGAAAGGGTTGGTTTTAGAAAAGGTATCCTCTCTAAGAATATACGCGAGATATTTTTGTCTGATATCCGGAGTGTACAGATAAACCAGCGTTTTATGCAACGCTTGTTCGGCACAGGACATATCGAAATATCAAGCGCGGCGAGTGGCACTGCTGAAATTTCAATTGATGGCATACCCAAGGCTTATTATGTCAAGGAGATCATAGATAAGCATCGTCGTCAAGATAAGACTGAGAAGGTGGTGAATAATGGTGAGTAGCAGGTAATACGTTCAATGGGCGGTTTTTAAAGCCTGCCATTCGATGTTCAAGTTTTCTCGTTATCCCAAACAATAACGACAAGGATTGTTTATAAGAAAGGATTGCCTCAATTCCTTCGCTGAGACAATCGTTAGCGTTTTTTTATCCCTTTTTATAAATAATCCTTGAGGTTCTTGCAAAACTCTGAATACACAAGGATTAAGAAATCCGATTTTTTTCAAAAATCGGATTTCTAAGCTCGAAAAAGCGAGTTTTGCAAGAACTTCTAACTATAGTTATTGTAGTCAGACGAAAAACTTGATATTTCGAGTATCAGGTTTAGCAGTTTGCAACAATTCTCGTACATTTTTGTTGGCATTATTCAATTTAAAACTACCAATTTTTTCTTGCTCCAGATAAAGCAAACACGCTCTAAGCATATCATGCTCTAATGCGAATAATAGTGGATAATAGCGTTTTTTGTCGATTTTTAAATATTCTTCAAATAACACTAAATGAATGCGGCGAGTTGCTTTAAGATTATTAACCCGTTCCTCAAAGTACCTAATGACTCGATCCGTCAAATATTTTTCTCTCGCATTAGATAATACTTCTAAAGCATTACCCTGATTAGCGCGATTTAATGATAATAATCCAACACTCACTCTCTGAAAAAATTCCAGATTTTGTTCAGAAGCAAAGGTGATAATTGTCAAAACATGGAGCAGATGTTCCTCAATAATTTCTTGCAATATTTTGGTGATTAAATCATTCACTTTATTCGTCTGTTCTAATGATTCATGTAATTTTAATAAACCATTCATTTGGACAAATTGTTTTAGTGCATTATTGCCTTCTTCTCGCAAACGCTGACATTGTTTATCATTAAGTTTGGGATAAACCAGAGACAAAATTTCAAACCGTTGTTGTACGGATATTTTATTAGAAAATAAATATTCAATGAGTGTCAAATTGCACAGATTTAAACTGAGGCGCAATAACTCTTTACTTTCTGTAACCAGAGAACGATCACGTTCTTTCAGCAACCGAATAATAGGAGTCCAATCATTCAAAGGTTTACACTTTTTAAGTGCCTTTAAACTCTCCAATTTAATTTCTTTATCCCGTGAATTAAGTGCTTCAATGAGACGAGGTTTATGAGGTTCGAGTTGATTCTCAAGCATACGAATAAATGCCGTAAAAGCAGCCACACGTATTTCAGACTTTTCATTCTTAAAGAAAGGTAAAACGATGTTGCTATAATGTGGTTGGCGCAATTCACCCAGAGCGTATAAATAAAGTGCTTTGTTTGGTAATTTCTGAAGACATTTTAAAATCTTCTTTTCAATCAAATGCTTACGTTGATATCTGGGATGAGCATGAAGACATAAGCTGGCTTCAACAAAAACCAACGCTGAAGGATGTGTCAATAACTTTTCGATGTCTTCATTTAAATTGACGGATTTAAACTGTGCAATATCTTTTAAAATCAGTGGTAATACCGTCGCTTCTTTTTCCGTATGCAATGCTTCTACTAAATAAGCCAGATTAGATTGAGATTGTGGTAAAGCAGCTAGGGTGTTAATACAGTGTTTTTTAATTTGAAAATTTTGAGTGTTGAGTAGCAAATTACCTACTTGATTGACAAAATCATTTAATCTGAGAACACGAATCACTTCCAACACGACAGTCAAATGTTCAGGTTCGGTGCTATTCAATTTTTGCTGTATCATCTGCTTGAGATTATTGCTAGGCTTGCCACTTATTTTATTCAACCGACGCTCAAATACTTTCTTGTTGAGTGACTCCAACATTTCCTTGTTATAAGCAGCCCATTGTGGTAAGGCAACTATAATTCCAAAAAAAGAAACGATTACGGCAATTAAAGGTAAAAGATAATAGATTTGCTCTTCAGAAAGATTCAAAGTCAATCCAATCATTGATGAATTAGCCCCTGTTATCACAATGATTAATCCACCCGCCAAAAAGGTTGACAATGGAAATACAATACCATTGATAAAAGCCTTATTGCTCCCCCATAGATTGGGCGAAATCGCATTAAACAGCAAATTATTAGTCGGAGTACGCAAAGCCCAACGCATTTCTTGATTAACAAATTGAGTGATAATACCCAAACTTAACATCATTATCATGCCGCTATCTGATATTAATCCTTGCATTTTGCTATAAAAGTAGATAAAGAGGGTTAAAGCCATTATGGTTGTTAATATGGGATAAAGCATGTTACTTGCCCCAACACCCATTTTCATCACAATACGCGAAGTGAGAAATAATTGAAATAATAATAAAATTAAATTGGCAAAGATTTCATAAGTCGCAAAAAATGCAATTCGCTCATCATCATTTTTATAAATATTGAAATAAATAACGGTTTGGTATTGATATTCCAACATTTTTTGTGTAATCACAAATAATATCAGCCCCAAGGACATAAAAATCATTAGCCTAGAACTAAGAATATATTTAAAAGCACTTATTAACTCCTTTAAAGGATTTAAGTAAGTTCCTCTGCTCTGCATTTCACGTACTGGACTTAAATGTATATTAACCACCCGCAACAACAAAAATGCGCCGAAACAAGCACAGCTAAATACGCCAACCAAGTATTGTGGTGGAATGTGAAAAAAACGTAATAAAAAAAGTAGGCTACTACCACCTAAGATGCCACCAATAGGAATACCTGCATTGACAATGGATGTCACACGCTTAACTTGAAAAGCCGTAAAATAAGAAGCGACAACGCTACCTGCATGTATGGAAATGAGAATGAAAAAAAAGGAAAAGCCAACAAAGAAAAATCCATACACCCATTTTTGTTGGATCCACCAGTATGTCGTTAATAAAAATAAGATTTGTGCAATGATTGAAAAGAGGGCTGTCGATAACAATAAAAACTTGAAAATGCTTAAACCATTAAATTTATTGGTATAATGTGCATATCTGAGAAACCCCATTATCGCGGCTAAATCGATAAGAATGTACATAATAGGTAGTTTGTCACCACCCCATTCTCCAATTAATAAAGTCATAGCAATGCTACGGGCAAAGCTGGCACCAAAGGAAAATACCAGCAATACCAAAAAAAAGTAAAGTACTCCCTCCCACTCATTAGGTTTGATGGATAATAAGCCCAAAATACGTGCTCTCATAAAGTTTAAATTAAGTTTTGTTATTAAGAACCATGCTACGCATACGACTAATTAACATCTTGATAAAACCAAAAGCAATCGCTGGATATTCATGGGCTAACTGTTCCATATCATTGCGTTCAATAACCAAAAATGTGCATAAGCCGTGGCAACGTGCGGTGGCCGTTCGAGTTTCTGCATCAAACAATGAGAGTTCTCCTAAAAAATCATTTTCCTTTAAGATAGCCAAATGTTTTTCTGTACCATCCTTATTTTTTTTAAGAATCATCACTTCGCCATCAACGATAATAAACAATCTATCACCAATATCACCTTCATAAAATAAGGTATGTCCATCATCATAAACTTCCTCACTAGCAATTGTTGATATTATATGGATATCCTCAGTTTTCAGCGTTGAAAACAAAGAGACTTTATTAAGAACAATGATTTTTTCTAGTGGTATCATAGTGCCAGCATCATAGTGTCGGATCATAATGATTTTTTTAATGATGAATTATGAATGGTGAGTTATGAATGGTGAATTATGAATCATAATTTATCATTCACCATTAATTTAACATGTTTCGTTTACCTTATAAAGAAGTCAATGGTTTTACGCTCATAGAAATCATGGTTGTCATGGTTATTATTAGTATCATTTTAACCTTTACAACACTATCTATTGGTGACGGAGGGCTGTCGCAAAAACTTGAAGAAGAAGCGCAACGCCTCGCTTCACTCTTGACAATGGCAAGCCAAGAAGCCATTATGCAATCTAAAGAAATGGGAATTTCTTTTGAAAATGATCGCTATCATTTTTATGCGTTGCAAGAGCAAGAATGGCAACAACTGACAAATGATATTTTTCGTCCCCGCAAACTTCCGTCAGGGATACAATTAGAGCTTAATTTAGAAGATCAACCTATTATTTTGAATGATGAGATTAAAAAAAATGGTCCGCAATTATTATTACTTTCCAGCGGTGAATTTACCCCATTTGAAATAATATTCAGTGTATCATTCAATAATACCAGTTATCAATTGACAGGTAGTGTCACAGGTAAAATGTGTCTTCAATATCAAAAAAACAAGGATTTACATTATTAGAGGTATTGGTTGCATTAGCTGTTATTGCTATTGGGCTGGCAGCGGTGATGAAAGTCAGTATTGAAAATGCGGAAAATGCCCGTTATTTACGCGACAAAACCTTAGCGCACTGGGTAGCAATGAATGTGCTAACAGAAATTCAAATACGAGAAGAGTCGCCAAAATTAGATGAAGGTACAGCCATGATGGCAGCACGAGAATGGGTTTGGGTTTTAAAAGTCTCAGAGACGATGGATAAAGATTTACGACGTTTGAATATAGAAGTTTATTACAATTCTAAAGAAGAAGAACCTATAGCTGTATTGGTTGGATTTATGGCAAAGAAGAACCTATAGCTGTATATGCCATACTGAAATGATGAATAAAAGGTAAATTAATATAAGTTATTGTTTTTTTAATATATTTATAGCCTCTTGCAAAACTCGCTCTTTCGAGCTTAGAAATCCGATTTTTGAAAAAATCGGATTTCTTAAACCTGGTGTATTCAGAGTTTT
>JAOZSV010000394.1 GCA_029939505.1 Thiotrichaceae bacterium | reverse complement strand
ATAAGACTCGTGTCTATGATAAGGCGGGACAACTGAAGCAACAGAAGGATATCGTAGTTGCAACTGAGGAAGTGATTAACCAATTTGATTTCAGCTACGACGCTGCTGGCAACATCGTTAAGGAAGAAACCAGCCCTGAAGTTGATCCCGATATCAATCTGGAAATGACCTATCAAGCAGCGAATCGCCTAGCCACCGTTGATGACAAAGTGGTCCAATTCGATGCCGATGGTAATATGACAAAAGGGCCTTTGGCTGGTGAATTGACCCACTTTGGGTTTGATTCACGCAATCGGTTAATCCAAGCAGACTCAACGGTTTATCGCTATGATGCTGAAAATCAGCGTATTGGGGTTAACCAGATTCAATATGTGGTTAATTCACAACCTGCTTTGAGCCAAGTTTTGGTGAAAACCGAAGCTGATGGCACACAGACGTTTTATGTGTATGGTTTAGGATTGATTGGGCAGGAAGCAAATGGAGAGTATCTGACTTATCACTTTGATTTTCGTGGGAGTACGGTTGCGTTGACGGATGAAACTGGGAATGTGACTGAACGATTTCAGTATTTGCCTTATGGTTTGCGGATCAGTGGTGATGCCTCAATAACGCCGTTTTTGTTTAATGGGATGTATGGGGTGATGACTGATGCAAATAATCTCTACTATATGCGGGCTAGGTTTTATAGTCATGAGATTCGGCGGTTTGTTAATCAGGATATTCTGCATGGGGATGTTGCTGAAGGGCAGACTTTGAATCGGTATGCTTTTGTTACAGGACAGCCTGTTAGTTTTGTTGATCCGTTTGGACTCGTAAAGTATTGTGGACGTTGTGCAATTGGAGATTATGATTGCTTACTTTATGGAGGAAATCTTTGTCGTGATCAACCAGAGGATGATCATATACCACGTCCGTATGTAGGTGTATCAAGTGATATAACATTATTTTTCTTAGTAGGAGGGTATTCACATCAAACTGCCATTATTTTTGATCCTATTAAAGGAAAAACATGCGTAACTTCAACTTCTTGTGGTATATTAGGTGGTGGCATGTATGGTGGAACGTCAGTTGGAATTCCGATTGGGATAGCAATGAAAGAAATAGAACAGGCTTTAGCTGGATGGTCTATATCCTTAGCGGGAGACCTTGGGTTTATTAAATCTTTGGGTTTTGAAGGTAGTTGTGGGTTTGATGAAAATGGAATAACTTCATTAGGAAGTTCTAAATCTCCTTTCAAATATGGAGCAGGATCTGGATTTTGGCTTGGCATACCCATGTGTTATACAACTATTTTGTCTTGTAATTAATTATGAAACATAATGAAATCGATCGTAATAAAATAGATCGTGGAGTATTACTTTTATCCATTGGTTTTTTACTGGCATTATTTTTTTTTATATTAGGTTTGCATTATCCTAGTATTGGAAATATAGGAATACTGCTTTCTATTATAATTGGATTAATTGGTCTAGTATTAGCCTTTAAGGATTTGAAAAAATATAAGGAATAATTCGTAAATCATAGCTCGTAAGCCAGGTAGGCCGTTGCACACAGACGTGTGCAACGGCATTCTGGGCTGATGGCTCCGTCTCTTATACTTACGATAAGAATGGCAATGTCCTAACTGTCACTGATGCCAATAGCACCATTACCCGCTTCTACGATAAACTCAACCGCGTCACCAAATACTCCAACCATCAAGGCAATACCCTACAATACGCCTATGATGAAGTCGGCAATTTGATCACCTTTCGAGGTTTGAGTTTTTTGAAGAAAAACTCAAACCTCGAAAACTTATCCCGATGGCAAGCAAGTCCATTCGAGGCTAAAGTTTTTCTTCAAAAAACTTTAGCCTCGAAATGAATACGATGCTGCGAGTCAATTGGTTAAAGTGATTGATTGGGAAAATCATATTACTGAATATGATTATGATAAAAATGGTCGTTTAATCAGCACCTTGCGTCAAAATGGCACCCAAATGACTCGTGTCTATGATAAGGCGGGACAACTGAAGCAGCAGAAGGATATCGTGGTTGCCACTTCTGAAGTGATTAGCCAATTTGATTTCAGCTACGACGCTGCCGGCAACATCGTTAAAGAAGAAACCAGCCCCGAAGTTGATCCTGATATCAATCTGGATATGACCTATCAAGCAGCGAATCGCTTAGCCACTGTTGATGACAAAGTGGTCCAATTCGATGCTGATGGTAATATGACGAAAGGGCTTTTGGCGGGTGAATTGACGAACTTTGGATTTGATTCACGCAATCGGTTAATTCAAGCTGACGAAACGGTTTATCGCTATGATGCTGAAAATCAACGGATTGGAGTTAATCAAACGAGTTATGTGGTTAATTCGCAGCCCGCACTAAGTCAAGTTCTGGTTAAAGAAGAAAATGGACAGAAAACGTTTTATGTCTATGGCTTAGGGTTGATTGGGCAAGAACAAGATGGCAACTATCTGGCTTATCACTTTGATTTTCGTGGAAGTACGGTTGCTTTGACGGATGAAACCGCCAAAATAAGCGAGCGATTCCAGTTGATCACTCACATGAAGAGGTTGTCCGTGGCTTTATCCGAAATGCTAATAAAAA
>JAOZSV010000200.1 GCA_029939505.1 Thiotrichaceae bacterium | reverse complement strand
CCCTGAATGTAGGTGGTGCAACCTTGCACTCATTTTTTAGATTGCCACCCCGCCCGATTCATCCTGATGAAATCAAAACGCTACGTTCAAAAGCGAAGCGTAAGTTATATCAAAAAATTGAAACGATTGTTATAGATGAAGTTTCAATGGTTAGAGCCGATATGATGGATGTCATTGATCAATTTATGCGCTTAAATGGCAAAACGTGTAAAAAGCCTTTTGGTGGCGTTCAAATGATTTTTATCGGCGACTTATTTCAATTGCCCCCTGTGGTTTCCAGAGATGAGGAAGCCAAATTATTTTCTACCACCTACCAAAGCCCTTTCTTTTTTAGTGCGAAAATTTTTGATGAACTTGGTATGGAAGTTTTTGAATTGACAAAAGTTTATCGTCAAAAGCAAGAGGCATTTATTAATTTGCTTAATGCCATTCGTAATCGTCAAATTGGTTCAACTGAGATACAACAGATTAATCAGCGTTACCAGCCGCAGTTTGAGTCTAATGTGGATGATTATTACATTACTTTGACAACAACGAATAAGATCGCTTCACAAATTAACGCGGCGCATTTGGCAAAATTGTCTTCACGCTTGCATCATTTTGAAGGAGAAATGAAGGGGAAATTTAATAAAGAGAGTTTTCCAACAGATTTGGCATTATCACTTAAAGAAGGGGCGCAAGTGATGTTTGTTAAAAATGATAGTGAAGGGCGTTGGGTAAATGGCACTCTGGGTAGAGTTAAGAAAATCAGAAGAGACGAGATTCAAGTGGAAATTGATAAAACAATTTATGTCGTCGAGCAAGTTAAGTGGGAAATACTGGCTTATCAATTTAATGAAAAAACGCAAGTGGTGACGACTGAAGTTCTTGGCTCATTTATACAATATCCACTCAAATTGGCGTGGGGCATCACGATTCATAAAAGTCAGGGCAAACAGTTTGATAAAGTGATTATCAATTTGGGTTGGGGTGCTTTTGCACATGGACAACTTTATGTCGCGCTGAGTCGTTGTAAAACACTAGAAGGGCTTATACTGAAAACGCAAGTGCGCCCAAAGGATGTTATTGTGGATGATCAAGTTATCGCATTTTTTTCTAAACCACGCCTTGCTGAGGCAATGTTGATATAGATTTTCAAAAAATGTTTGGCAGCCAAACCTCTGAGGTTTTGGAAACCTCAGAGGTTTTTCGTTTCGTGAGCCAAACCTCTGAGGTTTTGGAAACCTCAGAGGTTTTTCCTGATCGATTAAAACCAGGCAATACCTTCTACATCATTATAAGGAGAAGAAATTTCTTCTTCATGCGTTATACTGCATGATTCAAAATTTAGCACACCGATAACCAGCTTATCATGTTCGTGATAGCCGATTATCAAATTATCATCTGGCAATGTATCAAGTGCCTCAATTTCTTTCACCCCGTCTAGTTCGCACGCAGTAACCTCACTTCCGTCATAAGCTAACACTCTAACATTGCCATCCAAACCGTGACTATCAGGATCATGCCCCTTATGTACGTTTTGTACAGCATAGAGTGTTGTGCCACTCTCATTCCATGTAATGCCTTCAATCTCACCCTCATAAGGTACAACCAAGGTAGCCGTCGCTGATGGCAAGTCATCAAATCTGAGCAATCCCTCATCTTGTGCCCATCCCCATAGTTTTCCATCAGGACTGAAAGACAACGCATCAACTTCTTGAGAACCTGTGGAACCCAGATCAGTCAGTTCTCCGTTTTCCTTGTTCACTAAGTAGAGATGTCCAGGATTGGAGGTATCATCACCCGCAGACGCATAAAGTTGACAACTTTGAGGATGAATATCAAGCCCTTCAATATCATAGCCCGGATATACACTCAGTTCTGTCACATCGCGTGTGGTGTCAATTGTGAAGAAATGTGAGTTATTGAGTCCCGCATCATGTACGCCATAGAGCAGGATAGGTTTGGGAGGATTCAACATTTCCAGTGCTGCATCAACTTGGATGAGCGGTTTAGTAATATCATTCCTCGTATCCAGAATAGGCTTACCTGTATCTTGTAATACCGTCAAGATGTCATCAAGTGTTGCGGAGGGTTTTGCGGATTTTAAGACAGCCCACGCCCCAGTAACATGAGGTGCTGACATAGAAGTGCCACTCATATAAGCATAACTGCCGCCTGGAACAGTGGATTTAATCCCTACGCCAGGTGCTAATAAATCAAGGATGTTGGCACTATTTGAGAAACTGGCTATATTATCACTTTTATCAGTTGCGCCAACACTGATGGCGTGAGAAATGCAGGCGGGAGCTCCAATCGCATCATCATAGCCACGATTACCTGATGAGACTATCGTTGCAATACCAACATCACGGAGTTTGGCAATAGCGGTTGTCAGTGTTGAATAACCAATATCACACTGATTATAGTACTTACCACCACCCAAGCTCATGTTGACAGCCGCAATATCTAGCCCTTGTTCGTGTAGTTCAAGTACATATTCTAGTCCAAATATGATGTCAGATTGGAAAGCACTTAACCCGCCTCCATTACGATGAAACACCTGTATCGCAACAAGATTAGCCTCTTTCGCGACACCCTTGACATCGCCATTAGCGACTGCAATTCCCGCCGTGTGTGTACCATGCGAGCAAACATTACCTGGTTCTGGACAATATGTCGCACTCCCAGTACCGATTTTTTCATCTAATTCATCTGGGCATAAAGAGTTTGAACCAGAGACTGAGAAACACGCTTCCGCAACCAGTTTATCCACTAAATCAGGGTGTTTCCCATCAACGCCGGTATCCAGAAAGGCGACTGCTTGACATTTCCCCGTATAACCCATATTCCAAGCCTCATCACCTCCAATAAGGGGAACACTCTTGCTTAGGTTAGGAAAGAAAAGGCGATCAAGCTCTACAGTTTGGGTGAGTGAATTATTTTCAATCTGTTTCAACAGGGAGGCATTAACTTCCATTCTTAGAAAAGGAAACTTTGCGAATTTCTTTATGTTCGTTTCATCTATAGACATGGAACCAAAAGCGTCTGGCTCTTGAGAAGACGATAAGCTCTTTAGAAAGTCGTCTTGAACTTCGGCTATCATTTCTTCTCGTGATTGTCTTACTCCATTTCTTGGAGACAAACCCGCCATATCCAAAAAAACGATGATACGAGCAGTGCCATCTTGCTTTATTGCATCATCAATGGTTTGAGGAAAAGACTTGTCTGATGAGGTTGGAAATGAGGGGTTACTTGACTCGGCAAAACTTGGCGACAAAACGCTCATTAGGATTAGAAAAGACATTCCCCTGAGCAATTGAATCATTGACTTGTGAACTCGTCCTATCTGGAAAATAGAACGCCATGATAATAAAGTGTTTAACATAAAATTTCTCCTACAAATAAAAATGAGTGGGTTTTTACAATCAGTATAGTTTATTTTTTACCTACCTCGCATTTTGTCAATCTTTTTTGCCGAGTTTTTTTCTATTTATTGTATAATAATCAAATAGTTAAAAAATTATCGACCAATATATATTGACAGAGTACGATATTAAGACAGAGCAAATAATAAACAATGATTGTGCATATTTTGCACCACTTTTATATTATTTATAAGTCTATGTTTTTCTTATGTTAATTTTTAATGTTGCCAATTATGATGTAAATTGCGATGCAAAATGAGAATTGACAACTAAAATGAAAAAACGTTGTTCTTCATTCAGATATAGACTTTCAGAAAAATGTTTGGAAGCAAGACTTTCGTGTTTAATAAAGCGAATTGCACGAGAGTGGGTAATGACAAAAGCCTTGTAATATGCTTTAATTAATTTAAGATACAGAGGTTCTTGCAAAACTCTGAACACACGAGGTTTAAGAAATCCGATTTTTTCAAAAATCTGATTTCTAAATCTAAATTTGAATAAGAAATAAAAATCGGTGATTATTATGTTAAATATCCAAAATGTGCTAAGAAGATTACGCCCTGTTTCGATGTTGTTACTCGTGTATATAGTAGGTTGTGCCCCTATTTATACAGAAAGAACAAATTATCCGATAGGAATGGGGGGAGATTATCCGATAGGAATGGGGGTTGGTGGAGTGGCGAGCCAGCAGAGTGAAGTCCATACTCATTCTTCTACGACTTATGCGCCAACCCCGATATTCATTTCGCCTGAAGATGAGTTCAGGTATAGGCGACATTATTATAGCCCATATTATAGGCAAGATTATTATAGGAGTGAACCCCGTGTGCGAAAAATGAGAAAGGCGAAGAAAGCTCAAAATCGCGCTCGCGCAAAGAAGCGGGAAACGGCGACTTCTGCAAAGCAATATCAAACACTGCCAAAACACGCGCCAAAACAGGCGATAGGGCAGAAACCCGCATTTTCTATCAATCAGAAACCGAGTCAAAATGCTCCACAGGTGATAGAGAACAGGCGAACTGCATTTCCTATCAATCGGAAACCGAGTCAAAATGTACCACAGGTGATAGAGAACAGGCGAACCGCATTTCCTATCAATCGGAAACCGAGTCAAAATGCTCAACAGGTGATAGAGAACAGGCAACCCGCATTTTCTATCAATCGGAAACCGAGTCAAAATGCTCAACAGGTGATAGAGAACAGGCAACCCGCATTGCCGATTAATACGCCAAAACAGAGATACACGTCACAACCTAGAAAACAGGTTCAGTCACGGCAAGTCTCACCCCAACCTGTTAGAAGAGCGCAACCTGTTAGAAGAAAACAGGTTCAGTCACGGCAGGTCTCACCCCAACCTGTTAGAAGAGCGCAACCTGTTAGAAGGGTAGCGCCCAGGCGATCCGAATATAACAGAAAACAGCAAACTAAAATAAGGCGAGCTAAGAGACGGCAAGCGCGGAATTAAGCGTTTATCCTAAAACGTTGTTATTTTGGTAACTACTCAGTCTTAATGCGAATTAAGAGTTGAATTTTTTTTTAAAATGGAGTACAACGCTTTAGCTTTGTATTTTGGAGTACAACGCTTTAGCTTTGTTAGTCCAATCCGCCCAAAGCTAAAGCGTTGGACTCCAATTTTATTCCAAAGCTAAAGCGTTGGATTCCAATTTTATTCTAAAGCTAAAGCGTTGGATTCCAATTTTATTCTAAAGCTAAAAGCGTTGGACTCCAATTTTATTCTAAAATATTGAAATGCTGGATAACAGACTCTGCCGCCTTATAATTTGCATTACCTTCTTGTAAAGCCGTTATTTGACAACGTCCCACGCCGGTGAGAGTGACTTGGTTGCCATTGAGAGTACAATTGCCTGTCGCATAACCACTGATAGGCAAGCCTGATGAGATAGTCGCACTGATCGTAAAGGGTTTATCACCATAAGTCTTATCAGCCAAAGTGTTAAAGGCAATTTTTTGATTCTTTTTGCCAATGTTGAAATCTTGGATAGACTTAGCCGCCTTGTAATTGGCATTGCCTTCTTGTAAAGCCTTTATTTGACAATGTCCCACGCCTGTGAGAGTGACTTGATTACCCTTGAGAGTACAATTGCCCGTCGCAATACCAATGACAGGCAAACCTGAATCGGCTACTGCACTGATCGTAAAGGGCTTATCACCATAAGTCTTATCAGCCAAAGGGCCAAAGGTAATGTTTTGGGCAATGCGAAATGTTAGGGTTGAGAGAATTTCTTTTAGACTATCTTTCTCTTCCTCTTGCTGCCAAGTCATAATAAAGCTAAGCGCGTACCCCCTCATTATGCTTGTATAAAGTTCTTGATGAATCTTAACTGTTCCAGAGTTTATTTCAACTTCTTGAACATCAAATTCGACAGGGCCAATCTTTTCAGAGTGTACCTCTTTAAATGAATACCCCGTCTGGCTGATTTCCAAAACCTTTTTCTTCAAATAAAGGTAGTCCCGTCCCTTCTTTATCACAGGGAGGTGTTTGATACTTTCTATTGTCACGATTAAATTGGGATTAGAATGAACCGCTGAACCCCAAATATACTTGGCAACCATAAGGAATATAGAATTCTTCACATCAATTGCTTCTTTAGCCTCTTCGTTGACTACATGCCAATCATCGGGCAATTTTATAGTCATGCCAAAAAATTCGTTGGTGTAAACGCCATTTTCTGTGTTAAACCCGATATCCGCACTTTTCTCGTTACACCCCGTGAGGATAATTAGACTTGGGATTAAGAGAGCAATTGCACTCTTTCTCATCATTTTCATATTTCTTTCCTTTCTTAAAGTAAATTCACTTAAAAACCTCAGAGGTTTTCAAAACCTCTGAGGTTTGATTTCAACAACATAAAATTTAATTTTTCCTTTGTAAAACACCCGATTTGCGTTCCCCACTTGGTTCCGTAACCGCATTTGGCTCCCTTTTTATTGCAGGTAGCAAATAAGATGATGTAGAAGTCAAACTCCTTTTCTGGGAATCAGTAGAAGATAAACTGCGAAGCGTTGTTTTCTCCTCATCAAATGATGCAATCGTTGCCGCAGGTATTTTAGTGTTTTCGATATACAAATCGCTTTCTGATCCGACAATGTCAAGATAAGTACCATCTGGCGCAACAAGTGCAACAATGGTATCGCCATTAACAGCAAACACTTCTACTACAGCACCTTCGATGACTCCATCCATCACGAAATTGGACTCTTCATCAAGCAACAGATTATAATAAACGGTTTCTCCAAAATTCATGTAGCCCGTTTCAAATTCAAACCTGACTCGATCACCATTGGCATCAGAAACCCACTCGCCGTTAGCACTGCCTTCCCACTCAATATATTGAATATCACCAACAACAACGTCATCTACAGCAGGTATAGCGATAATTTCTTCGTTGTCACTACTATTACATGCGGCAAGAAAAATAGGAAATAGAAACAATAACAAATACTTAGACATAATAATCACTTTATTGTGAATTGTTAAAAAAGTCGGCTGAGAGTTTGATGTTTCAGTATGGTAGGTCGGGTTAGCTTATCAAGCGTCGCGTGATAACGTAACCCGACATTTACCTAATAAATTGTGTCGGGTTACTTTGCGCCGCCATCTAACCCGACCTACTTAACTTTTAATTCACCATTCCTAATGCCCTTTCCGTAACAGATATTTTGTATCAGGACCAACTGGCAAGCTGTAATCAGAAGAACTTAAAATCACACTGTCTTGAGTGCGAACTAATTTCGCGGTCACATAAACTATCTCTTTACTCGCGGCATAAGTACCCACAACAACAGCATAGGCATTATGTTGAAGACTGATTTCACGCAATTCTCTTGATAGGAGCAATTCTCCCGTATGTTGTTGAACAAAAACACTGCTCGTTCGCAATTTGAGTTCAATGACTTTATACCCTTTTTGTGCAATGCGAGAACCAATTTGTTCAGCGACTATTCGCCCAAATGTAGAGGATTGTTGTAAATCATCAATATTAACAAAACTCGCCACTAAAAAAGGTTGTTTTGTATAAATACCATCGTGTCGAGGTTTTAAACTACGAATGTCTCTCACCCCTTTTAAAAGCAGATCAGCAGCAACATAGCTTGCCCTCACCAAATCCCTATCTGTCCCCATAATATAACTATAACTACATCCTGTTATCAATACAAGGACTAAACTCACATAAAAAAAAGTTCGTGTTGCTTTCATCATTGATTGACTACCTGATAAGTTTTATTAATAGTAGTGAAGTCTTCATAATGATCATTATCACCATCATTAACATAATAAATACGGGAATCCCCAAAAAGATATTGTTGACCCATAGTCGCTACTGTGCTGATAATCACTTCCGTATTGGTTGCGCCAGGCAAATAATAATCTACGAATGTGCTAACGTCTGCCCCTATTGTCAGAGGTAAAACACCCAAACCTGAATATTTCCAATGATCTTGTGCATGTGCAACCAACCACACGCCAGCCGCTAGAGCAGTAAATACCCCTGGTGGCGGATAAGTCAGGCGACGATCTTCATGATGAACAACTTGCATCTGGTATTCAATAACCAAATTGTCGCCATATTGTGCATTACTATCCATTACAACCAGTCCTTGCTGAATGAGCCGACTGGTTAACAGCGTAAAAAAGCCTTTACCAAAAGACGTTTTTTTATTATACTTAACAAACACAGGGGGTTTAACAACAGCATTGGGAAAACTGATATCAATGGTTGTTTTCAATCGTTCAGCAAGGTCTTTAGCCAAAACATCCCAATGATGTGCTGATTGCATTTTTCGTTGTGCGGTTATCGGGTAAGCCGTCGCAACGGGTATAGGCCTATAAGCACATCCAGTTAAAATTAATAGGATGAGGCTTACTATCAACAAGGATTCTTTCATAAAAAGTCCTAAAATTTCAATTAATACGGGCTCCTTCGCCAATGGTTTTCGAGGTTTGAGTTTTTTTTCAAAAAACTCAAACCTCGAAATGATGAATGGTGAATGATGAAGAACTCAATTTTTCTTTAAACGATTGATTTAATTAATAATTCACCATTCATAATTCACCATTAACCATTAATTTTTGATTGGCGAAGGTATTATGAGTAGTTACTATATATCTATTATAGCGAATTAAGAGTTGAAATTTTTTTGAAAATGGAATACAACGCTTTAGCTTTGGAGTACAACGCTTTAGCTTTGTTGCTTTGGAGTACAACGCTTTAGCTTTGTTGCTTTGGAGTACAACGCTTTAGCTTTGTTGCTTTGGAG
>JAOZSV010000393.1 GCA_029939505.1 Thiotrichaceae bacterium | reverse complement strand
GGATTAAAAACGCTAACTACAAGGATTGTATATAAGAAGGGATTAAAAACGCTAAAAGGTTGGAGACAAAAAGGGATTAAAAACGCTAAAAGGTTGGAAACAAAAAAGGATTAAAAACGAGCATAACCTCGATCCAATCCTTTCTTATATACAATCCTTGTAGTTATTGTTGGGATAACGAGAAAACTTGATGATCGAGATATAAGAAAAGGATTTTCAATTTGGTATGTGCATGAAATAAAATCGCCATTAAAAATTAGCGATTTCCTAATGCAAGATCGCTACAATTTTTATACCATTTTTTTGTTTCAGTTTAGTACAACGGATTAGCGGAATAAACTTCGAGGCTAAAATTTTTCTTCAAAAAACTTTTAGCCTCGAATTGATAAACGGATATTTTTGGAAACGACTCATAATATTATAACTCTTTGAATTGACAGAGGATGTTATTGAAAAAATCTGAAAACACGAGGTTTAAGAAATTCTGATTCAGAACAAAAAAATCGGTTCGAGGCTAAAGTTTTTTCTTTAAAAAAAACTTTAGCCTCGAATTCTAATCTCGAAACATATCCCACGCGAGGTTTAAGAAATCCGATTTTTGAAAAAAATCGGATTTCTAAGGCTAAAAACAGTTTTGCAAGAGCCTCAGAGTATAATTTATTTCAAGACTTAATCAACATTAAAAAAATCCGTTGATTCCGCTAATCCGCTGTACTAAGAGGCTGTACATTGATGTGGTATGGAAATTTATGCTCGCTCCTAAAATTCTTTCTTATAAGCCAATGCCATTAAGTTGAAAAATCCATACATGTAGGGTGGGCAAAGTGTTTTTTTTGCCCACCGATTCGAGGCTGGTGGGCAAAAAAAAAGACGTTTTCGAGGTTTTAGTTTTTCTTCAAAAAACTAAAACCTCGAAACCACCCTACATAAAATTCTTAACTTAATGGTATTGTTCTTATAAGTCAATGCCATTAAGTTAAGGAATGTTTATTGGAATCCATTCGAGGTTTGAGTTTTTCTTCAAAAAACTCAATTCGAGGTTCAAGTTTTTTTACAGAAAAAACTTGAACCTCGAATCGAATCCTTCAGATTTGGACTATGTCGTTTAAAATCAATTCGAGGTTTGAGTTTTTCTTCAAAAACCTCGAATGGACTCCAAGACTTAACTTAATGGCAGTGTCTTATAAGTACCTGTGCATAAATAATCGGGTATTTAGAAACCGAGCTTTTTCAAAAAACTCGGTTTCTGAGCGGCGAAGAAAATATCTGAAAACTTATGCTTCACTACTTACAATAACAATTTAAAGCACGAGGTGCATAATATGAAAATTATCCGTATCTTCTCTAAATTCTGTGGAAAAAACCTGACCGGTTCGCTGCAAGTTTACCCACACTTTTTGAGAAGATACAATTATCCATAGATTTATTCTAATCATCCTACTATACAGCAACAGTTTTGCAGACACCGTTACGGAACCCCTCCGTATTTTTACAGGGCATACGGAAGGAATCTGTTCTGGCGACTGCCTTGCCTTCAGTCCCGATGGACAGTTTATCTTATCGGGCAGTTTTGACAAAACCCTGAAATTGTGGTCTGTCTCAACGGGCGAGGAAATACGGACTTTTACGGGACATACTGATGGTGTGTTTTCAGTCGCCTTTTCGCCCGATGGACAGTTCGCTTTATCGGGGGATTTTTATGGGGAGATAAGATTGTGGGAGACTGGTTTAAATGTGCCGCCAACCGCTGTGCTACAACCGCCAGTCGCTGTTTTTACCGTATCGCCCAGTAGCGGCGAAGCCCCCCTCATCGTAACATTAGATGCCAAAGATACGTATAACTCAGACGGTACAATTAACGCCTATCAATGGTCAAGTTCCGATGGACAAACTGCCACCAGTAGAACAGCCACCCTCACCTTACCCAATGCTGGCACTTATGCCATCAGCCTTGTCGTCACGGATAATGATGGATTAACAGGCACCCAACAAGAAACCATCACTGTTTCCGAACAAGAAACCGTCACCGTTCCTGAACCTGTCACCGTTCCAGTCACATCAGGCTTTGCTGTTCTCGAATTTAAAGGATTAAAAGATTTTTACCAAGTGGGTGAAAAAGTGGTAATCGAATTAATCGAAACCGTCAATCGAGACAAATACACCCGTATTGATCTGTGGGTTGCTATTAAATTACCCGATAATCAATTTTTATATAGAACAGACATACCATTGCATGAATGGAATGTCTCAGCACAGCCCCATAAAACCTCCGTAGAAAATACGGAAACCAGCCACTATATCTTTGACTTTGAATTGCCCGAAGGCATGGGTGGCGATTACACTCTCTACGCTGCGTATGTACAAGAAGGTGAAAACCCAGTGACGAATGGTCTTTCTATTCGTTCCAACTTAGCGATTCGACAAATCGTTTTAGCTAATCGGAAAGATTTGTAAAAACCCAGTTTTTTCAAAAAACGGCTTGTACCAAAGCTAAAGCGTTGGACTCCAATTTCAATAACTGACTGATGTGACGCAAGGTGCTTCCAAGTTCCACCGATTTCATCAGTGGCTATTCATGTTTAACCCCTTCGGGGTTGAAACTA
>JAOZSV010000199.1 GCA_029939505.1 Thiotrichaceae bacterium | reverse complement strand
CACGCAGGATTCGAGGCTAATGTTTTTTGAAGAAAAACATTAGCCTCGAATGCCCCTACATCCCCTGAATACGTTGAGATTGGTAGGGGGCATACCTGTGTGTATGTCCTTAACTTAATGGCAGTGAAGTGTAGCAAAAAGAAATGTGGTCTGTCCCCTATTTTTTTCTCCAATGAACCTTTAGATTTGGACGTGACCACTTTTTGGAGTCCAAACCTTTAGATTTGGACACACTTTTTGGACTCCATCATATCCGATAACTTGTGCTTCAGTACTTAGATAGTACAACTGATTAATCCCGTAGGGAAACGGATTTTTTTAATTGACTTATCCTTTCTTAAATACAATCCTTGTGGTCTTTAATTTTACTATTGTTCACAGAATAAAAATGCTACTCCAATTTATGGTAAAAAATTTTATGTGCTTTGCCGAAGAAACCCTATTTTCTATGGTAGCCACTGCAAAGCTTGAAGAACATAAAAATCATTTAATTCACACACACTCCGAAACTGATTTGCTCAGAACCAGTGTTTTATATGGTGCTAACGCACATGGTAAAACTAAATTGGTTGAAGCGATAGGGTGTGCAAAACAGCTGATTGTTAATGGAATTCAAGGCACTAAATCCATTCCGGTGGAACCATTTCGTCTTGATAAAATCTTACGAACTCAGCCAAGTCACTTTGAATTTATTATTTTTTATCAAAATATTCGCTATCATTACGGGTTTATTATTAATAATCAACGAGTGCTTGAAGAATGGTTATTTGTGACTCCTAACAAAAGAGAATTGCGTTATTTCGAGCGTGTGACTTCAGAAGCGGGCAAAGTAACTGTTGAATTAGGTGGTTCATTAGCGCGTCAAAATAGTAAACAAAGACAATTTCTTGAATTTGTTGCTCAAGGTACACGCCAAAATCAACTCTTTTTAACCGAAGCCTTGGAACGAAATGTGGAAAAATTAAAACCACTTTATGAATGGTTTGAAAATGTTTTGCAAGTTGTGCCAGTCACTCCTCATTATTTGCCCTTGGAAATTAGAGCCAATAAAGAAAAACCCTTTATTAGTTTTTTAAGTGATTTTCTCAAGCAAGCCGACACCGGCATACAAGGTATTAAAACGATTGAAGAGGAATTAGATTACGATAAACATTTTCCCGGATTATCTGAACAAATACGACTAGAAATCGAAAATGATGTGAGTTCTGCAAGAACAATTATTATGTTTAGTGAGGGCAAATCCTATACTATATCTGCTAACGAATTCGGGGAACCGATACTGATTCGTTTAGAAGCACAGCATCATGGATCTGATGGAAGCGTTGTTTCTTTTGACTTTGCTAAAGAATCGGCGGGTACACAACGGCTTGCACATCTATTACCAATATTAGTTGATTTGTTGAATTCAGAAAAAGTTTATATCGTTGATGAACTTGATCGCAGTTTACATGCCTTACTTCCCAAACTATTTTTAGAAAATTATCTAAACGCGGTTTCCAAAAAACATCATAGTCAGTTAATTTTTACCACACATGATACCAATTTATTGGATTTAAATTTATTGCGTAAAGATGAAATCTGGTTTTTAGAAAAAAATGAACAAGGTGCCTCACAACTTTATTCATTAATCAATCTCAAAATGAATGCAGACTTAAATATTCAAAAGGCTTATCTTCAAGGGCGATTTGGGGGAATTCCTTTTATATGGCACTGACACATAGAAAAAAACGTCCAATTGATCGTAGTTTAGAAGTTGTAGGAGATACACGTTTATTGATTATTGCAACTGAAGGTAGAATCACTGAAAAACAGTATTTTGCACTGTTTCGTAATAGGCGTGTTCAAGTTAAAGTCATTCCAACTGGTGAAGATAATAAATCTTCACCTGAATATATTTTAAGAAGATTAAAAGATTTTCGCCAAGAATATGATTTAAAAGCTGATGATGAACTGTGGTTGATGATTGATGTCGATAGGTGGAAAGATAAAAAACTGAAGTCAGTAACTAAAGAAGCTAAAGACTGTGATTTTCAATTAGCTGTCAGTAATCCTTGTTTTGAAACTTGGTTACTTTGCCATTATATTTTACCTACCATCACAACAAGCACTTGCCAAAAAATCACTGAACAATTGAATGATGAATTAAAAAATCTTCATAACTGTGGCTATAATAAAGCCAAACTTAATACTGATTGTTTTAAATCTTATGTTAAACAAGCCGTGCAAAATGCCAAACAATTAGATAATAATCCGAAAGCAAGATGGCTGAATCAAGTTGGAACACACGTTTATAAAATTGTAGAACAATTAGTAATTAATTAACTAACGGATACCACATTTTTTTTGTCTTCTTATCCTTTTAAAATACAATCCATGTAGATATTATAGCCGCATTTCTACATGGTTTGTATGTCAGCAAGGATAAATCAACACAAATATGAATCCTGTTAAAATAAAAATAATAATCCGTTATTTCTGCTAATCCGCTATAATAGTACAACTGATTAACGAAAACAACGGATTTTTTTAATTGACTTATCCTTGTTACAATCAATGGGGTCAGACTCGATTGAATTATCAATTTTAAACGGTCACTAAATATTTTTATTAAATTATTATGGCACGTCCTCCTCGTTTTGTTCTAATTGGTCATCCGCAACTTATGATTATTCGTGGTAACAATCATGCACCGATTTTTATCACAGATGAAGATTACCAATTTTATCTTGAAAAACTTAAACCAGCTTGTGATAAACATAAATGCCAAGCTTATGTACTAATGACAAACCATGTTCATATACTTATAACACTGTATACACTCAATACCGCTGTTTTTTACCCTGCAAGGGTTTTCAATGCGAAGTGATTTTTTAAGTATAAAAATCAATAGGTTATTAAAATAAGACCTCATCGTGAACCCGCTTGTCACTCATTGATTTACCTGTTATTTAAAAAAAACGGCGGTATTGAGTTTAAAGGTTTAATTGAACAACAACTTAATCGCCAAGCTAAGCCAAAAGACAAAGGTGGGGATAGAAAATCAAAATCGTGAGCAAATCAATTGAGTCTAACCCCATTGATTCTGCTCTTTTTTTTAATTAGAGCTAACAACTGAAGAGAATTCAATATGCCAGAAATAAGAGGGCTAAAAGATGCCCCCATTCTAGTCGGTGAAAATGACGCTTTGGGTTTAAGTGACTACGCTGAAGCCTTGAGCAATTTTATCCTGTCTGCCGATACTCCAATGACTATTGGTATTCAAGGTGATTGGGGCAGTGGCAAAAGTAGTATGATGTACTTGATTGAACAGAAAATTAAGGCAGATTGCCAAGTAGAAGGTAAAAAATGCCATACTCTGTGGTTTAATACTTGGCAATATTCCCAATTCAATTTGGATAATCAGTTAAGTATTTCATTGTTATCTCGCTTTATTGATAACTTGGAAGGGCTTAAACCAGAACCAAGTACTGATGAATCTGTTAATAAGCCACCCGAAGGCTCTACACCGAAAAAGACTCTATATAATATTTTGGCTAGCAGCAAGAAGGTGATCTCTTATGCGGCTGGCAGTGCTTTAGAAATGGCTGGTGCAACGACATACGGTAAAGAGATCATAGACGCTTCTAAAGAGCCATCGCCAGAACCCTCTGAATATATTGAGGATTTACAGAAAGACTTAGTGACACTGGTTGAAAACAAACGTAAGGAATGCAATCTGGACCGCATTGTGGTTTTTATTGACGATCTTGACCGTTTACTGCCTCAAAAAGCCGTCGAGTTTTTGGAATCCTTAAAATTGTTTTTAGATATTGATGGCTGTGTGTATGTCCTCGCTTGTGATTACCAAGTTGTTACACAAGGATTAAAACAGAAATTTGGCGTTGGCGAAGATGAACTCAAGGACCGCAGTTTTTTTGACAAAATCATTCAAGTGCCGTTTAACATGCCAGTGAGCCAATACAACGCTAACGAGTTTTGTCAACAAATGCTTGAGCATATTGATGTCGCACACGAAACAGAAGACGTTGACTTGTATGTCAAGCTCATTTCCTTTTCGGTCGGTTTTAACCCTCGCACGGTGAAACGGTTGTTCAATAATTTGCTGTTATTGAAACTGGTTCTCATCAAAAAGCAAGGTTTAGAAAAAGATGACGTGGCTCAAGTCAATGAGAAGATGCGTATTTTGTTTGCGACGCTGTGCTTACAGAATACCTTTAGCCCTCTGTATAATTATCTACAAAACCGCCTAAAACAGTTGGAAGAATTTTCTGAGGATGAGGTTAAAACCATTAATGACTTGTTTTACCAACTAACAGACATCAAGATATTAGGGCAAGAAGACGGGGAATTTGCTAGACTGTGGCAAGGTGTTATGCCTGAGCCTAACGCAGCCTTTTTTGATAGATTGGCTAATTTTATGGGGGTGTTTTTCGAGGCGATTCAATTAAAATCAGATACCTCAGAAAATGTCAACAAGACGCTAAATGTGGATGAAATAGCAACTTTGAGAAACATCATGTCGTTTTCTGCGGTGGTGTCGGTAGATGCAAATACAGATACATATCAACCACACCCGAATCGTGATCTGATAAGAAAGCAGAATCGTGAATTGATAAAAAGTGTTATTTCGGAAATAGAAAACAGATATCAAGATGCTCTTAAGCAACTTGGTCCAATTATGGACAAGTTTAAAAAATATCAGCCTAACTCTGGTGACAATGAACTTGGTATTTCTGCATATTCATATATAAACTCTAATGGTAATTGGTTTTCGATTGTATTCTGGTTGAATGATGGTTCCCGTGAATTTTCTACCATTGGAGAGAAGCTCATCCACCATTTTATTGAAGAGGCGGGTGGAGATTGTGCCAACCAAGAATGGTTTAAAAGTAATTTGCAGGAAACTTTTCCAGGTGCTGACTTCACCGGGGAAGAGAATTATGTTAATTTCCACGGTGAAACACTTCCTCCCCAAACATCAAGAGAAGAGCTAGAAAACACCTTTAGAAAAACCACATTTGACGTTTTGGACAAATTACTGCCTAGACTCGTTGAACTTCACAAAAAGGGGATTTTATAATTTATGCGTGAATTTAACACCTCTGGACCGTGTAATCCAGCTCTACATTACACCGTCATGCGCGAAGCCTTAATTGCAGAAGGCTTCGATAAAGTGCGAAAAGGACGGTACTTTACTCTGTTTGCACCCAGACAAACTGGAAAAACTACCTATTTTCAACTTTTGCTTGAAGCGGTTAAGGCGGAAAATTTTACTCCGATATTCCTAAGTTTTGAAAGTTTGAAGACAGTGACAAGGGAGATATTTTACCAAAATTTAAACAAGCAACTTCATAAAAGGCTGGCAGAACATCAGATTCAATCAGAACAGAGCATTAAAAATCAGATCGATATGATTGAATTTTTTGAAAAGTGTCAGGCTCAATCTATTATTCTCGTCATTGATGAATTTGAAGGCATACCTGATGTGGTTTTAAGTGAGATGATGCACGCCTTTCGGCAAATGTATCATCAAAAACAAGATCATGCCCTCCATTCTCTGATCCTTGTCGGCGTGAGTACAATTGCAGAACTCGTAACCTCTGGTGCATCACCCTTTAATATAGTAGAAGAGTTACAAGTCTCCTATTTCACCCAATCTGAAGTCAATCTATTGATTGAACAATATGTGAAAGAATCGGGGCAAAAATTTGATCCTCAAGTGATCAAAGCCATTTATGACAATACCAAGGGACAACCGGGCTTAGTTTGTGCTTTAGCCGCATATTTACTTAAAAAAGTC
The DNA here is from genome assembly GCA_029939505.1 of Thiotrichaceae bacterium. Taxonomy (GTDB): domain Bacteria; phylum Pseudomonadota; class Gammaproteobacteria; order Beggiatoales; family Beggiatoaceae; genus QNES01. The sequence goes on along the minus strand of JAOZSV010000199.1, from coordinate 2,952 downwards.
ACCAATCGCACCGTGATCATGGCGGATTTTTTAGTGACACTGGATTATTTCTTAAAAGCCAAATATAACAAAAATATTCTGAATATTATCCAAAAGGCGGAAGAGAAAAAGGATTTTATGTGCCGCTTATTATTTGGTGAATCAGCTATTGATTTTAATATCTATACTAAAGATATTGCTTATTTACACGCTAATGGTGTCATAGAAAATATAGAAGGTTGTGTAGGTATATTGGTACCATTATATAGCAAAAGCATTATCACAGCATTTCGTCCCGTCTCCAATGGGGAAACGAGACATTATGGATTCAAAGTCAATGAGAGCTTTGAAGCGTATTTGAAAGACGGGGGTTTAAATCTTCACGCCTTACTCAACAAATATCGACAGTACGTGCGGCGGCGTGGCTTCAAAGCCTTTGATACCGAAAAACTGAAAGAAGGGGCTTGGCATTATTCTCTGGATGGTTTTATTAGCTTTTTTATTGAAACCTTAGAGGGACATACTTTTATAGAAGTGCCATCTGGCGCTGGACGAACCGATATTTTGATTGTCTATAATACTTACCGTTATCTCATTGAAATCAAAGTATTTAGCAATAATACCCTCTTAAAGAAGGGAAAGGGACAGTTAGCTGAATATCTGACCTCTGAAGGCTTGGATGAAGGTTATTATGTCGTGTTTAGCAGTTTACATACTGGTGAGGATACGCTTTATTTTGAGGATAAAATTAAGGGTAAGCGAATTTATACTTATATTATTTGTACCCACTTTCCGATACCTAGTCGGCTCCCGGTGCCAGAAGAATTGAAATTGACGGAGACTGAAAAGGTAGCCGGGCGGATGCTGAGTCTGGATAATTTGACCGATGAACAGATCAGCCAAGTGACGGGTGTGAGCTTGGAGAAAATTGAATACTTGAGACAAATTAAGCTTCTTGGGCAATTTTTGTCATAAATTTTTCAAGAATCAATGGGGTCAGAATCAATGGGGTCAGACTCGATTGAATTATCAATTTTAAACGGTCACTAAATATTTTTATTAAATTATTATGGCACGTCCTCCTCGTTTTGTTCTAATTGGTCATCCGCAACTTATGATTATTCGTGGTAACAATCATGCACCGATTTTTATCACAGATGAAGATTACCAATTTTATCTTGAAAAACTTAAACCAGCTTGTGATAAACATAAATGCCAAGCTTATGTACTAATGACAAACCATGTTCATATACTTATAACACTGTATACACTCAATACCGCTGTTTTTTACCCTGCAAGGGTTTTCAATGCGAAGTGATTTTTTAAGTATAAAAATCAATAGGTTATTAAAATAAGACCTCATCGTGAACCCGCTTGTCACTCATTGATTTACCTGTTATTTAAAAAAAACGGCGGTATTGAGTTTAAAGGTTTAATTGAACAACAACTTAATCGCCAAGCTAAGCCAAAAGACAAAGGTGGGGATAGAAAATCAAAATCGTGAGCAAATCAATTGAGTCTGACCCCATTGATTCCCATTCATTAAGGAACCTTCTATGACATGTAAAGGGCGTTCCGCTTCTAATCTGGCTTCCTCGGTATCGGCATCAATGTAATCGGTAATGCCTTTCACCAGGGCATATTCAAGGCGTTTTCCCACAGGTTCGTCGCGCCAAGCGGCTTCTTGTTTATTGTCTTGGGTACTGCCACCCGCTTTATATTTGTCAGCAATCTCTAATAACCGATCTGTCGCATCATCACTGTTTAAAATCACCTCTTCAACACGTTCGCGAAGTTCTTTGGGTAAGTCTTCATAAATGGCTAATTGCCCGGCATTGACAATGCCCATATCCATACCCGCTTTGATGGCATAATAAAGAAAAACGGAATGAATCGCTTCACGTACTGGATTATTACCACGAAATGAAAAAGAAACGTTGGAAACTCCACCAGAAATCATCGCGTATGGCAAGGTTTTTTTAATTTCACGAATCGCTTCAATAAAATCAACGGCATAATTATTATGTTCATCAATCCCCGTTGCGACTGCAAAAATATTGGGATCAAAAATAATGTCTTCGGGCGGAAAACCGACTTGTTCTGTCAAAACGTGATAAGAACGGGTACAGATTTCAATTTTACGCGCTTTCGTATCCGCTTGCCCTTGTTTATCAAACGCCATGATAATAACAGCGGCACCATAGCGTTTTATCAATTTAGCCTGTCTCAAAAAATTTTCTTCGCCCTCTTTGAGACTGATAGAGTTGACAATGCCCTTACCTTGAATACATTTAAGCCCGGCTTCTAAAATCTCCCATTTGGAGGAATCAACCATAATGGGCGCTTTCGCAATATCCGGCTCCGTTGCCACCATATTTAAGAACTTGATCATCACCGCCTTAGAATCAAGGAGCCCTTCATCCATATTGACATCAATAATCTGCGCCCCATTTTCTACCTGTTGACGCGCCACTTCTAGGGCTTCATCAAATTTTTCCTCTTTAATCAATCGCTTAAAACGCGCTGAACCGGTTACATTCGCCCGTTCACCGATATTCACAAGAGCTTTCATCAATCGTACAAGGTTCTAAACCAGCAAGGCGACAAGCAATGGGAATATCGGGTAATTGGCGCGGTGAAACTTTTTCGACTGCGGCTTTGATCGCACGAATATAATCAGGTGTCGTGCCACAACATCCTCCGATAATGTTCAAAAAACCGGCGCCCATTCGGCAATATCAGTTGCCATGTCATCGGGCGTTTCATCATAGCCACCAAATTCGTTGGGTAAGCCAGCATTAGGGTGCGCTGAAACGTAAACCTATGAAATTCTTGATAATTCTTCACCATATTGGCGTAATTCCTTCGCACCCAGGGCGCAATTTAAACCAATAGAAAGCGGCTTGGCATGACGTAGCGAATTATAAAACGCTTCAGTCGTTTGCCCTGATAAAGTACGCCCAGAGGCATCAG
>JAOZSV010000198.1:5006-8759 GCA_029939505.1 Thiotrichaceae bacterium | reverse complement strand
ACGGATTTGAGAAATAAACGGATTAAATCAAAGGAGGATTTAGAATAATCAAGTGACGAGGTTTTAGTTTTTTTGAAGAAAAAACTAAAACCTCGTCTCCGAAACTTTCACCTTGAATCCATCCGTTTTATTCCTTAATCCGTTGTACTTAATACCTGAGTCGTTACGAAAAAATTTGAAAAAAAATTTGACCACTTAAATCAATTCAGGTATAATATCCATCGTCTTGAGAACGAGACTCAAAAAAAGTTTTGAGGCGTTTTGCAAGAGGCTCAATTGTGTCAATTAATGAAAAAGTTTAGAGCGTTGACTTTATGATACATAAGATTTAATATATGTCGGTGTATCTCATTTGTTTTTTGCCTGTCACAAAATTGGTTTTTTACCCTGAAAATGCGAATAAGGTCATTTTGACTTTCTTTTAATCACTTGATGGAGGTATTATGAAACATTTCATAACAAGGGCAAGCATTTCTACGCTGCTTGGTTTTGTTTGGATATTTTTTAGTTTGTCTGCGTTTGCAGCAAGCGTTTTTGAGGAGGGTAACAAAATATGGAATACCTAGAAAGAATTACTCTCAATCCGGAAATTTGTCATGGTAAACCCTGTATAAGGGGCATGAGATGGCCTATTGATGTCATCTTAGATATGTTAAGTTCAAAAATGTCTGCCAAAGATATTTTGGCCGATCACCCAGAACTTGAGGAAGAAGATATCTTTGCGAGTTTAACTTATGCGAGATTAGTTGTTTCCGGCGACATGATTATGAGGAAAATAGCCTGATGAAAATACTTTGTGATGTTCACATACCTTATAGATTGGTAAAATTCCTTAATAAAAATGGTGTTGAAGCCATTCATGTCAATCGTATCCTAGATAAATGGTACACAAAAGACAGTGACATTTGTCGTTATGCGGATGAAAATGATTATGTGGTCGTCACTAAAGATATTGATTTTCGGAATAGCTATTTTCTTAACAAAACACCAAAAAAGTTGATAAAAATCAACCTTGGCAACGTGACTAATCAGGAATTGATTGACATTTTTGATAACTATCTTGATTTGCTGATTGAACAATTTGAAGCAGATAGCCGTTATATTGAAGTTAATAAAAATAACCTGACTTTAATTAACAATACCTTCGCCAATGGTGAATGATTAATGGTTAATGATGAATGAAATCAATCGTTTAAAGAAAAATTGGTGTACTTCATCATTTCGAGGTTTGAGTTTTTTTTCAAAAAACTCGGTTTCTTAGCTGCGAATAAAATATTCGATAATTTATGCTTCAACACTTAATACATAAGATTTACTGTACAAAATTGTGTATCTCATTTGTTTTTTGCCTGTCACAAAATTGGTTTTTTACCCTGAAAATGCGAATGAGGTCATTTTGACTTTCTTTTAATCACTTGATAGAGGTATTATGAAACATTTCGTAACAAGGGCAAGCATTTTTACGATGTTTGGTTTTGTTTGGATAACTTTTAGTTTGTCTGCGTTTGCGGATGCTTACGATCAAGGTTTTAGTGATGGGTGTACTGAATGTTCACAAGCGCAGACGTGTCCAACATGTGAGATATGTGAAATATGTCCGCCCCAACAGACGTGTCCAACATGTGAAACATGTGAAACATGTCCCCAGCATACGTGTCCAACATGTCCGTCAGATAGGTACAATGATGGTTATAATGCAGGCTTGGGTGCTTGTCCAGCCCAAGAGACGTGTCAAACCTGTCCAGCCCAAGAGACGTGTCAAACCTGTCAAACCTGTCCAGCCCAACAGACCTGTCCAACCTGTCCAGCCCAACAGACCTGTCCAACCTGTGAAATCTGTCCAGCCCAACAGACATGTCCAACCTGTTCGCCAGATAGGTACGATGATGGCGTAATACAAGGCAAGAAACAGTGTCAAGAAAATCCTGTCGATTGTTTTGGACTGATATATTATCCTGTTCCCGATGTTCCTATCAAAGATACTTATTGTGATAATAAGACTAAAAACTGTTTTTCTGTACAGAATGGTCTTTATCTTTCCAGTGTTTACGATGAAAATGATACGAATACGCCTGTTGCCAAAGATGTGCAAATGGATATTTTGATAGGAGGAGACTTAATTTTGTTTGTTTTAAAGCCTTTGATGCCACTTGTTGATTCCAAACATTTGGTTGTCGAAGTAACAGGAGAAGGTGAGGGAAAAGTATTTAGTGATCCGATGGGCATTATTTGTGATAAGTCTGGTGGTGATTGTGAAGAAAACTACGACACTTCTACAAAGGTACAATTATACGCCGTTCCTAAAAACAACAAGTCAGCCTTTAAAGCATGGAGTGGTGATTGTAAAAAGAAAACTAATCCTTTTTCCTTAAAAATGGATAAAGATAAAAGTTGTACAGCTACGTTTGAATCAACAATTGTTGAGCCGACGACGACGGTAGAACCACAAATACACACATTGACAGTTATCCTATCGCCAGAGGGAGAAGATTCTCTGGGTACTGTAACAAGTGAACCATCGGGTATTGACTGCGGGGCGACTTGTTCAAAAGACTTCAAGAGTGGTAAAAAGGTAACTTTAACCGCAACAGCCAATAAAGGTTCAACTTTTGAAGGATGGGCAGGATGTAGTAGTAAAAAGGACAAAGAAATAACAGTGACAATGGATTCTGCTCAAGACTGTACTGCAACCTTTGCGGGGGGAGCGGTTCCTACTTCTTATATACTGACTATTAGCACTACAGGAGTGACAGATGCGACGAATGGTCGTATAACGATTGAGTCTAGTGATGGTACTCCTAATATTAACTGTGACATTCAAGGGGAAAACATTGAATCTGGATGCACAGCAGATTATAAAACTCCCACCAGGGCAACATTAAAACTAGATTTAATTGATGGTTTCGATAAATGGGAATGCAAATATGATGGTGGTGATACTGTTGATAACTTGGTTCCTGATAATCCTGATAACATAATTATGACTCAAGTAGATAATGATATATCATGCGTAGCAGTCTTCAAACAGTAGAATAGTCCATGAACGTTTTCTGATTTCCAATAGGTGTGGGAATCAGAAAACGGCTACAGTGACTATGATAATCAATTGTACTTTCTCTATTATGAAAAAGTTTAGCGTGTTGACTTTATGATACATAAGATTTAGTCTGTTTTGGAATTGTGCATCTCTATGTTTTTTGCATGGCGTAACAAAATTTGTTTTTCACCATGAAAATGCTAATGAGATCGTTTTGACTTTTTTTTAATCACTTGATGGAGGTAATTAGATTTAGAATGTTGACTTTATGAAAAATTTACTGTCCAAATTGTACATCGTATGTATTTTTTTGTATGGCGTATAATAAAATTTTTTTTACCATGAAAATGCGAATGAGGTCATTTTGACTTTTTTTAAAATCACTTAATAGAGGTATTAGATTATGAAAAACTTTGTAACAAGGGCAAGCATTTCTACGGTGCTTGGTTTTGTTTGGATATTTTTTAGTAGCTCTGCTTTTGCGGATGCTTATGACCAAGGGTATGCAGATGGGAGTGCTAATTGTCCAACCTGTCTGCCTGATAGGTACAATGACGGTTACAGTGCAGGCTCGGCTGCATGTCCAGCCCAAGTGAACTGTCCAACCTGTCCGCCAGAAGTGAACTGTCCAACCTGTCCGCCAGATAGGTATAATGACGGTTACAGTGCAGGCTCGGCTGCATGTCCAGCCCAAGTGATATGTCCAACCTGTCTGC
>JAOZSV010000198.1:0-4906 GCA_029939505.1 Thiotrichaceae bacterium | reverse complement strand
CAGATAGATATAATGACGGTTACAATGCCGGCGAGGCTGCATGTCCAGCCCAAGTGGTATGTCCAACCTGTCCGCCAGATAGATATAATGACGGTTACAATGCCGGCGAGGCTGCATGTCCAGCCCAAGTAGTATGTCCAACCTGTCCGCCAGATAGATATAATGACGGCTTGGCTGATGGTAAGTTAGAACTTGCTGGTTACATTGAAAATGGTGAGATCAAGTTTTGTAAAGACAATCCTAATTCACCTAGTTGTCAGGAACCTGAAGGTTTTAGTGATGGTTTTAGTGAAGGCGTAACAGCATGTGAAACCAATCCGAGTGACTATGGTCTTTTTGATCAAACTGCGCTTGAGACAGCTAAAGCGGCTGGTAAAATGGAATGTAAGGCTAATCCCGCTGAATGTCTTGTAAGCATAGATGACGGTGCTGATTCTGCATATTGTAAAGAAGGTGAAAGGAAAAACCAAAATTGTGCCTCAATTCCGGATGGTAAACTCTATCTACCTGTCGTTGATTACTACTTCTACAGCAAGAATGAAGAAACTGATGAATTCATTTTGGATGAAAATGGTGAACTCATTTTGGATGAAGGTACCATTAGGGGAGCTGAAATGGATATTTTTTTAGGCGGTTCCGGTTCCCCCCCCCCAATTTATTTTGAACTTACAGGTATATCACAGGAAGAAACGAAGGCACTAACAATTGATGAGATAAAAGGCGAAGGCAAAGTCATCAGTTATCCAATGGGTATTAAGTGTGATAACAGTGATAAAACAGATTGCACGGAAGAATTTGAACAAGGTGCTTCTATTGAGTTATTTGCCGTTCCAACAGACTCAAACTCAACTTTTACGGGATGGAGTGGCAATACTGCTTGTGAAGGCATCACCACTAATCATCTTAAACTCACTTTGGCAGACAATACAAATTGCAAAGCTACGTTTGAAGAAGTACCCGTAGTTGAGCCGCCAACAGAAACACATACATTGACAGTTGCCCTCTCGCCGAATGATGGAACTCTGGGTAGTGTAACAATTAAGCCAGAAGAGGAGGAGGAGATTAACTGCAATAGTGATTGTTCAGAAGACTTCAAGAGTGGTGAAACGGTAACTTTAACTGCAACAGCCAATGACGATTCATCTTTTACGGGATGGAGTGGCGATGATGCTCGTTGTGAAGGCACTAATCCTCTTATACTCACTTTGGAAGACAATATAACTTGCACAGCGACGTTTGAAGAAGTAGCCGAAGTACCCGTAGTTGAGCCGCCAACTGTTTCAACACACACATTGACAGTTGCCCTCTTGCCAGAAGGAGAGTCTCTGGGTACTGTAACAAGTGATCCAGAGGGTATTGACTGCGGAGATACTTGTTCAGAAGACTTCGAGAGTGGTGAGGTAATTTTAACTGCAACGCCTAATGGCGATTCATCTTTTACGGGATGGAGTGGCGATGCTGGTTGTAAAGACACCACTAATCCTCTTGTACTCACTTTGGAAAACGATATAACTTGCAAAGCTACGTTTGAAGAAGTACCCGTAGTTGAGCCGCCAACAGAAACACATACATTGACAGTTGCCCTCTCGCCGAATGATGGAACTCTGGGTACTGTAATAAGTGATAGTGTTCTAGAGGGTATTGACTGTGGGGAGACTTGTAAAGAGGGTGAGGATATTTGCGGGGAGACTTGTTCTCTATTCAATAGTGGTGAAAATGTCACTTTAACCGCAATGCCTAATGAAGGTTCAACTTTTACGGGATGGACAGGATGTGCTGATGATAGTAGTGAACTCGAAATAACAGTGACAATGGATTCTGTTCAGAAGTGTACTGCAACCTTTGAAACGACGACTCATACACTGACAGTTAGCACTCAAGGAGTTACAATGGGTGTGAGTGGTAGGATTAAGTTTTCACCTGAAGTTTCATCTGAACTCGGCTGTAAACTTCCTCAAGGTAAGGACATTCAATCAGAGGAATGCACAAGAGGTTATGATGTCGGAACCCAGGTGCAATTGAAACTGGTTTTACCAAATCCAGGTAAATTCGATAGATGGGAATGTGATGGTGAGTCTGTTGAGTTAGAAACTGCTTCTAATTCTGGCACTAACATTACTTTAGATACTGGTCCTAGTCCTCAAACCAACATTACTATTGTGAGTGTAGATCATGATATATCATGCGTAGCAATCTTCAAGTAGTAGAATAGTTCATGAACTTTTTCTGATTCCCAATAGGTGTGGGAGTCAGAATTTTTTGAATTTGGGCGTTTTTCAAAATCAGGGCAATCGAAATATTAATCATTGTGTTACTAATTGGTATAAATCGATGTTGCCCTGAGCAATGGAGGAAAAGAGTGAAAAGCTTATTTTTTAATTTAACCTTATGCCTGACTATTTCATCTCTGTTTGCGTTATATCCTAAAGAGATGATGGCATCGGAAGTGAGTGCTGAAGAAACAGAAGCTGAAGAGGTAGGCGCGGCGAGAAACAAAGTCATTGTTCCCAGTTTTGATCCAGCAGAAAAGGGAATAGATGATTTTGTTTTTGAAAGATCATCTAAACCTGAAAAACAACCTACCCTGATTCCTCAGAAAAAGGATTTTAGTTTTGACGCAAGAACGATTGCAGGAATAATGTACTACAGGTTTGAAGAAAATTGGGATGATGGGACAAGTCCTAGCTGGCAGGACAACATGCCTTTTCTTGGGGTTGGATTTCGACTTGGCTACAAGACATTTTCTTTAGATACTTACTTTCAACAGTCGGCATCAGGTAAAGACAGTTTGTTTCAACCTCGCGACAAAAATGCAGGAGTCCATAGTACAAAAGACTATAATAGCAATTTGAGCCGTAAGGATTACGCAATAAATTTGAGCTACAGTAAAGCATTAAATTTATTAACTCGCTCAGATGGAATTGGATTATCCGTAGGTTACAAGATTGGTAAAACTGACATTACTGGCCCACGTAGGAGAATAGATGATGAAGGAAAAATAAACCTGGGTGTGGATAATTACGAAGAACTTCAATACGATACAGAAGGCCCTTCTGTTGGAATGGCCTATAGTTTCAAAGTTGGCGAAAGCATATTGGGAATCAATCTGGCGTATGCCAAACTAAAAACCAGTTACGCTTCTAAGGAATTGGACGATGCTACGCTTGAAGATACAGATGGATTCACTGTAGGGCTTCGTTGGAACAGTAATTTTACCAAACATTTCAAATATGATATTTCAATAGATGCTTATCAGTACAGTATGACAGGTAAATCCAAAAAGTTAGGAAATTTTGAGGTTGAAGAAAGTGTGCTGAGTGCTAAAATATCTTTACACTACACATTTTAAATGTGGTTTGAGGTTATTCCTTTTTGACTGTCTTGTTTATTAAGGAATATCCTCAATAAATAATTCCGCAAAAAAAAGCCAAGTTATATCACATAACTTGGCTTTTTTTGTGGTTATTAAGGTATCAGGATGGTGATTTTCACAAAATTCTTCTCATCACTCCATTTCTAATTTCTTAAAAGCTAGGAGGCGCATCTTCAAATCCAATATCAAACGATGGATTTTTCAATGCCTCTTGAAAATAAAAAGCACCACGCAGCGAAGAAGACTTCCAAGGCACCTGTTTACCATAGGTATCCTTCTCAACTAAATTACCCACTTTTCTAAACAACTTTACAACAGATAAACCAGGAGTCCTAATATGGTTTAGCAAATGCTGTGTATAAGGACTATTCACCCCATAACCATCTTCAGCGACCTTATCACGAGCCGTTGCAAAAGCAAGAAAGGTATTTTTGGGATCACTGCTATCAGCTCCACTGGCATTATCAGCAGCCGTTTCGACTTCTTCCAGCCATTCTAAGCCCTTAACAACCGCACTTTTTGTGTTGCGATTGGCAACCTTTTTCGTGGGCGGATTATCACGACAAGCATCCAGAATAATAATATTCGTTGTTTTATCAGCCGCATTAAGCTCCTTAAACAGCTTGGTTAATGGCACAACGCCGCTACGCTTGACATCAGTCACATCATAATTGGTATTGGAATTGACAGAAAGCAGATAGTTTTTCCCATTCACCTGGGCACCATGCCCTGAATAATAGAAAAGGGCAACCACATCATCGTGGGTTTTCGCATCTGCCTTTAACTTCTGCCCAAAAGCACGGAAAGCATTTTCCATCGTGGCTTGATTCGCATTTTCCAAACGCAGCACTTGAAACTTCAACTTCTTCAAGGCTTCACTCATTCCCTTTGCATCACGAACAGGGTTTTTCAGTGATTGAGCAGATGAAGATGAATAATCGGCATTACCAATCACCAGGGCAACACGCGACGTTGTTGCAAATACAGCTTGACTTGCTAGAAAAGCCAGAACCAGTAGCGTACCAGAAATCACTCTATATACAGAAAAGCGTGAGGTATTCATAATATATTTCTCCATCAAGTTATAGAAAAGAATTCATTATACGACATCTCACGAACAATCGCAAATTTTATCTGAGAAATCATTTTTCGTTTTCTTAACACTAAGGGCAAGTCTGAAACGGTGTTTTTTTAACGAATCCCTGCTAATCCGTGCAGAAAAAGGTTGCTTTTTCGTGTTATAATACATTGCATTTCTAAATAAGAAAATAAGCCTTTTTGTTAATTTTTTTGTAACTACTCAGGGCAACCACAAGGGATTGCCCCTACATCAGATTTCGTCCGTCTTCATAAGAATATTTCAGCCTAAAGTTTTTTGAAGAAAAGCATTCGAGGCTAAAGTTTTTTTGAATCACTTTAGCCTCGAATAGGCTGAAATGTTGTAGGGGCAATCCTTTATGGTTGCCCTGAGTAGTTACATTTTTTTGATGATGGGCGGCTTTTTTCTTTATCTTTCTTTATCATTGAGAAAAT
>JAOZSV010000197.1 GCA_029939505.1 Thiotrichaceae bacterium | reverse complement strand
AACCTGTGGTAACTAAAAAAGACAAAACGGGAAGTTATTTCGTGACCATTCCTAATTGGCGTGATAACATGTCAGAAAAAGTAAAAATATTCGTATCAGAAGATGAATTAATCCAGCCAATGACTGATATTTTTTTGGATGATAAAAAATTTGTCCAAGCGTTAGAACTCACTGAAAAGAAACCAGATGAAATGGCTTTGCCGGAGATAAAGAATATTGCCCGTTTTGTCGGAAAATTATCAAAACCTAAAAAAATGTCAATCATCAATTGCGATGACTAAATCCATATTTGATGAGAGTTATCATTAAATTTACTCTGACCCCAATCTTAAAATTTAAGAAATGAGTCCCCTCCGAAAAGTCGAAAATATCGGCATATTAGAAATAGGCTAATATTTCAACTTATTGAAAACTAAAGAGATTGATATATTATCCATTGCTTATATACCCTATCAAAATGACTTTCTGGAGGGGACTCAGAAATCCGATTTTTGAAAAGGATTTCTCAGATCGAAACGAGGTTTAAGTCATGTAGGGAAATGTCTGAACCTTGATTTTTAGGATTTAAAAGATTATAAAAAAATGATTTCAAAAAATCAGGTAAATCCTTTAAATCCTTTAAATCAAGGTTCAGATTTTTTTAAACCTTATGTGGTTTTAATTCTGTTAATTTTAAACGAGGCTATAATATGTCAGTAACAAGCATGATTAAAGAAACCAAGTCAAAACCAGAAAATCTTAGCTTTGATAACTATCAAGTTCATCAAATTATTTACAACGATGGAAAGTTCTTGATTGCATGGGGGCAAGCAAAGAATAAAACAATGCGTATTGCTATGCGTTGGAATCCTGAACATCTTGGAACTTCTGAAACATTCAATAATACGGTTTGGTTTCAAATTCCAGAAACGATGAGTATTTTCATGCTAAGAAGTATTCTAGGCGTAGAATTTTCTCATTCTGAGGAAATAATAAAAGTCATTCGTGACTTGGAAAATGGGGAAAAATGGGATATGCAAATAGAAAAGGATGCCGAATCAGGAAAATTGGATTTTCTAATAGAGGAAGCCATATCTGAAAAGAAACAGGGTTTATTAAAGGAAATTTAAGTGCATAAAACCACAAACCGTTTTTGGAAATGCTATGAAAAACTGCCTGTTTCAGTCCAGAGATTCGCTCAAAAAAACTTTGAAATTTTAAAAGTCAAACCTCAGCATCCATCTCTACATTTTAAAAAAGTTGGAAAACTTTGGTCAGTCAGAGTCGGTATCAACTATCGAGCACTTGCCGTTGAAGAAAGTAATGATTTTGTGTGGGTATGGATTGGTACGCATGATGAGTATGATAAATTACTCAATTGAATTGTCTGAATCAGGATTATCAGGATTATCAACTCGTCAGGTGTATTAAACTATAAGATTTGTAGGGTGCATGACGCTATTGCGTCATGCACCTTTCAATAATGGTTTTATTCCCATTAAATCGGATTATTTTTGGTGTATGACGCTCCGCTTATACACCCTACGAGTTCTTCCTCATTAAAAAAATGGTGGGCGACCAAAAGCCAGGTAGGCGTTGCACCGTCTTTTTGATGCAACGGCACATTCACTGTTTTTCCAATAAACGAATTAAGCTCGTGTAGATCGTGTAGATCGTGTAGGGTGTATAAGCGAAGCGTCATACACCAAAAACCATCAAATCGTGGTCAAAATATGAATGGTGCATGACGCTATCGCTTATGCACTCTACATAAGACAATTGATCAATCAAACATATACGGTTCACGAGTTACGCCGGCTAGTCAAATCATATGCGGCTTACGAGTTTACACTCCTAGTGATGTGCATAAATACCAAGATGATTAGCAATAAGACGTTCATCGCCTCGAATCCTGCCATTTATCGGCGAATTTAATAAAATAGGTTTCCCTGACGCGCCTTCCATAACCAAAGCCACAGAACCACCACCGTCCATATTCAGCGCAGTGTTCGCCCCATAAGCTTGAACCATTTCAGCTAATTCCAATAAGGTAACGCCTTCGCTATAGTTTTTTTGTTTGCCATCGACAACGAAAATCATAAAGGTCTTTGCCACTTTATTGAGAGCAAGAGCGGTTCTCGGATACGGAATATCACCAAAAGCACCTGTAAATGGGTTTTGCAGTTTCCCCTCTTTGATAAGTAATTCTTGACCAGAAATGGCATTGTAAATGGGGCGGCCAATCGGTTTTTCAAATCGTACTTGATTATTTGCGGAAATGTAGAGCGTTTTAAAATTTTTATTTGCTTGTGAATAAATCTGGAAACGAGAACTGGCAAAACCTAACACGTTAACCGGATCACCGCGATGAGCCGGATAAGCATTCCAAAAATCGACTGAAAACAGCGGATGAAATGGATAAAAAAAGCTCCCATTGACAGCCAGTTGAAGTTTAAACTTGGCTAAAAACTGACTGGTTGTACTGACACCTATTTCCCCCTCTTCACTTTTCTCTCCGGGTGTCACCAAAAAACGGATATTTGGGTGAGTTAAATCAACCGTGACGATATGAATGATAATTGGGCGGGGGGTGTTGCGGATTTCTCGAAGATACGTTATTCCTTCAAAAAGTGTTTGATGAATATTCTCTGGTATGGGGGGGGACAAATATGACCAGAAGAAATAATTCCCTATTATCAAAATTAAGAGGCTTAAGATAAATAGTCCTCTACGAACAGAGCGTTTAAACATATATTTTTCTCAAAATTGATCCGTTTTTCCCATTCCATACCAATTCACTTGCGGTTTTTACTCCTGCTTGTAGCTGAAATCGTTTTAGGAGCCTATGCTCTTAGTTTTATGTCTATCTGCACCCGCTGAAAAATGCTTCAGTACTGAAGCATAAGTTTTAATACTTTAATTATCAAAACCTAAAAAAATGTCAATCATCAATTGCGATGACTAAATTCATATTTTATGATTGTTGCAATTAATTTTACTTTGATTTCAATCTTAATTAAAAAAATGGTGGGCAACCAAAAGACGTTGCCCACCCTACTACTAAATGTCAAGTTTTTAAGTCAAAAATAAAATAAATGTTTTCGAGGTTCAAGTTTTTTTTAATTAAAAAAACTTGAACCTCGAAAGTTATCAATCGTTTTGTGTACTATATCATTTACAAGTCCGAAATGCCTATATATCAGATTTCTGGTTGCATTTAGAAATGAATGGTCGTGCGACTTTGAAGGAATTAGATCAATATTTACGGGCCATTTGGCTAGAATGTTGTGGACATATAAGTCAATTTTCGGTAGGCAGTTGGGGTAGTGAAAAAATCTCAATGGCCCTTAAAATTGAGCAGGTATTCGCCTCCGACGTTGAAGTGACTCATATTTATGATTTTGGAACAGAATCAGAAACATTAATTGCGTCAACAGATGTTAGAGAAGGTATTCCATTAACTGAGAATCCAATTTATCTCATGGCTCGTAACAAGATGCCAGAAACGGTTTGTGCAGAATGTGGCAAACCATCGGGATGGTTATGTGTGGAATGCTTAATTGAAGAAGGTGAGTGGACCACATTATGTGAAAAACATGTCAAAACACATCCTCACGATAATTATGGAGAGCCAATTGAATTGGTTAATTCACCTCGATTAGGGATGTGTGGCTACACTGGCCCTGCTGTTCCTCCTTATTGACTGAAGCACAAGTTATCGGATATGATGGAGTTCAACGCTTTAGCTTTGGGAGTCCAAACCTTCAGATTTGGTCGCTAGTAATTTTGTCACGCCCAAAGCTGAAGCGTTGTACTCCAAAGCTAAAGCGTTGTACTCCATTAAACATCTTTCCTATTAAGGAATGGAATGTGCATTAAATCAAATCGACAACAAAATTTGAATGGGTTTCGAGGTTTGAATCTAAATCAGATCGGGTTATGTTTCACTAATCTGACGGACATTCAATTGTCTAAATTATGTACGTTCCTAAATTAGGTTTTATCGTAACGACTCCGCCTTGAAATTGATTTCAAGGCGGAGTCGTTACTCTGAAATAGAGGTTATTTTTATGAATCAACTTGCAAAAAACACGAGTCAATCACCCAAAAAGGCCATTTCTTCCACTAAACCGAAAAGCCACATTGATTGGCCAAAATTTCCTGATTGGGAAGGGGATTTTTCAGAAAACATTAAGGGTGTACCCAATGTTTCAGGTTCTGAAAAAATTCTCAAACAAACGACTCAAGACCATTCACAACCCGTCTTTTTACCAGAAAGTGGTATTGATTTTGGACACATACGCAGTGCATGCGCTATTGCCCTACATAACCACCAGCCATTAATCCCCGCTGGTTCTGGTGATCTCCATACAGCGGAGATTATCAGTAATCTCAAATATATGTGGGATAATCAGTATATTGGCGATAACCATAATGCCCCTGTTTTTCATTGGTGTTATAAACGCATTGGCGAGTTTATTCCGCAATTGGTGAATGAAGGCAAGCAACCGCGTGTGATGTTAGAGTATTCTGGCACCTTGTTGTACGGTTTACGCCAAATGGGATTGCATGACGTAATTGATCATTTAAAGACGATCACACTCGTTCATGATTATCGACGCACCATTGAATGGTTAGGCTGTCCCTGGGGACACGCAGTGGCTCCTTCCACACCGGTTCAAGATTACCGCTTACATGTTCTCGCTTGGCGACATTATTTTGCGGCGATTTTTGGTATTGAAGCCTTGAGCCGTGTACGCGGTTTCTCACCATCAGAAATGGCGTTGCCGAATCATCCTGATGTGGCTTACGAATTTGTGAAAACACTCAAAGAATGTGGTTATCAATGGGTATTGGTGCAAGAGCATACTGTCGAACAATCAGAAAATGGGCAGAGATCAAATCGTCCACATATTCCCCACCGTCTCACTTGCAGAAACTCCTACGGCGAAACGGTTAGCATTATCGCAATTATTAAAACGCAGGGCAGCGACACTAAACTGGTTGCCCAAATGCAGCCATTCTATGAGGCAAAAAGCCTTAATAGTTGGGAACTCGCTGGCAAAAAAATTCCGCCATTAGTCACTCAGATTGCAGACGGTGAAAATGGCGGTGTTATGATGAACGAATTTCCCAGTAAGTTTTTTGAAGCCATCAATGAGAGTTCTGATTCAGATACTCCGTTCATGAATGTCACTGAATATCTTGAGCATCTCTTTGCCATGGGCTTTAAAGAAGAAGATTTTCCTGTTGTGCAGCCGGTGATGCAAAAACGTTTGTGGAGTCGCTTTACACCGGGCGATGGACCTGTCAAAATGGCCAGCGCGATTGAGGAACTCAAGAAGGAGGATAATCAATTCCATGTTGATGGTGGTAGTTGGACAAACGACATTTCTTGGGTGAAGGGTTATGAAAACGTTCTTGGACCGATGGAAAAAGTCAGTTCGCTTTTCCACGAAAAAGTAATTAAAGCCCAAATACCCAGCAACGAGCATAGATACCGCAATGCACTCTTTCATCTGATGAGTTCACAAACAAGTTGTTACCGTTATTGGGGACAGGGACTTTGGACAGATTACGGTCAAGAAATTTGCCGACGGGCCAGTGATATTTTGACTTATGATTTCTAAACAGGCGTGTGGAATGGTGAATGAAAAAAAAGTATGGTAGGTCGGGTTAGCTTATCAAGCGTCGCGTGATAACGTAACCCGACATTTACCTAATAAATTGCAGTGATAACGTAACCCGACATTTACCTAATAAATTGCCCTGTGTCGGGTTACGTTTTTTTGCTGCGCCATCTAACCCGACCTACTTAGTATGGTAGGTCGGGTTAGTGATAACGTAACCCGACATTTACCTAATAAATCGCCCTGTGTCGGGTTACGTTTTTTTGCTGCGCCATCTAACCCGACTACTTACAAAATGCCCAAATCTAAAGGTTTGGACTCCAAACGCCCAAATCTAAAGGTTTGGACTCCAAAAAGACCTAATAAATCGCCCTTTTAGTCAATCAATTTTTTTTATAACACAACAGAATAAATTTTGATTATCCACTTTTCAAATTTTCAAACTCGTTTTAAAATGAACGAACCCCAAGTTCTATAGAAATAAAGTTTCGAGAATGTTTTCAAAAAAACGTTCACCTCGAATTGAACATTGCATTATTTTTCAATATACTATAACGTATTAAATGTCAATTTTGAATTCACCCGACTATAGCTTATCAATGCGTTGAGAGGCGTTGAAAAAATGTTCAATCCATCCAATAAGATTTTAGTTATAGACATAGAGGCAACTTGCTGGAAAAGAAAAATTCCTAAAGGACAGCAAAATGAAATCATTGAAATTGGAATTTGTATTTTAAATACAAGCACTTATGAAAGAAATATGAACGAGAGTCTCATCGTTAAACCGCTTTCAGAAGTCAGTAAATTTTGTACGCAATTAACGACGCTGACACAGACGGATGTTGATAAAGGTATTTCTTTAAAAGAGGCTTGTGAAATATTGCAAACACGGTATTTATCAAAAGAACGCTCTTGGGCAAGTTATGGTGGTTATGATAAAAAGCAATTTGAGATTGAATGCCAAAACAAAGGAATAGATTATCCTTTTAGTCAAGAACATATTAATGTTAAACAGTTGTTTGCAAACACGTTCAATTTAAGAAGGCAGATAGGTATGGCGAGTGTGTTAAAAAAGCTCGATTTTCCTTTAGAGGGTACTCATCATCGGGGCATAGATGATGCGTGGAATATCGCTAAAATTTTAGCGGTTTTGCTTTAATAAAACTCAACTTCAACGGATTTTGAAAAGGACATTTTAACGTGTCAATCAAAGGTTACAAAGCGGGTGTAAAAAACTACCGTGAAACCTATTGGGTTCCAAATTATACGCCAAAGGAAACTGATCTGCTTGCGTGTTTTAAAATTAGCCCCCAAAAAGGGGTATCGCGTGAAGAAGCGGCAGCGGCTGTCGCAGCGGAATCTTCCACAGGCACTTGGACAACAGTGTGGACGGATCTGCTCACTGATTTAGAACATTATAAAGGACGTGCCTATCATATTGAGGAGGTGCCTGGTGAGGATTTTTTTTATGCTTTTATTGCTTATCCGATTGATTTATTTGAAGAAGGCTCCGTCGTCAATGTGTTCACTTCTTTAATTGGTAATGTTTTTGATTTAAAAACGCTATGTCGGCTATGTTTAGAAGATGTCTATTTTCCCCTGTCTTATGTGATGACTTGTGGTGGACCGCCCAATGGTATTCAAATTGAGCGTGATAAAATGAACAAATATGGTCGTAGCTTACTCGGTTGCACCATCAAGCCTAAATTGGGTTTATCCGCCAAAAACTATGGTCGCGCCGTGTATGAATGCCTACGGGGTGGTTTTGACTTTACCAAAGATGATGAAAATGTGAATTCTCAACCCGTCATGCGCTGGCGACATCGTTTTGAATTTGTCATGGCGGCTATCCAGAAAGCTGAGGCTGAGACGGGTGAACGCAAGGGACATTATTTAAATGTCACTGCACCCACGCCAGAAGAGATGTATAAGCGTGCTGAATTTGCTAAAGAGTTAGGCGCGTCTATTATCATGCACAATTATTTAACGGGGGGATTATGTGCCAATACAGGTTTGGCTAATTGGTGTCGTGAAAATGGGTTGTTATTACATGTCCATCGCACATTACATGCTGTCATTGACTGCAATTCACATCATGGTATTCACTTCCGTGTATTAGCTAAGATTTTACGCTTATCAGGTGGTGATCATTTGCATATTGGCACGATTGTCAAACAATTAGAAAATTCTCGTGGTATCATTTTAGGGTTAGTTGATCTCTTGCGCGATAATTTGATTAAAAAAGAGCGTGAACATGGTATAATGTTCGACCAAAATTGGGGGACGATGCCAGGCGTTTTTCCTGTCGTATCGGGTAATATTCATGTTTGGCATATACCAACATTAGTCTCTATTTTGGGTGACGATGCGATACTCCAATTTAGTGGAGGCACATTAGGTCATCCTTGGGGCAACGCAGCGGGTGCTGCTGCTAACCGTGTTGCACTTGAGGCTTGTGTTGAGGCGAGAAATCAAAGTGCCGATTTAGAAAAAGAGGGTAAAGACATTTTGACTAATGCCGCCCAACATAGTCCTGAACTCAAGAAGGCAATGGAAACTTGGGTATCCCAACAGCTGTTCTCAAACGTTTAAAGAGTTCACAGATGAATGAAATGCAAGATTACCAATCCTGTTTGAGTGATCCAAATAGTCGCAAGTTTGAGACATTTTCTTACTTGCCAGAAATGAATGATGATGATCTCAAAAAACAGGTCAAATATATTGTCAATAAGGGCTGGATAGCAGCTGTCGAGCATACCGAGCCAAAAAATGCTTCAGAGCATTACTGGTATATGTGGAAATTACCGATGTTTGGTGAATCTGACGTGGATAAAATTTTATATGAAGCAGGTACATGTCATAAGACTTATCCAAATCATCATGTACGTCTAATCGGTTATGATAATTGCAAACAATCCCAAGGTGCGACGATGATGATCTATCGAGGTCCTGTGATAAATTAAATTTTTATGAGAGTCAGAAAAATTTTTATAACTGATGTTACGCACTATGTTTCCAAGAGGTTTAAGAAATCTTTGAAAAAAAATCGAATCTAGGCTAAAGTTTTTTTGAAGAAAAAACTTTAGCCTAGATTTCTAAGCGGCGAAACGATGTTTAAGAAATCTTTGAAAAAAAATCGAATCTAGGCTAAAGTTTTTTTGAAG
>JAOZSV010000392.1 GCA_029939505.1 Thiotrichaceae bacterium | reverse complement strand
ATTTGGAGTACAACGCTTTAGCTTTGTATTTTGGAGTACAACGCTTTAGCTTTGTCAATCCGTCCAAAAAACGCCCAAAGCAAAGCTGAAGCGTTTTCGAGGTTTGAGTTTTTTGAAGAAAAACTCAAACCTCGAATGTACTCCAAACCACAAAGTTAATGTTGGATACCAAACCACAAAGCTAAAGCGTTGTACTCCACCTGAAGCAGATTGATTTTTCGCAAAAAATGATTACCTTGATAGGTGCTAAAGGAGTTGGTAAAACAACTCTTTTGCATCAATATATGGCTGGGTTAAATTTAGGGAACACTGAGGGAATCATTTTTTACATCTATGCTGGCAAGCCATCGCATTAAATATTCAAAAATCGGTGATTATCTTATTGATGAAACCTATTTATTTGAAATAGGCGGTAAAAATAAAGATTTTTCCCAAATAACAAATCGGAAAAATAGTTATTTAGCTATAGATGATATTGAACTGGGTAGTGAAAGAAAAATACCGTTATGGTTGTTAGGTTTTTTGTATTAGAATCTGATGTTACGCAGGGTGCTTCTAAATTCCACCGATTTCATCATTCCACCGATTTCATCGGTGGCTATTTACATTTCACCCCGTTGGGGTTAGTTTCAACCCCGAAGGGGTTAAACATGAATAGCCACTAAATTCCACCGATGAAATCTGTGGAATTTGGCAGAACTTGGAAACACCTTGCGTAACATCAGTGAATTAAAACAAATCACTATCCCCTTGTGTAAAATAGAAATTTTTTCCGATTTCTTCCGGTTCAATTTCTTCCGTAAAAGAGGTGACACAAAAATCTAAATCTTGCGGATGTCTTTGTGAATCAAAACCCAAATCTTTAAGCACCTCATTCCACCATTGAGGTGTTTGGGAAAACCAGCCGCGTATTTCATTAACCTTTATCGCCTTCTTTTGTAAAAAAGCAAGCCCTGCAATTAAACCAGCGCGAGGGGCTTGAATACTTTGTTGAGAAAAAAGGGCATCACCGATTAAAAGCGTTTCACCTTCAACACGCCCCAACCACCATCCGACGGCTTTTCCCCAATGGTGTATGACAAAGAAATAATAGGTATAATCAGGATGTGCCTGGTAACGCCATTGTAAATATTGTTTATTGCGTACTACTAGCCATCCATAATGCGACTTTGCTTTTGCAAAAATATTATCCGCCCATTGTTCAACTTGAAAAACACAAGTAACGGTATAGCCCCGCCGCCAATTTTGCCAAACCGGTGTTTTTGACAAAGTTTGCAATGCGTCCTCTTTTACTGTCCATTCATATACGGGTGCGACAGGATAATAACGCAGAAACATTTTTCCAAATCGCTGAATTTTATCCGTATTAAAGCCGTAAAAAAATGGAATTTGCCCTTCACAATATAGGCGATGAAAATGACGAACTGCACGGGCTAATAAACTGCTATTTCCTCGCCCTATCCCACGATAGGCGGATTCTGTCAAAGTGTCTCCGACATGATAAGTCATTCTCTCATCATTTCCTAGCCAAATCTGTACGGGATAAGCACTATAATGCGCCACCAATTTCTCATCCCAGACAGTAGATATATAAGGTCCACCAAAAGGCGATTTTTTAAATTTCCACTGCCAATGTGCTAAACTTCGGGAAACGCCAAAGGCGCTTTGAAATGCTTGAAGAATGTTTTTTTCATCGTCCTCTTTATAAGTTCGTACTTGAAATTGACTGGGTTCTATTTCCCAAATTTCATAGCCGAATTGTCCGGTTTTATACCAAGTCCGTTGTTTTTCCCATCCGATTGTGAAGTGGTGAAATTGACTTTCTGACTCTTCCCCAAACCATGCGATTAATTCTGGTCGTTTTTTATAAAAACGGTGCAGAATGTGTTCTGTTGTTGGCGTGACTTGTGAGCCAATACGATTATGGTAACGTACAAAGAAACCTTGTTCAGAAAAATGACGTTCAATCTCTTTCGCCTCATGCACGGCTGAATATTTCCGCGTTTCTGGTGTGTAGGAGACTTCATCACATAAAATGACTCGCCCAGAGGGTTTTAAGAGTTGTTTGACTTTTTCAAAAACGGGGGCAAGGTGTGGAAAATATTGTAATGATTCTTGAAATAGGATGATATCGTAACTTTCAGGTGAACGCAGTTGATTATGATCATCCAAAAAACCGCAAGCAACATATTCTGCTCCCGGATGTTGCTTTTCTGCATAGTGGATGAGTTGCTCAGAGGGGGCAATTGCGACGACTTGATATCCCGCTTTAGCTAAATATCCCGCCATAACCCCTAAACCGCAACCGACATCCAGAACACGTTTTGGCGGTTTTGGAAATCGGTTTAATAGTAGTTCTGATAACGCTTCCTGAGCTTGTGCTAATTTTAAGTCTGTTTTATTTTGCCAATAACCAAAATGGAGATTATCGCTGCCAGTTAAAACGCGATAAAATCCAAAAGGTTGAGGTAAATCTGTGATATTCATGTTTCGTTTTTGATTTCCCAGTTTTCTTAATTGACATTAAAAGGAGTTAGATTTGGAAGTGGAGTCCAAACCTTTAGATTTGGAAGTGGAGTCCAAACCTTTAGATTTGGAAGTGGAGTCCAAACCTTTAGATTTGGAAGT
>JAOZSV010000045.1 GCA_029939505.1 Thiotrichaceae bacterium | reverse complement strand
AAAACGCCCAAATCTAAAGGTTTGGACTCCAAGACGCCCAAATCTAAAGGTTTGGACTCCAAGATGCCCAAATCTAAAGGTTTGGACTCCAAAACGCCCAAATCTAAAGGTTTGGACTCCAAGACGCCCAAATCTAAAGGTTTGGACTCCAAAAAAACGCCAATTTTCAATTTGACTTATCCCTGTTTATATCAAATCCTTGTAGTTATTATTTAGAGTCGCTGGAACGATATTCAATATAAGCCTCATCGTGTAACTGTCGCAGCCAAGATTCTAATTCTTCATTAATTTTGCGCTTGCGAATTTGTCCTTCTGCTCTGGTGCGTGACGCTTGCTCTGTGTTGTCATGCTTGCGGCGTGCCAAGACTTGCACGATATGCCAACCATAACGCGATTTGAATGGTTCGCTAATTTGCTTTTCGGACAAATTATTCATGACTTTTTCAAATTCTGGTACCAAATCACCCGGATTAACCCAGTCAAGTGAACCACCTTTAGCGGTTGTGCCGCTGTCTTCAGAATTGGCGCGTGCCAATTGAAAAAAATCGTCACCTTGTTCAATACGAAATTTAAGCTCTTTCAAACGGCTCTTTGCGTCAATATCGTTTGATAAATCATTGATTTTAATCAATATATGGCGAACTTTCGTTTGTGTAATAATGCTGGATTTTTTACCGCGCTTATCAATCAATTTGATGAGATGAAAACCGCTAGAATCGCGGAGAGAACCTTTGATTTCACCGACATCCATGTTATTAACAATGCTATGAAACAAGGAGGGCATTTCACCCGCTTTAAACCAGCCTAAATCGCCGCCTTCAGTGGCTTTACTCCCATTTGAGGCTTTCAATGCCATTGCTTGAAAATCAGCACCTTGTTTGAGTTTTGCTAACAGATTATTGGCTTGCTGCTTTTTAGCCTCAATCTCTTCAGGTGATGGTGCGTCTGGCGTGGCGATTAAAATATGTAAGAGATGATATTCTTCACTGGTTGTACCTTGTTGAATTTGATTGGATAGAAAATTATCAATTTCGCGTTGAGTAATATTAATACGACTGACGACTTGTCGCATCTGTAAGGATTCTATAATCATTCTTTCACGGATTTTTTCACGCACAAGTTCATAGCGATAACCTTCTTTTTCTATCTCGTGACGAAAGTTTTGTAAATCCTGATTTGTTTTCTCTGCAATTTCACGTATTTTTTCGTTTAAAAGACTATCCTCAACTTGAATGCCTGTACGTTTTGCCAGTTGTAATTGTAAAGTCGTCATAATCAGGTTTTCTAACACCTGTTTTTCCATATCTTTTTGAGATGGGAGGAGATTCTTTTTTTCACGCCACTTTTTTAAAACGATACGAAGTTCATCTTGTAATGTACTATTGACAATCACATCATCATTGACAATGGCGACAATGTGATCAAGCGTTTCAGCCATGAGTGGCATAGATAGGTGATTTCCTAATAATAGGATGGCGATAATGCTGAGTTTTTTCATGTTAATACTTTTTATAATGGTAATGCGAATTAAGAGTTAAAATAGGAGTTCGAGGTTTAAGTTTTTCTTCAAAAAACTTAAACCTCGAAAACGCTTCAGCTTTGGGCGGACTGACAAAGCTAAAGCGTTGTACTCCAACTACAAAGCTAAAGCGTTGTACTCCAACTACAAAGCTAAAGCGTTTTCGAGGTTTTAGTTTTTTTTCAAAAAACTAAAACCTCGAACTCCATTTTAAAAAAATTCAACTCTTAACTTTAAAATTCATCATAATAACCTGGAATACGTTGTTCCAAAAATGAATCCGCCTTTTTACCAACAGCTCCTAAACCTTTCAAATGAAATTGTAAGAAAAAGCCATTTGAATAACCAAAACCGTCAATATTATTCAAATAGCGTCGCGTAATCGCACGCACAGCCCAACAGCAACTGCTATATTCTATCCCCGTAAACGATTCTAAAGTCTTTTCATCAGGTAATGAATAATTCCAACGCCCTACAATACTCCAACGCCGCCCTAATGCCCAATGATAAGAAATATCTATTTGCTCTAATGACTGATTATGCAATAACTGATGTTCACGTAAACGATAAGATAAATTTAAAATATGTTCCTGATCAGGATGATAGCGTAAACGATAAACAGTTTGTTCAGTCTCTTTGCTATGTTGATTCCATTGAAGCGTTGATGAAATACGCCAACTTTTCGCAAATTGTGTCGCTAATTCCATAATCACACTGGAAGAAGGATCGGTTTCTATTGCTTGATCGGGTAATGTAACGCGCCTATCTCGCAAATAATAACTTTGTCCCAGGCTGGCGCGTAAATATTCTATCCCTGTCACATTTCCCAAGAAACGGGTGCTTAATCCTAAACTGACAAGATGTCCATCATCTACCCGATCCGCGCCTGCAAAGCGATTTTCCCGAAATAATTGCAGGTAGGATAAATCATACTCTGCGGTGTCAAAAATAGGAATATCTGTTTGATCTTGATAGGGGGTATAACGATAAAATAAACGGGGTTCTAATGTTTGTATTAAATCGTTATTCCAAACATTGACATCACGCTCAAAAAATAAGCCACTATCTGTACTGAAAGTGAACAAAAGGCGATCAGGAGTCGTTTTTTTATCCACTGCCACATTTTCCAAATCATAACGAGTGTAACGCAATGATAATTTTGGCACAACATAAGTGCCAGGTGTGCGCCAAGGATAATTTAAACTGGGTTGAAAATCCATACGATTGCCAATTGGACCATCAACAACTGATATATCACGATCAAAGCGTACCAATTCTGCTTTGATTTCTGTATTTAATTTGCGATTCCATTGGGGCAGAAAGGTTTTGAATAATAATTGGGGCAAGCGATTATAGGGACGCGCTGCGGGATTGGGATCAAGTGTTTGGAATGTCTGCAAACGCCCTATTCCAAGCCAACCATTTCCCGTATAAGACAAATCGCCGCGTCGTTCCAAATGTGTGATACTGGCTACGGTGATATTTGTACCCAATTCTTCAAAAAAGCGTTGATCAGATACATAGTTAAAGTTAATATCAGTGCGCCAACGTTTTGTGATAGAACCATTATGCCTAAAGGATAATGAACCCCGTTCTGCTCCAAAAGCCTGATCATGAGGCATATATTCTATTTCTAAATTGCCAGCAGATTGTTGGGTTAAATAGCGAAATTCGGTATTTAATAAAAAACCACGCCGTGACATGTATCGAGGCGTGATAGTGGCATCATAATTAGGTGCTAAATTTAAATAATAGGGAATACTAAATTCTGTACCCGTTTCATCTGAAGTACCCAAATTGGGGAGTAAGAAACCAGATTTACGTTCATCACCAATAGGAAATGAGATGTATGGGGAATAAAAAACGGGCAAACCTAAAATGCGTACCGTTACATCACGGGCTGTACCCTCTGATTTGGCATTATCAAGCGTCATTTTATCGGCAGATAGCCGCCAAATTTCCTTATTGGGATCACAAGTCGTATAGGTGGCTCCTTCTAAATGAATAATATCTTCAGATGCCTTAATCAGCTTTTCAGCATGTCCACGTACACGACGATTTAATAACCAATATTTTGCATTAGTCATTTCACCTTGAGATTCTTGGCGTAATTGTGCAGTAGAGCCACTGATAATAAAGTCATTATCCCAAAATATAAAGTCTTTATCAGCATCGACTACATCTTTATTACGATCATAAATGATAAAGGGCGTACTTAACATTTGATCTGCCCGCCGCATTATAACATCACCACGAAAGGTTGATTTACCCAATTTTTCCTGAATAAGTGCGTCATCAGCAAATAAATAGAGATAATCGTCATCAGGAAATTGCAAGTCTGGACGATGAGGCGCAATTTCAGTAAAGGGCTTACATAAGGAAAAGTCCTCATCTTTCGCGTAAACCGCTATTGTATGGTATAAAGCAAATAACAGTATAATTATTTGATAAAATCGCATTATGTGAGTTTTTAAATTTATTTTTCTACAACTTAGTACAGCAGATTAACGGAATAAACGGATTTCTTTTGATGTTTAAACCGTTTGTGAGAAATCCGATTTTTTAAAAAAATCGGATTTCTAAGCTCAATTAACCATTAACCATTAATAGAATAACTGATGTTTGAATCTCAATTACATAGCCTTTCATTAAAACAACGTGGAAAAGTTCGTGATATTTACACCATTGATGATCAACATTTATTAATAGTCGCTACAGATAGACTATCCGCCTATGATGTTGTTCTACCTACAATAATTCCCGACAAAGGTGTGATACTAACCGCTTTGTCAAACTTTTGGTTTAAATTTACCCAAGCCATCATTCCTAATCATCTGACTGAACTCAATTTAAAAAAGCTCTTACTTAATAGTGCTGAATATAACAGCGTTCAAGGGCGGGCTGTTATTGTTAAAAAATTCAAACCCTTGCCTGTTGAAGCTATTGTTCGAGGTTATTTAGCAGGCTCAGGCTGGAAAGATTACCAAAACAGCGCGACTATTTGTGGCATTACTTTACCACAAGATTTACAACTTGCTGAAAAATTACCCACGCCTATTTATACCCCTTCTACTAAAGCGGATATAGGGCAACATGATGAAAATATAGATTTTTCAAAGACTTGCGAATTAATTGGCCCAAATTTAGCGGCGCGAGTGCGTGATATCAGTATTGAAATTTACACTCGTGCCAGAGAGTATGCCGCCGCAAGAGGTATCATTATTGCTGATACCAAATTTGAATTTGGCACTGATGAAAATGGTCAATTAGTTTTAATTGACGAAGTATTAACGCCAGATTCATCGCGTTTTTGGCCAGCCGATCAGTATCAAAAGGGAAGTAGCCCTCCCAATTTTGACAAACAATTTGTACGGGATTATTTAGAAACACTTGATTGGGACAAAAAAGCCCCTGGCCCTGTTTTACCCCAAAACATTATCGACAAAACAGCGCAAAAATATCGTGAAGCACAACGTCTTCTGATTAGTTAAAAGGTGAATGGTGAATTATGAATTAAATCAATCGTTTAAAGATTTTTTTTAAACATTCATCATAAAGCCAAACCTGACAGGTTTTCAAAACCTGTCAGGTTTAAATTCGGATATGATTTAATTTTCATTCCTTAAATCGCATTATTCAATTCTATTTCTTAATTAATCTTTAACAACAAAAAACATGATCCATACTGCCCTTTTTGATGCAGTTAAACTTTTAACAGATTCTGATAGTCCGCGCCTAGATGCTGAAATTTTACTTTGTCATGTTTTAGGAGTAACACGGAGTTATTTATATGCCTGGTCAGATAAACTATTAACATCAAATCAATATGCCCAATTTCAAGCATTATTAACCCGTCGTGCAGATGGAGAGCCAATAGCCTATCTCACTGGGCGCAAAGAATTTTGGTCATTAAATTTGCAAGTCACTGAAAATACACTGATTCCTCGACCAGATACCGAATTATTAGTTGAACAAGCCTTAGCACGATTACCGCCTGATAAGCAAGCACAAGTGATAGATTTAGGAACAGGGAGTGGCGCAATTGCCCTGGCGATTGCACAAGAACGCCCCCTTTGTCACATTTTAGCCACAGATAATTCAATAGCAGCCCTTAAAGTGGCGCGAGCGAATGCAAAAGATTTAGGTATTCAGCAAGTGGCATTTTTAATCAGTAATTGGTGGGCAGCGTTGGGAAAAATCAAGGCGACACTGATTGTTTCTAATCCGCCCTATATTGCTAATAATGATCCGCATTTGACAAGCATTCAATATGAGCCTCGTCGTGCATTAGTCGCAGGTGTGGATGGTTTGGCAGACATTCGACAATTAATTACTGGTGCCATTTCACATTTGGAAAAAGGGGGCTGGCTATTATTAGAACATGGATATAATCAAGCGGATGTAGTGCGTAAACTATTTATACAACAAGGTTATGAATCTGTCACGACTTATAAAGATTTGGCTGGATGGCCTCGTGTTACGGTAGGACTGCTAAATGATTAGAGCGTTTTGTTAATTAACTGATGTTACGCACTATGTTTCCAAGATGTTTAAGAAATCCGATTTTTGAAAAAAAATCGGATTTCTAAGCGGCGAAACGAAACGATGTTTAAGAAATCCGATTTTTGAAAAAAAATCGGATTTTTAAGTTCGAATAGAATAGCTTTGCGTAACATCAGTAATTAAACGTAACGACTCAACGGTTAGCTAAAGGGCGTTTTTTGGAGTACAACGCTTTAGCTTTGTGCGTTCTGGAGTCCAACGCTTCAGCTTTGGACTCCAGGACGGATATTTTTAACGCTTTGATTTAAATCAGTTTTTAAAATTAACTTCGTCAATCTCATTTCTGTCTATTGGGTAACAAGAAAACTTGATGATCGAGTATTATAAAAAAAGAGGATAACTACTCAGCCTTTAAATCAATTTAAAGGCTGAGTAGTTACAAAAATCCGTTAATTTCATTAACCCGTTGTACTATCAGTATTAAGATTAAATATCAAGAAGATAACTTTATGAAGAACACCGTTTCCCAATTACGTCACACTTTTTTAGCGTATTTTAAATCAAAAAATCACACGATTATCCCCAGTAGCCCTTTAATCCCAGCCCATGATCCCACATTATTATTTACAAATGCTGGGATGGTACAATTCAAGGAAACATTTTTAGGGCTTGAACAACGTGGTTATACACAAGCCGCCTCATCTCAACGCTGTCTTCGAGCGGGTGGCAAACATAACGACTTAGAAAATGTCGGTTATACCGCCCGTCATCATACCTTTTTTGAAATGCTCGGCAATTTCAGTTTTGGCGACTACTTCAAACGTGAAGCAATTCAATTGGCTTATGAATTTTTAACCGATGTTTTAAAAATTCCCCCTGAAAAACTCTGGATCACCATCTATGAAAAAGATGATGAAGCGGCTGATATTTGGCTAAAAGAACTCAAAGTCGATTCCACTCGCTTCTCTCGTTGTGGCGAAAAGGATAATTTCTGGTCAATGGGAGAAACAGGCCCTTGTGGACCCTGTTCAGAAATCTTTTTTGATCACGGACCCCAAATCGCAGGAGGGCCGCCCGGTAGTCCCAATGAAGACGGAGATCGTTATGTTGAAATCTGGAATCTTGTCTTTATGCAGTATAACCGCGACGCACAGGGAAAATTAACCCCATTGCCCAAACCTTCTGTGGACACCGGCATGGGCTTAGAACGGTTAGCAGCAGTCATGCAAGGGGTTCATAGCAACTATGATATTTACTTATTTCAAGCTCTTATCAAAGCCATTGCCCAATTAGCCGGTTGCAGCGATTTAAAAAATAATTCATTGCGCGTCATTGCCGATCATATTCGCGCTTCTGCCTTTTTAATTATTGATGGCATCATACCCTCTAACGAAGGGCGGGGCTATGTATTACGGCGCATTATTCGCCGCGCTATTCGACACGGACATCAATTAGGACTGCGTGAACCATTTTTTTATATCTTAATCAATGAGTTGGATAAACTCATGGGAACAGCTTACCCAGAATTAACCCAAAACAAGGAATTAATAGAACGCTTCCTTAAACAAGAAGAAGAACGTTTTAATGAAACCTTGGATCGAGGAATGCGTTTATTAGAGCAAGCGATTACTGATTTACAAGATGATATGATTCCGGGTGACATTGTCTTTAAGTTATATGACACTTACGGTTTTCCCATCGACTTGACGGGAGATATTGCGCGGGAACACGGTTTAACGTTGGATATGGCAGGCTTTGAACAAAAAATGGCTGCACAACGAACATTGAGCAGTGCGGGGAGTCACTTTGAAAAAGATTTAAGCCAACAAGCACAAACAACTGAGTATCAAAGTGAATTTACTGGTTATGAACAAGTCGTTGATGAAAGTATCGTTACTGGCTTATACTATGATGGCAAGGCAGTGAAAAACTTATCGGCTGGGCAAAAAGGACAAGTCATTTTAGAACACACTCCTTTTTATGCCGAATCAGGGGGACAAGTCGGTGATAAGGGCATATTAACTCAAGGCGATACTCACTTTAAAGTGGAAGAAACCCAAAAAGTGGGAGCCGCTTTCACCCATTTAGGGATTCTTTCAACCGGGAGAATACAGATTGGTGATCAACTACAAGCTAAAATAGACGCGCCGGCGCGTCAAGCCACCGCTAGAAATCACTCAGCTACCCATTTAATGCACGCCGCTTTACAACAAACCTTGGGCGATCACGTTAAACAAAAAGGCTCTCTCGTAGAACCGGAACGCTTACGCTTTGATTTCTCTCACTTTGAACCCGTTACGCCTGAACAATTAGCCCGTATTGAACGCATTGTTAATCAACAAATATTGCTGAATACGCCCGTGCAAACCCGCATCATGGCTTTAGAAGAAGCAATCAAGAGCGGCGCAATGGCTCTTTTTGGCGAAAAATATGATGAACAAGTACGGGTACTTTCTATCGGAAACTTTTCGACAGAATTATGTGGTGGTACTCATGTTCGTCAAATAGGCGAGATTGGTTTATTCAAGATCGTGATGGAAACGGGTATCGCCGCTGGTGTGCGACGGATTGAGGCGATTACAGGTACTCGCGCCCTTGATTGGATCGTTGAAACCGATAAGACACTAAATCACATTAGCCACTTACTCAAAACCAATCGCGAATCACTTGAAGAACGATTGACCCAATTAGTGGAACAAAATAAGAAATTTGATAAAGAAATCAATCGCTTACAAACAAAAATGGCCAATAAACAAGGCAGCGATTTAGTCAACCAAGCGGTGGAAGTTAAGGGCATAAAAGTATTAGCCGCCCTTTTGGAAAACGTGGAAGTTAAACAACTTCGTACCACTTTAGATCAACTAAAAGACAAACTGGGTACAGCAGCTATTGTGTTAGCGACTGTTAAAGACAATAAAATCTCGCTAGTCGCTGGCGTGACAACTGATACCATTGACAAAATCAAGGCGGGTGATTTAGTCAAGCACGTCGCTAAACAAGTCGGCGGTAAAGGGGGAGGGCGAGCAGATATGGCGCAAGGGGGTGGAAATGATCCTTCTAAATTGAAGGAAGCCTTGCAGAGTGTTCAGAAATTGCTGGAAATGAATGTCCAAAGCTGAAGCGTTGGTACTCCAAAAATTGCCAAAGCTAAAGCGTTGGTACTCCAAAAATCGCTCTTTATTGGAGTACAACGCTTTAGCTTTGTAATGTGAAATCACTATATAACCTGATTTTTCCCCTTCCAAAAATTGCTATTTTATAGATGTTCAGAAAAAGAGTTGGAGTCAAACCTCTGAGGTTTTGAAAACCTCAGAGGTTTTTAAGTGAATTTATCTGAAAAAATTCAATACTTGATGATCATGGATTGTATGTCGGTTACAGACTGTTAATTAAATCTTCTTCTAAACCAGTCACTTGCATAATAAAAGTCATCTGAGCGTTAGCTTGCAACATTTGTTTAGCAATTTGTATTTTGGCGGATTTTTCTGCTTTTTGCGCTGTTTGTTCTGCTTTTTCTAAAGCGGATTGTTTTTCGGCTAAAGCCGCCTTCACCGCCTGTCTTTCTGCTTTCAACTCTGCCACATCCTCTAAAAAGGCTTGCCTTTTAGCATCAGCTTCTTCTTGATCAGCAAGCCATCTGTTTCTCCTCTATTTCCAACTCCATCGGTGTTAAACCAGCGGCATTGGCAATTTGAACCGCATGATTGATGCTTTCATCATCAGTTAAGGTTTCGGGAATCGTCGTTAAATTCCACGCTTCCTTGATAAAGTAAATCCACTTATCTGCCATTGAACGGAGTTCAGATTCCTTTTTATCAAATTTGGGCAATTCGACAAAAACCATCTCCATCTGATTATCAGGGAATAAAACAGATTGAGCCGTTTCCATGAACTTAAAAGAGGTGATCACCGAGGATTTGAGTTTCTTATCCGTCAACATCACAAAATCGGTAATGGTTAAGGCAATCACTGGATTATGTTTCACATACTTTTTACCAGTCATGTAGGGTGGGCAAAGTCCTTTGAGTGCAACGGCTTCCTCATTAAAAAAGTGCCGTTGCACCAAAAAGACGTTGCCCACCCTACCTGGCTGCTTTTTGCGCTGTTTGTTTGGCTTTCTCCAGAAATTGAAATCAAATCTTCATGTCAATTTAATTGTCGCTTTATTAGTTTTTTAGTGACATCATATTTCTTTATAAAAAATTAATGAGGGCGACTGAAAAATTAAATAATTCATAAATCAGTCGTAACGACTTCGCCCGATATTGAGTACAACGGATCAGGGGAGTGAACTTCGAGGTTTTTTATTCAAAAAACTTTATTCGAGGTTTAAGTTTTTCTTCAAAAAACTTAAACCTCGAATCGAATTGATGCGAGGGGTTATTAGATTCATCAAGTCTAATAAACCAATCTCCTTTATAAGACTGATCCATCAAAACACTCCCCAATCAATTCGAGGCTTACCGTTTTTTATTCAAAAAACGGTAAGCCTCGAAGTTCATTCCCCTGAGCCGTTGTACTCCATTTAGCGGTTTAAACAATATCTCTTTATAAATCAATTATTTATAAAGAACCGGTCAGATTTGGCTTTTAAAGTGTTGGAAGTGATTAAAGTCTCATTCTTTACTTAGAATTTATAGTTAAAATCCAAACGGAAACGATTACCGTCTTCGTCTGTCGTAATCGCTTTGACAACATACAGACGTGCTACGATACCGAATTCCTTTGTGGCTTTATATTTAAAGCGGAACTCATGACCTTTTATATTGCTGAGTCGTCCCTCTGTAGCTGTACCCCAACGTGCCCAATCATCATGTGCATAAGAGGCATTGACAGCCAATGTTTCAATATGGGCGTAGTAGTAACCGAGTTGCCAGTCGCCTGGGTTTTTCGTCTGCCCTAAATGAATAGAACCCACATAACCCTCTGTTTCATCACGGTTTTCCGCAGCGAAGTGATCAGAACCCGTTGCCGAATAATCTTCTTCATTGTGTATCCAATCTCCCCCTATTGTCAGAGGCAAACTGCCCAACATAAATTTGGCTTGCAAACTACCCACCCAAATTTGGTAATCCCGAAGCCCATTCTGATTCAAAAGCACGATGGCATCATCATCATCAGCATTGGCTTCGATAGAAAGTAAACCTGCGGCGGCTGTGAAACTACCGCCACCAAATTTGCTGGAAAAAACCGCTTGCCCTAAGGCGAGATTACCAGAAAATTCTTTCATTCCCACCGGCAAACTAAAATAACCGGCATTGATGGCGAATTGGTGATTACCTCCGACTTTGAAACCCGTCGCCATGCCAGCAACCGTTGCAAAATCACTCCAAAACAATTCGTTCTGTTTCCAGAATGGCATATTATTTCTACCAACCCAAGTCCATAAACCTCCTTTCTTTGCTTTGAAATACCATTTATCCAGGTTAAAATCAAGGTCCCCAGTATCATTATCATCAAAATCGACGATGGTAATATTAGGGGATTGATGACTATCATCAGAACCGCTACGCATTTGGGCACCAAAACTCGCCCAATCATTATGTTCATAGTTTAAACGAACACGGGCGCGGATGCGGGCGCGTGTCCGATCTTCGCGCTCACTGACTCCATCACTTTTAACTGAATCAAAGTCACTTTCTAAACGAAAACGAAAATCTCCTGAGAGAGACAAGTCTGCTTGAGCTATGCTCGGTATTGTTATTGCACCTGTCGCCAAAATGCTAGTCGCAAGTATTGAGAATGATGCTTGCCTTAATCTGTTTGTGATTTTATCCATAATAAAAACCTTTGTTGTACGAACCTATCCCACTATTCAATCAATGGTAAAAAATGAATAAAAATCTCCTGATTTTTGAGAAAAAAATGAGCGTCAAGAAATCCGATTTTTTCAAAAATCGGATTTCTAAAATTAAAAACGAATAGTGGGATAGGTTCACGAAGAATTTTGGAATCGAGGTTTAAGTTTCGAGAGTTCCGCTTCAAAAAACTTTCGCCTCGAATTGATTTTATATAAAAATACTTTAAAAATCAATAATTTATAAAAAACAAGTTCTATCACAGGATTTTTAAAAATAAAGAGGTTATTATAGTTATTTGAATAATTTTTTGCAACTCAAATTTATTCATTTACTCTTTTTGGAGTACAACGCTTTAGCTTTGTTGCTTTGGAGTACAACGCTTTAGCTTTGTTGCTAATGAGTCTGCTTTAGCAAACTTTAGCTTTTAGCCTTGAAATAAATCTCAAGGCTAACCGCTGAGTAGTGACCATTATTCAAGGTTATTTTTCTTCAAAACCCATTTCTAGTGCATATTGTTTAATTTTATTGCGTAAAGTAAGACGGGTGATACCTAGCTGTTTAGCCGTCTGTGATTTGTTGCCATCATTAGTCATTAACACACGCTGGATATGAGATTTTTCCACCTCTGCTAGAGTGAGATATTCAAAGCTCCCGCTCGTTTTTGGAAGAGTTGATGCGATGATTTCTTTAGGCAAATGCGTTGCGATTATAGGCGCACCGTCAGATAAAATCAGTGCCCGTTCCATGACATTGCGTAATCCTCGCACATTGCCAGGCCAAGCATAAGTTTTAAACAGTTTATAAACACTGGGATCCAACTGTGCGTTACGAATACCCATTGTGATTGCGGCCTGTTTCAGAAAGTGATGTGCCAGCGGTAGTATATCTTCTTGGCGTGAACGCAAATTGGGTACATCAATGGTGGCAACGTTTAGGCGATAATACAAATCTTGACGAAACGCGCCTATTTGTACCATTGCCTCTAAATTGCGATGAGTTGCTGCCACAAAGCGCACATCGACGTGTACCTCTTGCTGCCCACCCACTCGCCTAAATATTTGTGTTTCGATGGCTCGTAGCAATTTTGGTTGCAGTGGTAAAGCGAGATCACCAATTTCGTCTAAAAATAAGGTTCCCCCGTCTGCGAGTTCCAAAAGCCCCCGTTTGCTGGTTTTGGCATCGGTAAAAGCCCATTTTTCGTGACCGAACATTTCTGATTCTAATAAACCTTCAGAAATGGCGGAACAATTGAGCGTCACCCAGGGACCATCGGCTCGCTGACTCAAATTATGGATAGATTGCGCTACCCGTTCCTTACCTGTACCACTTTCTCCCCGGATCAACACAGGTACTCGCCCAGCAGCAGCCACTTTGCGGATGATTTCAAGCATTTCTAAAAAAGGCGGACTATTACCAATAAAACCTTCAATAGGTGCGGGTTGTGCCGCACTGATACGCAATCTTTCTACCTCAGTACGCAGTTGTTGGGTTTCCAGGGAACGTCGTACCAACTCTTTCATTTCTTCCAATTCAAAAGGCTTATTAATATAATCATAAGCCCCTGCTTTTAAGACGGAAACGGCTGTTCTGATCTCTGGATAAGCCGTCATAACGACTATCAGCGCATGATGATCAAATTCCCTTATTTTTTTTATGACTTCTAGCCCGTGCATATCAGGCAATCTTAAATCCAGTAATATCAGATCAGAGTGGTGTCTTTTAATCAATTTAAGTGCTTGAGCACCGTCTGCGGCTTGATGTATAATATAATGTTGTTTTCCCAGTACCTCTGCTAATGTTTCGCGTATAGTGGTGTCATCCTCAATAATCAATATTTTTTCAGCCATGTTTGATTTACCCCCATCAAAGTCTATGGGAAAAATGCTCTTGGTACATAGAGATGAGGTTTGTTCCCAAAGTAACGATTGTTCGTCGGATTGCCCATAAATTCTCGCAGCACCCTTACTTTTTCCTTGAGAATGGTATTGATTCTTTCATAATCTTCTGGTTTCCATGTGGTAATTTCTTGTGCTGTGAAGGAAAGCACTTGAGTTTTAAAAGGCAAGATGTTTGCCTTTTCTAAGATACTATTGACGGTTTCTCCTTGACCAAATAGTTGACTTGGAGAAACTTTTAATTGTGAGGCGAGCACATTCCGAACCACATCAATAAAGGCATCTCCGCCTTCATCTTGACCAATATTGGCGGCTTCTGCAATACTTTCTAGGGTATTCACTAGTAATGTTAAACGACTTTTGCCCATAAAGAGAAATTCGCTGACGATTAAGTCGTTCTGTATTTTTTTAGATATCCAGCCTTTCACGAATTCCGGCATCGCTTGAGAGGGTGAAACGGTATCAGGCAATCTGGCTTGAATGATCAACGCTTCGTAGGGGGTGAGATCATATTTCTTCTGCACTTGGATTTGACTGAGTGCTTCACGACTTTCACCGCTCTTGATGACATTTTGCGCTTTTGTCAACATGCCCCATTCCTGAATCATCGCCTTTAGCAAGTTCTTTTTGAAAACCTCTTTATCGCCTTGTTTTGCAATCACTTTATAACGCCCCTTATTTTGTTCATCTTTGACACGCAATGCCAACTCTTTAAACGCTTTCTCATCTTCACCCAATTTGAAATTCAGGAAACGTATTTTCTTTTGTTCTGCGACTTTGTTTATGGCAGAAATGGTAAAATTCATGGGGTTTTTTTCGTGATTTTCAGGATGAGTACTTGCGTCTCCGACTAAAACGATGGCTTTAAAGTGGTTATCTTGCCATTTCGTATCAACAATGACTCGGTTTAAGCCATCTAATACGGCTTCTGGTATATCTTCACTGCTACAAGTTTCTTGTATTGCAGAAGATTTTAGCGTTTGAATGACTTTATCAACGTTATTAGTCAATTCTTGCTTCCATTCGGTTATCGGAAAGGGATGATTACATTTTGTCCTCGTTAAGCGATCCTTATAAAAGAGTAGTCCCATAAAAAGGGGCATTTGGAGTTCATCATCTTTTGTGAGATCTTTAATGTGTTTGATAAAACTTTGCAAGACTTCAGTGGTGGGTATAAAATATTCGCCCATACTGCCTGTGCTATCCACTGCAAACACGATATCATAACCAAGTCTTCCTGTCGGCTGGGCAGTTTGATGGCGTTTTTCGGAGGTTGTCGCCGCTTTAACTGCACTGCCATTTTCATAAACGCGGATAAATCCACCTTGATAACTGTTTTTTTCTTTTTCAAAAACAGGTATTAAGAGTTGATCTTCCGTTTGAGAGGTATACCGATTTGGTTCTGCCCCCATTTCTTGACAACCTGCTGAGTCTTTGCCATCTTTTCCAAACATTTCAACACAGCTTTTACTCTCAAATATCTTCGCCAGTTTGCGCCCGGATTGTGGTTCCAGCCTAATCATTTGCAAAGTGTTCCATTCGAGAAAAGTGCCTTTTTGTAACCAACCATCGGCTTGCCCTTTTTCATTAGGGCTTTTGGAGACAGGCACCCGATCACCCATTGCGGGTTTCATCATGAAATAAATTTGCATGAACTTTGCCTCATCTCCAGCCTCTCCAGAGGCTTTTTTAAATAGTTTAGCTTCATGCTTGATAATAACGGCTTTCTTTTGAACATTTTCAGCCGTTTTATCAGGTTCGGCGGCAGTAAGCGCGTGTGTTGTTATGAATAATGTCAGGAAAAATAGCCCTTTCAGGCATGAGTGATAAATGGGTTTTTTCATAGTGGTTTGCGGAGTTAAGAGTTGATTTTTTGTAACTTGGTTAGCCTTGAAATCAATTTCAAGGCTAAAAGCTAAAGTCTGCTAAAGCAGACTGAAAAAAGACGGAGTCATTTAGCTGGCTTTAGCCTGCTTGAACTGTTAGCCTTGAAATTGATTTCAAGGCGGAGTCGTTACGAATTTTCATTGATTTATGAGCTTATGTGACGCAAAGCTATTCTATTCGAGCTTAGAAATCCGACTTAGAAATCCGATTTTTTTTTCAAAAATCGGATTTCTTAAACATAGTGCGTAACATCAGTTATGAGGTTTTAAATTCTGTTAATTTTCACATTCTGTCAATTCTGATTCTAACAATTTAAAGCGACTTAAATCAACAACTTATAAGAGATTTTCTGTACAAAGAGAAAAAACTTTAATCTCAATTCTCGAATGCTTTAGCTTTTTTGGACTCCAGAGCAACGAAGCTGAAGCGTTGGATTTCTAAGGAAAATATTTCCTTGGGACATACAAATACGCCGTTTCATTAATGCGACGTTCATTTTTTGGATTACCCGAAAATTCACGAAGATATCGCACTTTCTCTTTTAGAGAAACGGTTATATTTTGGTAATCAACAGGTTTCCAAGTATTGACTTCCCTCGCGTTGAAAGAAAGAATTTGTGTTTTGAAGGGTAAAATATCCGCTTTTTTAAGAATTTTCTCTAACGTTTCGCCTTCTTCAAAGAGTTGATAAAACTTCATTTTTACCTGAGTAGCCAGCGTATTACGCACCATATCTAAGAAAGCATCAGGTCCTTCTTTAATCCCATTTTCTGCCGCAAGAATAATACCTTCAATCGTATGTATCGTCATCGCTAAATCCATTTTTCTCATAAAGATATACTCCCCAAATGCTAACTTATTGTTAATTTTTTTGGGAACCCATCCTTTGACAAAGTCTCGTTCAGCTTTAGAACGTTCAATATGAGCAAGAATAATGGGATATTCATATTTGCTAATATCAAGCGGTGAAGATTTTTTAGTATAGAGCGCCCCTGTTTTTTCCGCAATTCCCCATTCTTTAACTAAGACTTTTCTGAGTTCTTGCTGAAATTGTAAAATATCCGCTTTAGCCACAAAGTGGAAGCGTCCTTTGAGTGATTCTTCTGTTGCGAGTGCCAAGTTTTTAAATGGTTTACTGTCTTGATTATCTTCTTCACCTATTTTGAACGTCAAAAATCGGATATTTTTACCCTTCTTCGCTTTATCATGTAAATAAGCAATGCTAAATTGCATTGGATTATTTTCAGTATCGTTTTCAGAATAAGGGGGCGCATCCCCTATTAAAATAATCGTCTGAAGGTTATTTTTATGCCAAACGGTATCGACTATCGCACGGTTTATACCGTCCCACACAGCTTCTTGATTATTAAGACTGTTACAATCTGTCGCTTTTGCATGATTCAGGGCTTGAATCACTTTTTGAACATCAGAAGTCAAATGCTGTGCCCATTGAGTAACATAACCTAAATCACAATCATTTCCTTTGCGATCACGATAAAACAAAAGTCCAATACGCAGTGGAATAACCACCTCTGCCTGAGTGGATTCTTTCATCAATTTGACAAATGTTTGAAGGACTTCCATCGTTGGGCGAAAGTATTTTCCCATACTCAGGCTAGAATCAACAACAAGGATTAAGTCATAACCAAGTGGCCCTTGTTTTTCATAAGATTCACCTTGAGAAATACGAATAAATCCGCCGTGATAATAGTTGTCTTGATCTTGCTGAAATACGGGAATCAAAAGTTTGTATTGCTGTTTATCGAAAAGAGGCCCTTCTTCTCCTAAGACTTGACACTCTTCTGTTGTTTTTCCAAAACGCGCATAAGTTTTAGCACATTTCTTAGAGGCATAAATATTAATTCGTTTTCGCCCTTTTTGCGGTGTAAAATTAATCATTTGTATGGTATTCCATTCGACATAGGAGTCTTTTTCTAACCACATATCGGGTTTTGTCTTTGTTTTAGAAAATTTTTCCAAAACAGGAACGCGATTATGCTTTTCTGGTGTCATCAGAAAATATAATTGTAAAAATGACGCTTTTTTAGTCGTGTGCTGCAAACGATAGGGCGATTTAAAAAGCTTTGCATCATGTTTAATAATGAGTGCTTTTTTAGGGATATTATTTTCTGTGGTATCCAGTTTAAATTCACCTGCATTTATGCTCGTGTTCAGAAAACTGTATAAGAATGCCGTGATAAAAACGGTGTAAAGTCGCTTATGTAAGTTCATAGATTATGTACTGAATCATATAAAATGGAGTCCAACGCTTCAGCTTTGGAAACGCAATTAAAATGGAGTTCAACGCTTCAGCTTTGGAAACGTCCAATTAAAATGGAGTTCAACGCTTCAGCTTTGAAAACAATTAAAGTTAATGTTGGATACCAAAAAACGTCCAAATCTGAAGGTTTGGACTCCAAAAAACCCAAATCTGAAGGTTTGGACTCCAAAAAATCCAAATCTGAAGGTTTGGACTCCAATAACGTTCAAAGCTAAAGCGTTGAACTCCAAAAGGATTAATTCACCCGTAAAATTCGTTTACCTCGTTTTTGATACTTACTTTCCTCACGGACTTCAAAAGTCTTATGAATATCAAGCATTTCCAGGAAAGGCATATCATGTGATACGAAAATAATCGATTTATCTTTTCGATATTTCTGAATAAAATCAACCACTTTTTGTCTATTACTTTTGTCCAAATTATTGGTTGGCTCATCCATAAAAACGAGGTTTTGATTTGCGCCAAAAGCGCGAATAATACCAAGACGCTGCATTTGTCCACCAGACAGTGTCCAAATTTTGGATTCTTTGATTTCATCCCATTCTTTTTTTTCAAACAAAGCTAAAGCCATATTTTCGAGATTGGTTTTACCAATAGCTAATTCCAAATTGGCTTTGACTGTGAGTGCTCGAATGAGTTCGGGTTTCTGAAATGAGAATCCGATATTTCCCCAAAATTGGGGCCCTATCGTTTTTTTCCAATTAGTCGTAGTGACTTTGAGTACGTTTTTCGGCGTAAAAGTATATTGGATTATCCCTTGATGAAATCGACGTAGGGCAGCAAATAATGTTAAAAGCGTTGATTTGCCTGAACCACTAATGCCGCTAATACTGTACATTTGACTATCAGAAATATTGAGTCCTTCTGGAATACAGTAAATATATTTGTCGTCTTTTGGATAGATAAATTCGACTTGTCTTAATATTTTAATAATATCCATTGTTTCTACCAAAAATGAAATTATTTTTCATTATACTTGAATGATCAAGTTTTTTCTAAAGCCAAACCCTAACGATAAGGATTGTATATGCGAATTAAGAGTTAAAATAGGAGTTCGAGGTTTAAGTTTTTCTTCAAAAAACTTAAACCTCGAAAACGCTTTAGCTTTGGGCGGATTTGATAAAGCGAAAGCGTTGGACTCCAAGTAACAAAGCTAAAGCGTTGTATTCCATTTTAAAAAAATTCCACTCTTAAAATGGTGAATGGTTAATGATGAATGGTTAATGATGAAATGCACTAATTTCTCATTTAAATGATTGATTTAATTCATAATTCACCATTCATAATTCACCATTTATTACAGAATTTTTTATATTCGCTACTCTAGTTTAATGATAAATGATGAATTATTAATTATTAATGGTTAATGGTGAATTATTATTTTTCTCATTCAGAAATCATCATTTCTCATTCATAATTCACAAATCTGATATTTTATGGCAAAATATACTATTTTAATTTCTCATTTTTAAAGGAAACGACTATGGAGTTTTTTATTCAGAATGCCTGGGCTGAAGGTGCTGCCCCCGCCGGGGATGCGGGTTTTCTTAACCTTGTGATGCTGATTGTCTTATTTGTGGTTTTTTACTTTTTGCTGATACGTCCACAAACGAAACGAGCGAAGGAGCATAAGCAGATGGTAGAATCGCTGTCAAAAGGGGATGAAGTTGTCACCAATGGTGGCGTGTTGGGTAAAATTACTAACTTGGGTGATAATTTTATCCAGCTTGAAATTGATTCAAACACGCAGATCAAGGTGCAACGCCAAGCTATCGCGACTATCATGCCCAAGGGGACTATGAAAAATACATTGTAAGTTGTTAATAATACTTTTGTCACAGAGATTTAAATATGAATCATTATCCACTTTGGAAATATTTACTGATTGCAGCGGTTATTTTTGTTTGTGGTTTGTACGCGCTACCCAATTTATTCGGGAATGATCCCGCAGTGCAAATTTCTCCTGCTTACGCACGGGATACGAAGATTGATGATACCGTACAAGAGACTGTAGAAACGACGCTTAAAGAAGCCAAGCTCAGTTTTACTCGTATTGAGCGCACTTCAAGACAATTGTTGGTGCGTTTTAAAAATACTAATACACAACTCAAGGCTTATTCCATATTAAGAGAGGCTCTGTCTGATTATGTTGTTGCCCAAAATTTGGCACCAGCAACGCCAGATTGGCTCACTGGATTAGGCGGAATGCCGATGTATTTAGGTTTAGACTTGCGCGGCGGGGTGCATTTTTTAATGCAAGTGGATATGGAAACCGCTATTCGTCAAGATGAGGAGACTTATGTTGAGGAATTGCGTACTCTATTTCGTGAGAAAAAACTGCGTTATAAAGGCATTAATCGCGTTATCAAAGAAGGTGGTGGCATTCAAGTGACTTTCGCCGCTCTGGAAATACGCAATAAAGCGAAGAAACTCATCAAAAAACACTATGATGATTTAGTCATTGTTGAAAAAGATAGGGTAGGTGAGTATCGCTTGTATATGACTTTTAGTGAAAAAGCATTGATCGAAAATCGCCAAAAGGCTTTAGAGCAAAACATCACTACCCTGCGTAATCGTGTCAATGAATTAGGCGTGTCAGAACCAGTGATTCAACGACAGGGCGATGAGCGAATCGTTGTACAATTGCCTGGTGTACAAGATACCGCACGCGCTAAAGAGATTTTAGGTGCGACGGCCACTTTAGAGTTTCGTATGACTTCAGATACACGCGAAAAATGGTTTGAAGTTGAACGGACAAAAAAGGTGCCTATCAATGCCCGTTTATATCATGAACGCGATGGTAATCCCGTGTTACTCAAACGTCGTGTGATTGTGACAGGCGATCAAATCACAGATGCGGCGGCGACTATTGATCAACGTTCTGCACAGCCCGCAACGACAATACGGTTGGATAGTCGTGGTGGAAAGAAAATGCTCCAAACGACTCGGAAAAATGTGGGTAAACCGATGGCTGTTGTCTTCATAGAATATCATATAGAAACGAAGATGATAAACGGCAAAAAAGTCACCACCCGTAGTAAAACCGAGGAAGTGATCAATGTAGCGACGATACAGGAAGAGTTTAGTAAAAACTTCCAAATTACGGGCTTAACTTCAAGTGAAGCCAATAATCTGGCTTTATTACTGCGAGCAGGTGCACTCAAAGCGCCGATGGAAATCATTGAAGAACGCACAATCGGTCCAAGTTTAGGTCAAGAAAACATTGATCTTGGCTTATTATCCATCATGCTCGGTTTTTTAGCGGTCATGCTGTTTAT
This sequence comes from Thiotrichaceae bacterium, assembly GCA_029939505.1. Taxonomy (GTDB): domain Bacteria; phylum Pseudomonadota; class Gammaproteobacteria; order Beggiatoales; family Beggiatoaceae; genus QNES01. The sequence continues at coordinate 5,292 of JAOZSV010000045.1, read as the reverse complement.
GTGGTTACGTTATAAAACTTTTGGCTTGGTCGCAGATCTGGCTTTGTTGATGAATGTTGTGATTTTAGTCGCACTATTATCGTTATTGCAAGCCACACTCACTTTGCCAGGTATGGCAGGTATTGTATTGACTTTGGGTATGGCAGTTGATGCTAACGTATTGATTTTTGAGAAGATACGTGAAGAAATCGCCAATGGCAATAGCCATCAGTCTAGTATTCATCTGGGTTATGAAAAGGCATTTATTACGATATTCGATGCCAACCTGACGACTTTAATTGCGGCAGTGATGTTATTTAGCTTTGGAACAGGTCCTATCAAGGGTTTTGCCATTACTTTGTCTTTAGGTATTATCACTTCTATGTTTACGGCTATTATGTTCACTCGTGGCCTGATTAACTTTTTCTATGGTGGTAGAAAACTGGCTAAATTACCGGTTTAATTATGAATGGTGAATGGTGAATAATTCATAATTCACCATTCATAATTCACCATTAACAAGAGAATGATTAAAAATGTTTTTTACTCGATTTGATTATAAATTTGATTTTATGGGCAAACGTCATTTTGCGATGATGTTATCTGCTTTATTAATCATTATTTCTCTGGGTTCTCTTCTGACTCATTATTTGATATCGGGAGAACCCTTGGTACTTGGCATTGATTTTACAGGTGGCACACTGGTTGAAGTGGGCTATGAGCAGCCTGTAGAACTTGAGAAAATGAGAACCTTATTACATGAAAATGGTTTTCCTGATGCTGTCGTACAGCATTTTGGCACGACTCATGATGTATTGATTCGTTTAGGGGTGCATGAAGAATCTAAAGATGACCCGCTCAGTAGTCAAATTTTACGCCTTTTAGAACAAAGTGGTGAAGGGGTCAATATGCGTCGTGTCGAATATGTGGGACCACAAATCGGCGGCGAGTTGATTGAAAAAGGCGGATTGGCTGTTCTTTATACCCTTTTTGGTATATTGATTTATGTGGCATTTCGTTTTGAATATCGCTTTGCTCTCGGTTCTATAGCAGCGTTAATACATGACACCCTGATTGTCGTTGGATTTTTCTCGTTGTTTAGATTGGAATTTGATTTAACCGTGTTAGCGGCAATATTAGCCGTCATTGGCTACTCGCTGAATGATACTATCGTTGTATTTGATCGTATTCGGGAAAATTTCGTCAAACTGCGAAAGCAAGAATCGGTTAATGTGATGAATACCTCTATCAACCAAATGTTAGGGCGTACCGTGATGACTTCAGTAACAACAGCACTTGTGCTGATTATCTTATTTCTCGTCGGCGGCGAACTGATACATGGATTTTCGATAGCCCTACTTTTAGGTGTCATTATTGGTACTTATTCCTCAATTTATATCGCCAGTGCCACTACTCTCCTTCTTGGTGTCAGTAAGGCAGATTTAATGCCTGTACAAAAGGAAGGTGTTGAAAAGAAGGAAGGTTCTGATAATGATGGTCCTGGTTTGGAGTTTTAATGTGAGCTTTAGAAATCCGATTTTTTCAAAAAATCGGATTTCTTAAACCTCGTTCACGCTCTTCCCACGCTCCCGCGTCAATGCCATTAAGTTAAGCGAGGCGAACACGCAGGTTCTATAGATTTTCAGTCAATCATTTCCAAAAACCTGACAGGTTTCCAAAACCTGTCAGGTTTAGAGTTCAATTGCAATGAACATACAATATCAAGCGATTCTTACTTTTGAAGATGAGAGGTTCTTGGTGCAATTCCTAGGCATTCGCGAAGCGTTCACCGAAGGAGAATCATTATCAGAAGCATTATTTAATGCACAGGAAGTTTTAAATTTATCACTTGAAGGGAGATTAGAAGATGGTATAGAAATTCCCCCACCTGATACGGATAAATCAGCTAAAAATGAATACTTGATTACGCCAGAAGCAAGTATTCAATCAGCATTATTGATCCATTTTAATCGTGAAAACCAATCGCTAACAAAATTAGCCGAAATTTTAAATCGTCCTGTGCAAGAAATTAAAAAACCTAATCGGAATATGACGCTTGATAGCTTAGAAAACATAGCCCATGCGATGGGTAAACAGTTAATTATAGATTTTGCTTGAAAGCATTTTGTGATTACCCTTCGTTTTATACTCCGTGATACCTGACAGGTTTTAAAAACCTGCCATTGGACATTTTTTGGAATACAATTATGGAAAGTTTTAAATTCGGTCATGCCAGTGCATCTCACTGGGAAGAAGCTGCACAAGCCTGTTTAATACAAATGGGCGATTTATCTCACTCACACGCAAATCTCGGATTTTTATATACAACTGACTTGTTAGCCAAAAATCTCCCTGACATTCTTGAATATTTTAAACGAAAAACCGGTGTGTCACATTGGGTTGGCAGTGTGGGCATCGGTATTTGTAGCCACGCAAAGGAATATTTTAATGTCCCCGCTATCGCAGTTATGTTAGGAGAGTTCCCAGAAGACTCTTTTTCCGTTTTTTCAACAACGGATGACAATTTTGAAAACTTTTCCCGTACACACCAATCATGGGCTGATAACAAGCAAGCCATGTTTGCCATTGTTCACGGTGATCCGCGCCATAACAAGATCGCTAAATTCATCTTTCAAGTCAGTGAACGTTTAGGTGAAGGATTTTTAGTGGGCGGATTGACCAGTTCGCGTCGTCAATTTGTGCAAATTGCCGATACCGTTATTGAAGGCGGATTATCGGGGGTACTGTTTTCCAGTGCAGTACCTCTTTCTACTCGCTTGGCTCAGGGATGCTCACCAATCGGTCCACGTCATCAAATCACCGAATCAAGTAATAATATTGTTATCCGTATTGATGAACGCCCCGCTCTTGATGTGTTTAAGGAAGATATTGGAAAAAAGTTAGCAAATAAATTAGAAAAAGTAGCTGGTTCTATTTTTGTCGCATTACCTGTTATTGGTTCAGATTTAGGCGACTATATTGTCAGAAATATCATTGGCATTGATCCTGAACATAAGTTCTTAGCGATAGGTGAAACAGTGACTCCTGGTACATCCATTATGTTCACTCGCCGTGCTCCTAAAAAAGCCCGTAAGAATTTAATTAAAATGCTCAATGAGATTAAAACCAGTTTTGAAGGACGCACGCCGAAAGGGGGATTATACCATTCTTGTTTAGGGCGGGGAGAAAATCTATTTGGCAAAAATTCTGAAGAGGTTAAAATCATCCAAGAAGTTTTGGGAGACTTTCCAATGGTGGGTTTTTTTGCCAACGGTGAGATTTTTTATCAACGCTTATATGGCTATACGGGTATTTTAACCTTATTTTTTTGAGAAGGCTTTTTCTTCAAAAACATCAACCGGCTAAGTATTGAAGCATCAGTTTTAATACTTTTCGAGGCTAAAGTTTTTTTAAAGAAAAAACTTTAGCCTCGAATGGAGTCCAACGCTTTAGCTTTGGCGGTGACAAAATGACTAGTGCTGGAGGCGGAAATCTTCAGGCCATCGAGAAATCCGATTTTTTCAAAGGATTTCTTTGCCTTTAAAATGGTCTGGGAATTTCCGCCCTCCTGTACTAGCAAAAGCGTTGAACTCCATCATATCCGATCATTTCTGCTTCAGTACAACCATGTTTGCTTTTTCAACTCAAACACACCTGCTTGTAAATGGATAAGAATCTATGCGTCTCTCACGTTTATTTGTCGATAAACCACTTGCTGTTGGACAAGCAATCATTTTGCCCAAAGAATCTGCTCATTATCTTTTAAATGTGCTACGTTTGCGCGTTGGGAGAGAGGTGAACTTATTTAATGGAAAAGGCGGTGAATATGTGGCGCGTTTAATAGCAGCGACTAAAAAAAAGGCAGAGTTGCAAATTGATGAATATAAAAACATTGAACGAGAATCGCCCTTGCCACTGATTTTAGTACAAGCCATTTCTCGCCCTGAACATTTTAATTATACCTTACAAAAATCAGTGGAATTAGGCGTACAACGCATTGTACCGGTTATTACAGAACGAAGCCCTCCTCTTGATCAGACGAAAATCAGTAAGCGTGAACAACATTGGCGCAAAATCATTATCAGTGCTTGTGAGCAATGTGGCAGAAATCGTTTACCACAGTTAGAAGAGGTGTTACCACTTCATGTTTGGTTAGCTGAAAAACCACAACAGGGCATTGTTTTATCTCCTCTTGGAGAACATTGTCTGTCTGATGCGCTTAAACGAGATAATACTCTTTCGGCAAGGGGTTCTGTAACCGTGTTAATCGGGGCAGAAGGGGGGTTAAGTGAGGCGGAAATACAGCAAGCGATACAAGCCGGTTATTTAGATATTCGTTTAGGTTCTCGTATATTACGCACTGAAACGGCAGCCGTGACGGTATTGGCGATATGTCAAGCATTGGCTGGTGATTTCGACGTTGAAGCCAAACCTCTGAGGTTTTCTTAAACCTCAGAGGTTTTTCTTTGAGACATGTTGAAGTCAAACCTCAGAGGTTTTTTTTTGAGACAGGTTGAAGCCAAACCTCTGAGGTTTTGAAAACCTCAGAGGTTTTTCTTTGAGACTTGTTGAAGCCAAACCTCTGAGGTTTTGAAAACCTCAGAGGTTTTCTTTGAGACAGGTTGAAGCCAAACCTCTGAGGTTTTCTTAAACCTCAGAGGTTTTTCTTTGAGACATGTTGAAGTCAAACCTCTGAGGTTTTGGAAACCTCAGAGGTTTTTCTTCAGCGTAGCCTTTTTTAATGGTGGGTTTCTCGCAGTTGAATTTAAAATACATGATTTGATTGGTGTTGAAATATGTATCGAAACGGAATAGATACTTATCTACAGAGTTTATTAACAGAATTACGGCATCTACCCACTGAGATAGAATGGGTTGAATTTAAACAAAATTATCAGGATTATGAAGAGCTTGGCGAATATATCGCCGCTTTAGCAAATAGTGCCGCTTTATGTGGTAAAACTTATGCGTATCTGGTATGGGGCATCCACGATAAAACCCATGAGATTGTTGGAACTCAATTTAAATACCGTCGTACTAAAAAAGGTAATGAGGAACTGGAAAGCTGGTTATTACGCTTGCTCACTCCTAAAATAGAATTTCGTTTTTTTGAATTGCTTGCCGATGATAAACCCGTCGTTCTCTTGGAAATTAATCGTGCTAACCATGAACCCGTCAAATTTAAAGGCACCACTTTCATTCGTATCGGGAGTTATAAAAAACGACTCAAAGATTATCCAGAAAAAGAACGTGAATTATGGCGTTTATTTGATAAAACCCCTTTTGAACATCAAATTGCCCTTAATAATCTAA
>JAOZSV010000391.1 GCA_029939505.1 Thiotrichaceae bacterium | reverse complement strand
CCGCTTAGAAATCCGTTTCAAAAATCGGATTTCTTAAACCTCTTGGAAACATAGTGCGTAACATCAGTTCTTAAAAAAAATCCTGTCAATCCTTAAAGTTGAATCTGCTTCAAAAATGAGATAATATTTGAAATGAGATAATATTTGAACAGGTTCTTAAAAAAATCCTATCAATCCTTAAATCCGTTTAAGACGGTTCAAATTTTTTTTGACATAACGAGGAACATAACATGAAAACAAATCAACACCTTAATATCAATACTTTTTCTAAGTGTTTTATCAGGAGAATGGCTATGAAAAGCGTTGTTTTTTTGAGGCTCGTAACGGTAGTCCTGGTTGTTTTTTCTGCGCCGCTATTTGCAGTGGATGTCTTTGAAGATTTTGAGAATGGGCCAGGCGGATTTTGGGAAGACGAATGGTTTTCCGTGTCTGACGGAGATTTTGTTTTTCGCGGAGATGGAGGAACTAACACAACGAGACTCATCGTTTGGAATGGGGGTTCTAATCCAGGTGGTTGGGCTCCTGAACCTAACAATTCCAACTATTTTAAAGACTTCAACGTGTCTGTAAATGCTGTCTGGTTGGGTGGCGCAAATGATAGCGGTTATGGTCTTTCGGTGTGCAATCAGAAAGACAGGTTTGGGTTCCCTAATAGTATTAGGTTTCTGATAGATGGGGCAGGAGAATCTTGGTATACTATAGAACGACCCCATTCAGAAGGCACTGAGATACTAATCCATTGGAAAATGTCTTCTCTTATCACGCCAAACGCCTCAAACCATTTATCTATCGCCAAGCAAGGCAATGAATTTAGATTCTACATTAACAATACGGAAGTAGAACGATTAGTGATAAATGGGTATGTGGGTGGAAGTATTGGTGTAGAAGCATCTAAAGCCCTTGATGCTGCCTTTGACAATTTTCGCATAGAACCTTTAGATTCTTCCTTGCCACAAGCTAATATTCCCCCCACCGCTGCTTTTTCTATTTCCACAAAACACGGCGAGGCTCCACTTACCGTAACCTTAGATGCCAGCAGTTCTACTGATTCAGATGGTACGATTGTCGGATACAATTGGATTGCTACCGATGGACAAGAGCGTTATACCGATAAAAAACTGCTCAACATGACTTTTTCCAATGTGGGTACTTATACCATCAGTCTGCTGGTAACAGATGACAATGGCGCACAAAGCACTGTTTTTCAAAAAACGGTCACTGTTACAGCCAAGCCTGTACCAAAAGTACCTCCTGTTGCCCATTTAATCGTGTATCCAACGAATGGCGAGGCACCATTAACTGTATCGTTAAATGGTAGTGGTTCGACTGATGCAGACGGCACAATTGTTAAGTATGCGTGGAAGGCTTCCGATGGGCAACAAGCTGTTGGGAAAAATTCAAAAATCACTTTTGATAATTCAGGCAGTTATACCATCATACTGACGATCACAGATAATGATGGACTGACTGACAGCGCACAAAGCAAGGTGACTGTGACAGCCAAACCCGTTGCACCCGTTGCAAATTTAACCGTGTATCCAACGAATGGCGAGGCACCATTAACTGTCTCGTTAAATGGTAGTGGTTCGACTGATTCAGACGGCACAATTGTTGAGTATGCGTGGAAGGTTTCCAATGGGCAACAAGCTTATGGGGCAAATACAGAAATCATTTTCAGTCATTCAGGAACTTATGACATCACATTGACTGTCAAAGACAATGATGGACTGACTGACACTGCACAAAGCAACGTGACTGTTACGTCGCCGCCACTCCTTAATGTTCCACCCACTGCCGCTTTTTCTATTTACCCGACAGAGGGCGAAGCTCCGCTTACCGTGACATTAGATGCCAGCGGTTCGACTGATTCAGATGGTACGATTGCCGAATACAATTGGATGACTACCGATGGGCAAGAGCATAATACCAAGAAAAAACGGGTCAACATGAATTTTTCCAATGTGGGTACTTATACCATCAGTCTTATAGTAAAAGATAACGATGGGGCAGAAAGCGTTGCTGTTCAACAAACTGTCACCGTTACAGACAACGTGACTGTTGAAAAGCCAGATACAGGAGACGACGATGACGATAAAGCCTATCTCGAATTTATCGGCTTAAAAGATCTTTACGAAGTCGGTGAAACGCTGGTGATGAAATTAGTCGAAACGGCTGACAGAGATAAATATACCCGCGTTGATCTTTGGATGGCCGTTCAATTACCCTCCGAAGCCTTTCTATTTAGAACAGGCATACCGATGAGTCCTTGGAGTCCACAACCGCAAGCCCATAAAATCTCCATAGAAAACGCCGAGACGAGCCACTACATTTTTGACTTTGAACTTCCAGAAGGCATGGGCGGCGATTATACACTTTATGCCGTTTACGTTGAAGAAGGTGAGAATCCTGTCACCAATGGATTTTCTCATCGTTCAAACTTGGTGATTCGACAGATATTTTTGGCTGATCGAAAAGACTAAGGTTTTTATCACGAAGAGAAACCCAGTTTTTTCAAAAAACTGGGTTTCTAAAGAGATTAACAGGATTAGAGAGATTTCCTCTCCTTATGGAATCCTGTTCAAAGATAATATAACTGATGTTACGCAAAGCGATTCTATTCGAGCTTAGAAATCCGATTTTTTTTT
>JAOZSV010000044.1:12493-26646 GCA_029939505.1 Thiotrichaceae bacterium | reverse complement strand
AACTGATGTTACGCAGGGCGCTTCCAATTTGAAACCCACCTCAATTCCACCGATTTCATCGGTGGCTATTCATGTTTAACCCCTTCGGGGTTGAAACTAACCCCAACAGGGTGAAATGTGAATAGCCACCGATGAAATCGGTGGAACTTGGAAGGACTTGGAAGTACCTTGCGTAACATCAGTTCATAATTCGAGGTTTGAGTTTTTCTTCAAAAAACTCAAACCTCGAAACCATTCATCATTCACCATTCATCATTCACCATTCATCATTCATCATTCACCTTATGTCAAATACTCAATCTACGATACGCTGCCTTTTGATTCCTACTCATGCTGGGCTATTATTGTTACCAAGTACAGTCGTTGCTGAAGTTTCTTTTTGTCATGAACCTGAACCTGTATTAAATAATCAACATAAGTGGTTGTTAGGAATAATTAATTGGCGTGAACAACGTGTTCCGTTTTTATCCATTGAAGAGGCTTTATCACTTCCCCCATCATCAAAAAAAAATCATCTCGAATCCTCGAAAACGGTTATTTTATATGGTTTAGAATCAACCCAAACGATGCCATTTTATGCGTTTATGGCGACGGATGTGCCACGCCCCTTGGCGGTGAATGAAGAGACTTTAACCCATTATAATCTTGACAATTGCAAAGGCTTTATGTTCAATAATGTGGTATTTAATTCTAGTGCCGTTTTGTTGCCAGATGTGAGCTATTTAGAAAATTTATTGATCAAATCTCAAATTTTTTCGGATTTCACTTGATGTTCTTGTTTTTTTTAATAAAATTCACACTTATTTTTATCCCTGCTAAAGGGGGCGAACACATCAAATTTCAAGGTAATGATTGATGGAAGAAACAGAAGAACAAATTGAAGCGTTATCAGAAGAAAGCGTTGTTAAATATTTACTAAAAACGCCGACATTTTTTGCTAACAAAAACGCACTTTTGGCTCGCATGAAAATTTCTCATGCCAATGATAAATTGGTGTTGTTGCAAGAGCAGCAAATGGCGGAATTGCGTACAGAAAATCAAAAATTGCAACGTCAATTAGAATATTTAATTGGGGTAGCTGATGAAAATAATCAACTGAATCAACGTGTTAAACGATTAGTCGTTGCCTTAACTCAAGTGTCAGGAATGGATGAATTTTTTCATGCGTTATATAGTACTTTATGTAATGAATTTAACACAGATACAGTAGTGATGCGGTGCTTTCAATCGCAGAATCTCATAGGAACTCGTCAAGAATTTGTGGAATATGACGCGCAAATTTTTACATTATTTGAAAATCTGTTGAATTCAGATCAACCTATCTCTGGGCAAAAGGTTTCAACTGAGCAAATTGAATATCTTTTTCCTAATAGTAAAATTGCTTCAGTGGTGCTAATCCCATTAGGTACACCTGAACCACAAGGGTTATTGGCAATGGGTAGCCACGATGTTTCGCGCTTTAAAATGGACATGAATACTGATTTGCTTAAATACTTGGCTGAAATAGTGAGCAATTTACTGAATGTCTGGTTGCGTCAGTAGAAATTGTGTGTTCGCTCTGCGACAAAAATATTGAGATTTAAGCGATTTTTTTCAAAAATCGGATTTCTAAGCATATTTGTACTCAGGGCAACCATAAAGGATTGCCCCTACAACAATAATCTTATGAAGACTGACGAAAATATTCTGATGTAGGGGCAATCCCTTGTGGTCGCCCTGAGTAGTTACGCATATTTCAACTTGTCTTCAAAAATATTGAGGTTTAAGAAATCCGATTTTTTCAAAAAATCGGATTTCTAAGCATATTTCAATTTGTCTTCAATGACATTCATCAATTGCCCTGCAATGTCTAGCCCATACAACTGGTCTAATTCACGAATACAAGTCGGACTGGTCACGTTAATTTCTGTCAAATAATCCCCTATCACGTCTAACCCTACAAAGAGTAAGTCTTTTTCGCGCAACACAGGGCCAACTTGACGACAAATCCACTCATCACGCGCACTTAACGCTATTCCTTCACCACGCCCACCGGCGGCTAAATTGCCCCTGAGTTCGCCAGGGGCTGGAATCCGTGCTAAGGCATAAGGTATTGGTTCACCGTTTATCAATAAAATGCGTTTATCTCCTTGGACAATGTTGGGGATAAAACGTTGTGCCATCACAAAACGCTGTTCATGTTGTGTCATGGTTTCAATAATCACCGATGTATTGATATCCGTTTCTGTTAACCGAAAAATGGATGTACCGCCCATACCATCAAGTGGTTTAAGGATAATTTCTTCATGCGCTTGCAAAAATTCCCGTAAGCAGGCGGCGCGGCGCGTGACTAATGTGGGAGTGCAACATTGTGGGAACCAAGCAGTGTATAATTTTTCATTGGCATCACGGAGACTTTGGGGTTTGTTGACGATTAAAGTCCCTGTGGCTTCCGCCTGTTCTAATAGGTAAGTGGCAACGATATATTCAAGATCAAACGGTGGATCCTTACGCATCAAGATAACAGACAGGCGGCTTAAGGGAGCCGTTTCTGGTTGTCCTAATGTGAACCAGCTTTTGGGATCATCACGCACTTGTAGCCGACGCATAAACGCATAAGCCTGCCCGTCGCGTAGCCATAAGTCGTTTAATGTCATATACCACAGCGTCCAGTCGCGTTCCTGCGCCGCTAACAACATAGCGAAACTGCTATCTTTTGAGACTTTTATTGTCTCAATGGGATCCATGACGATGCCGAGATTGATGGACATGTTTTTTAATTGTTAATTATTAATTGTTAATTGTTAAAAGTAATTTTTGGGCTAAAGTTTTTTGAAGAAAAACTTTATCAAATGGAGTCCAACGCTTCAGCTTTGGTTCTTTTTGGAGTCCAACGCTTCAGCTTTGGTTCTTTTTGGAGTCCAACGCTTCAGCTTTGATTCATTACAGATTTTAAAAAGGAACTATGATTTATGGCAAATGAACTTTGTTTTAAAAATATTCACTTAGATCAATCATGGACGCTTCCTGTCTATGAAAGCACAGGCGGTTATAAAGCACTGCGTAAAATTCTGACAGAAAAAACGCCTCCCAAGGACATTATTGATCAAGTTAAAGCGTCAGGTTTACGGGGGCGCGGTGGTGCAGGGTTTCCTGCTGGCTTGAAATGGAGCTTTATGTTGGGCGTGCGCGATAAGCCTGGGCAAAAATACTTAGCGTGTAATTCTGACGAGGGGGAACCTGGCACTTTTAAAGATCGCGATATTTTGCGTTATAACCCTCATGCCATCGTCGAAGGGATGGCTATTGCTTGTTATGCAATAGGCGCGACTGTGGGTTACAACTATATACGTGGCGAGTTTCACGAGCCCATTGCCCGTTTTGAGAGCGCGTTGGAAGAAGCCTATAATGCGGGTTTGTTGGGCAAAAATGTTTTAAATTCGGGAGCAGACATTGATATTTACGCCCATTATGGTGCTGGTGCTTATATTTGTGGTGAGGAAACCGCTTTGTTAGAATCCATCGAAGGCAAAAAGGGGCAGCCACGTTATAAGCCGCCCTTTCCTGCTGCCTACGGTTTATATGGTAAACCCACTACGATTAATAATGCCGAAACCTTGGCTTCTGTACCAAGTATTTTAAACAATGGTGCGGATTGGTTTTCAAATATAGGGAAACCGAAAAATACGGGTACGAAAATTTTTGCCATTTCTGGGCATGTCAATAAACCAGGTAATTATGAAGTGCCGATGGGGACTGCTTTTGCTGAATTATTAGAAATGGCAGGTGGCGTGTGGAAAGGGCGCAAACTCAAGGCTGTCATTCCGGGCGGCTCTTCGACTCCTGTACTCAAGAGGGATGTGATCATGGATTTGACGATGGACTATGATTCATTAGCCAAAGTCGGTTCCATGTTGGGTTCGGGGGCAATCATCGTCATGGATGAAACCACTGATATGGTGAAGGTTTTAGCCCGCATTTCTCATTTTTATTATGAAGAATCCTGTGGGCAATGTACGCCTTGTCGTGAGGGTACAGGTTGGATGGCGCGTATTGTACAGCGTATTTATAACGGCGAAGGGCAACAAGAAGATTTAGATGTGTTGACGGATGTTGCTAAGAATATTGGTGGAAAGACGGTTTGTGCCTTGGGAGACGCAGCAGCTATGCCCGTTATTGCTTTTGTGAAAAATTTCAGGGAAGAATTTCAGTATTATATTGATAATGGGAAGAGTATGGTGCAAAGCTAAAGCATTCGAGGTTTGAGTTTTTTTTCAAAAAACTCAAACCTCGAATGTACTCCATGGCGAATAAAGAAATCCGATTTTTGAAAAAAATCGGATTTCTATACGAATCGCCAAAGCTAAAGCGTTGAACTCCAATACCTCTAGCGTTGGACGGAGAATTATTACATCGCTGGCACTTTAGACTGCAAAATATGTTCTACCAAATGTTGTACGGTGACATCCATCACTTCTAAGAGTGGCGCTGGCCAAACACCAAATAATAAGACAGCAATGGCTAAGACGCTCAAAATCAATGTCTCGCGCCCTCCGATGTCTTTTAAGCTGGCGACGCTGTCTTTGGTAACTGCGCCATATATCACCCTTTTTATCATCCATAGGGTGTAGGCGGCTCCTAAAATCATAATAGTGGCAGCGCCGAAGGCTATCCAGAAGTTGGCTTTGAATGAGGCTAGGATGATTAAGAATTCGCCGACAAAGCCAGAAGTTGCGGGTAAACCGGCGTTTGCCATGGCAAATAATACGAAGAATAGGGCAAAGCGGGGCATGACATTGGCAACACCGCCGTAGTCAGCAATTTTGCGACTGTGAAGGCGTTCATATAGTACCCCGACACAGAGGAATAATGCGCTTGAGATAAAGCCATGTGAAATCATTTGCACCATGCCGCCTTCTATTGCCATGACTGCTCCATCAATTGAATTTGTGTTTTTGTAAATCATAAATCCAATGAAAAAGCCTAATGTGGCAAATCCCATGTGGGAAATAGATGAATAGGCAATGAGTTTTTTCATGTCTTTCTGCACGAGGGCAACAAAGGCAATATAGATAATGGCAATGAGAGAGAGGGCGATAATTAGCCAGTCAAATTGATTGCTGGCATCGGGTGTAATTGGTAAGCTAAAGCGAAGGAAACCATAACCGCCCATTTTCAACATAATGGCGGCTAAAATCACGGAGCCGCCCGTTGGTGCTTCAACGTGGGCATCGGGCAGCCATGTGTGTACTGGCCACATGGGAACTTTGACCGCAAATGCGACTAAGAATGCGAGGAATATCCACTTTTGTGCCTCTAAGGAAATCGGTAGCGTGTGGTAATCTAAAATGCTAAAGCTATCGGCTTGAGAATAGAGGTACAATAATGCGATCAGCATCAATACCGATCCAAAAAAGGTGTAGAGAAAAAATTTAATCGTCGCATAGACGCGCCGAGGGCCGCCCCAAATACCAATAATGAGAAACATGGGTATTAGCATGGCTTCCCATAATACATAGAAGAGAATGGCATCTAAGGCTGAAAATACGCCGATCATCAACCCTTCCATGAAGAGAAATGCCCCTAGATATTGTGCGGGTTTATACTTGATGGTTTCCCAGCCCGCTAATACAACTAACACCATAGTGAAAGTGGTTAATATAATCAAAGGCATGGAGATACCGTCTATGCCTAAATGGTAGTTGATACCAAAAGCGGGTATCCAAGACAGTTTTTCGGTGAACTGCATGTCAGCAGTTGTCGGATCAAACAAAAAATACAGTATTAATGACAAACAAAATGTCAGCAAAGAAACGGCTAACGCAATAGGGCGAGCAGTAGTAGCTTGTTTGTCTCCGATAATGAGTATCCATAAGCTGCCCAAAATAGGTAGCCAAATTAATACACTTAGTAATGATAAATCAGTCATCTCAGTTATTAGTTATCTGTTATAGGAGTCCAAAGTTTGGATTCTGCCAAATTTAAAAACGATTTTCCGAGACATCAAAATACCTCAGTTGCAGATAGTGATGCAAAGTCCGTTTCATTAACCTCGACTTGAGTTTTTCTTTAAAAAACTCAAACCTCGAATAGTCTGCTAAAGCAGACTAATTAAGGAATGTGCATGAAATAAATTCCATCAAGTTGCTAGTTGTTGAATCAGACCTGACAGGTTTCCAAAACCTGTCAGGTCTAGTTCAGGTCTAGTTGTCGATATTATTTCATTTTCTAGGTTTTAGTTTTTTTGGTAACTACTCAGGGCAACCATAAAGGATTGCCCCTACAACAATATTCTATTAATACAGACGAAAATATTTTGATGTAGGGGCAATCCCTTGTGGTTGCCCTGAGTAGTTACTTTTTTTGAAAAAAACTAAAACTTCGAAACGTTCCTAAGCATCAAGCACTTTATGGAGCCTTTTCATTGCCTCTTCAAGATTTTTCATGCTTGTTGCGAAGGATATCCGTACATAACCAGACGCGCCAAAGGCAGAACCTGGAACTAAAGCCACTTTTGCTTTTTCAATTAAAAATTCGCTAAATTCAACATCTGTTTTAATGCCTAAGCGATCCATAACCCCTTGCATGTTCGGAAAGATGTAAAATGTGCCTTGACTGGGCAAACAAGCAACGCCGTCAATTTTGAGTAAAGACGCTAATACAAAATTATGTCGCTTCTTAAAAGTGGCTACCATTTTCTCAATGAAAGACTGATCACCTTCAAGGGCGGCTAGGGCAGCATATTGGGATATTGATGTTGGATTAGAGGTACTTTGCGACTGAATTGTTTTCATTTTTTGTATCAGTTGCTCTGGTCCGCCAGCATAACCAATACGCCATCCCGTCATCGCATAAGCTTTGGATACCCCATTGAGTACAAAGGTACGATCATACAAATCGGGACACATATTGAGGATATTTTTAAAAGGTGCGCCTTCCCACAAGATATGTTCATACATATCATCAGTGACAACCATTACTTTGGGATAGCCTTTCAAAATCGCTCCTAATTCGGCTAATTCGTCAGGCGTATAATGTGTTCCTGTCGGATTGGACGGACTATTCATGATAAATAGTCTGGTTTTCTCCGTCATCGCGGCTTCTAATTGTTTAGGCGTAATTTTAAAGCCTTGTTGGATGCCGCCACTGATAATCACAGGTGCTGCACTTGCTAACTTGACTATATCAGGATAAGAAACCCAGTAGGGGGCAGGAATAATCACTTCATCCCCAGGATCGAGCAGTGCTTGTGCCAAATTATAAAAGCTCTGTTTGCCCCCAGATGAAACCAGCACTTGTTTCATCTCATATTTGAGTTGATTATCCTGGGCAAATTTTTTGATAATCGCTTGTTTAAGTTCGGGAATACCATCAACAGGCGTATATTTCGTGTAGCCCTTATTCAAGGCATCTACAGCCATTTCTTTAATATGGCGTGGCGTATCAAAATCAGGCTCACCTGCCCCTAAGCCGATAATATCATGCCCGGCGGCTCGCATTTCAGCGGCGCGAGCAGTTACTGCTAATGTTGGAGAGGGTTTAATGGCTTGAACACGCCTTGCAATTTGTAAATTCATAATTCTATTATTGACTTGGTAATTTTACTTGAATATATTTTACTTGAATATTAAAAAAAATCACACTGAAAATCCGTCAAATTTTAGAAATTCCCAAAAAAACGTCCAACATTTTCACTTTGGCTCATTTTCGTTAATGGTTTTGGACGTTATTAAAGCTTCATTCCTTAGAATCCATTTCCATCAAACGTGGCATCATTTCAACGAAGTTACAAGGGCGAGTTCTGTAGTCCAATTGTGCTTGGAGTATTTTATCCCATCCCGTTTTACAAGCACCCGATGATCCTGGTAAGCAAAAAATATAAGTTCCATTAACAACACCAGCTAATGCACGAGAATGTAAACTTGATGTTTTAATTTCTTCATAAGAAATTGTACGAAATAATTCGCCAAAACCTTCAAGTTTTTTATCTAACAATGGTTTAATCGCTTCAGGTGTACCATCTCTACCTGTCACTCCTGTACCACCTGTTGTAATAATCACTTGAATGTCTGGGTTAGCGATCCAAGTCGAAACGATAGCCCGAATTTGATAAATATTATCAGGTACAATAACTTTATCGGATCGACGATGCCCTTCTGCCATTAAGCGTTCAACAAGGATTTTGCCTGAAGTATCATTTTCTTCAGTGCGAGTGTCTGAAACGGTGAGAATAGCAATATTTAAAGGGATGAATTTTCGTGCTTTCATAACCTTTTTATTTCTTCAATGTCGTTAAGTTTCGGGGTACACGTTTTAAATCAAACCTCGAAAGCAAATATTTTATGGTGAAAAACTTTATAGGCTCTTGCAAAATTCTGAAAATACCATTTTTTTAGATAATCTTAAAACTTAAACCTAATAAAAACAAACAGTTGCATATTTTTTGCAAGAGTCTTGCAAGAGGCTTTTTTTATACTTCAATTCATTTTTAATCACTCAAATTATGACTATCCCCAACATATTAACATTATTGAGAATTATTCTAATCCCTGTTTTTGTAAGCACGTTTTATCTGTCTTGGGCAGGTGCCAATGTATTAACCACTTCAATCTTTGCCCTAGCCGCCATTACCGACTGGTTTGATGGCTATTTAGCAAGACGCTGGAATCAAACATCCGCTTTTGGCGCATTTTTAGATCCCGTTGCTGATAAATTGATTGTGGCTACTGCTTTAGTCTTTCTTGTACAAGTTCATCCTAATCTTTGGATGGCAATTCCTGCGGCAGTTATTATTGGGCGTGAAATTACTATTTCCGCATTGCGCGAATGGATGGCAGAAATTGGACAACGCGCTAAAGTCGCCGTTTCAATGATCGGCAAAATAAAAACGACTGCCCAAATGACCGCTTTACTATTACTGCTTTATAATGAACCCTTTTTAGGCTTGCCGATTTATGAAATCGGTTTTGTGTTGTTATATCTCGCTGCTATTTTAACTTTATGGTCAATGATTGTTTACTTGCAAGCTGCTATACCCATCTTATTACAAAATGACAAGTAAGCTGCATGGACATAATGGGTTGCATAAAATAACTGAATGAACTGACGCTAAAATTCAAACATTCCTGTTTATATGCAATCCTTGTAGTTATGGAATAGCTTTGCCGAATTCTTTATCTTGAAAATCATGAACCTTAAGCTTTAAAAGGAGATTTCTTTGGATTCCATTTTTGCCCCTGATTTTTGATTGGTTGTTTGGATTGGTAATAATATGCTCTTTAAAACTAAATTCAAAAGCGAGGGATTTGTCTAGGGCTAACGGCAATTCAAATAAGAAGGGACTTTTAAAAACAAGTGTCCGTAAAAATCGCGGCGACATCGACTTTGGGATCATTACGCCATTGTGCTAATGAGTAATCAGGGGCTAATTCAGTGGCATGAAATTCTTTGTGAGTACGCAAGACTCTTTTGAGACAACCAATATTGGGTGAACGCAATGTATTAATCAATTGGGACATGCGTTGTCTATGTGAATATCTTGAGCCGGTTGAGCAAATGATAGCTCATTTAAAAGTCCATAGATATGCTCAGATTACACCGAACTCGGCTCAAGTAATCTCTCTAAACTTTTATCCCACTCATCAAAAAAACCGTCTGGCCATTGATCAAGGCGACCATCACGATTGACTTTTGGTGAAATAATCTCACTACTCATGTCATCAGGTTTATTAGTTCGTTGAAAAAAGTGTAAATTGACTTCTTCTGGTTTAAGAATACCGGCATGGACAGCAATCAGAATACCATTAAGCACATGATCACTATGTGTTTCGACAACAACTTGAATCCCACAACTGGCAGCACGGGCGATTAATTCACCCACTTTTGCTTGTCCTTGGGGATGCAAATGGGCTTCTGGATTTTCTAATAATACTAACGCACCAGGGGATGATGACAGTAATGCTACAATAACCGGTAACACATAAGTAATGCCAAAACCGACATTAGTTGATCGGTATTGGGCTTTCCCCTTCAAGGTATCAAAAACTTCAACATTAATCGTGTTTTTACTCCGAAAGAATACCACTACTCAACTATCAAGTTTTTTATAAGTTCATTGATTTATAAAGGTATATAATTTTAGCCGCTAAAAATAAATTAGCTTAAAAAAATCAATGAGTTATAGACTTAAGTCGTCAAAAATAGATCGTTGTAAAGCTAAATAACATCAAAAACTTGATAGTCGAGTATCAGGGTTCAAGATTAATTATTGTAATGGGTAAGGTAGGCAACCAACAGGATTGCCCACCTTACGAAAAAAAATAGATTTTAAAGTCATGAAGTTAATTTAAAAATGCGTTTGAATTCATAATACGCAGTTTGAAGATTAGTGTTGGGAGTTGGTGGCGGTTCGATAGTCGAAACAAACAGATCATAATACGGCTGAAATTTTGGTTTGTCTTTACGTAAATCCCAATGCCAATTAATCACTCTTTCTTCAATAGTTCTAGTCAGGATTTTTTGAAATAAAAAATTATTAATTACTTTGACGGTACTATCACAGACCAAAAAAATTTCATTAAGTTTATTAATCTCTAATTTTAATGGTTTTTCTAAAGACTCCCTATGTGCCATTAAACCCAATTCAATCATATTTTTAGAACCTAAACGTCCAAACCGATGTACAATACAATGTCTCAATTGGCATACTTTGGAAAAATGTCCAAGAATTTCATCAACATCATTTGGCATATTTCCCTTAATGCCTATATATTTTCTGATCGCATCAACGATATTTTTTTTGCTGGCAAAAGAGCAATTTTCCAATAATGCTTCTGGTAACATTTCTTGACTATGAATAAGTGCAGCACCATAAGTCAGACTTTCACTTTCACACGCCTTTTGTGCGGATTCATCAATAACAATGATTTTTCTGATAATTTCACGAAAATAACTTTCCACCGCCGAAATATAACCTAATACCAGTAAATTTGTCAGTAAATTAAACAGATGTTCTGATATTGGGGGATTACAACGCTGTAGTTGACCCAGTAATTGAGTTAAACCTTGAGTTTTTTCCAAAAAGGTATCAATTGCAGATAAATTTGATTCGCTATAATTATTATCAAACAAATCGGATGTATCAAACTGAGTTACTTGAGAAAAATTGTTGATTTGATATTTATATTTTTTCATTACGCCAAAAATTCCTCAACAAATTTCATCACTGTTTTGTAAATTTTTTCTGCCCTAACTTCACCAACGCTAGTCGCTTTGCGTAGTTCTGTCGCCGGTTCAGGAATGGATAACAAATCACCAATAGTCTGTAAATCAGTTTGTTCTCTTATCCTTTGTTTTTGTAAATGGGTAATAGGCAAATCATCAATTTTAATCCGCATACATGATTCAAAAGTTGATTTGCGGATTAATACTTTTCCGCAGTTATAACAAAATTTCTGTTCTTCGATTAATCTTTCAGTACCACAATGTTGGCATGATGGCAAATCTAAGCGAATTTTTTGTATTTCTTCATCCCCTAATAAGGTTCTAAAATTTCTCATCACTGGATGTTTCTTAGCTTTTCTTTCGAGAAATTGAATCATTTTTCTGGAATTGAATTCACCACCTATACTAAAGGCTCCACTTTGGATAACAAATAGCAAATGTGGTATATACCTATCATATTCTTTACGATCAGCTCCTTTAATCGGTTTTAATTTATATAACAATCCGGCTTCAATTAAAAACATCATCATCCGATCCAACTTCAAATTATGTTCTCTCAAAATGCCAATTTGAAGCTGTTTTTCAGATTGATTTTGTTGATTTGTCAGTTTTTTATTTTCAGCAGAAATAATAGTAACGATTTTTTCATGCAATTCCACTCCACCTTGGACAATCAGTTTATACTGAGGTAATTTCTTAGAAAGAGACAAATATTCTCCCTTCATAAGTTCCACTTGTTCATTAATGACATTATGGAATCGTTGTCGAGTCGTTTGACTAGGAGAATCCATATAACTTCTCAATAAACCCATAAAAGCACGAGGAATACCAAAAGAGGCATATTTAAATAATTCAATAATTCTTCTAGGTATTTTCCCAGTAACAGATAACAACCTTTTTTCAATTAAGTCATTCATAAATTGACTATAATTTTCATTCTCAACCTTTAACCATGACTCTACCTTTTCTGCATCTTGCCCAATATGAAATCGAGGACCATAAACCGTTGTCCCCGGATAAACTGAAGCTTTAGGCGCAATATTAATCGTTTTGAGGCTCCTAAAAATATCAAAAAACTCAATAAGATATTCAGGAGTCAATGTAAGAGCCGCATCATCTAATAAGAGGATAGTTCTCTTTTTTCCCAACTTAATCGCTAAATTTTCAATGGTATTAACAACTTCATCAATGGTTACGGATGTAATCACATCATCATGCCAGTCATGGCTAATTCCCTTTTCTGCTTGCGAAACAAAGTCCTTTAAATTTGTTTGACTCAAAGCACTCTCGGTTTCATAAAGGACTATATCCGTTTTTTCCAGTTCATAAAGTAGTTGATAAGTACTTAATAAAATTTTACTGAGTACCCAAGTATGAAACAGAGTAATAGCATTCGTTTTTTTAGCTAACAAAGGCTCTAAGTGATAGTATTTACTAAAAGACACATAAATAGCGAGCGGTTTTTTTTTATCGTGTAAACAGCCCTCATAAGCAAACTTCATTTGGTGAGTTTTACCCGCTCCTCTGGGACCCACAATTAATTTTGCCCCTTTTTGCAATATTTTCTTTTGAATGTCCCAGAAAAAATCACTTTCTACCGTCCATTTAACTAAATCTTCATGGCTAATAAAATCGGCTCTTTCTTCAAAGACGAACTTTTCATTATCGTTGTTATCAGTATTGTCTATAAAATTTTCTTGAGTTGTTTGGTTCATCATTCTAAATTCTATATCAATTGTGAATTGTGATACGAAGTAATGGAACTTCACTGCGATCATGGTGAATAAAAAGTCGTGAGGCTCGGTAGGGTGGGCAATAGCCCACCACAATCAATTACCCCTTCAAGGTATCAAAATCTTCAACATTAATCGTGTTTTTACCACGAAAGAGTACCACCAAAATAGCTAAACCAATGGCGGTTTCCGCTGCCGCTACGGTGAGTATAAAAAACACAAAAACTTGCCCTGCAATATCGGCATTAAAATAAGAAAAGGCGATGAAATTGGTATTGACTGATAACAGCATCAATTCAATACACATCAGTATAATCAGGAGATTTTTACGGTTAAGAAAAATGCCTGCGATACTCAGGCAAAATAATACCGCACTTAAAATGAGAAATTCGTTTAATCCGGGCATATTTAATCCTTTGTTTCAGATGGCATTTTTACAATTTTGATCCGATCTTCACGACGTACTGAGACTTGTTCTTCTGGTTTTTGGTATTTCGCTCGCGTATGTGGGCGCATTGTTAAAGCGATGGCGGCAATCATGGCAACTAATAAAATGGCGGCGGCAATTTCAAAAGGATAAACGTATTCGGTGTATAACACCAATCCTAATGCCTGAGTATTTGGCACCGCTGCGAGGGCAGTTGCTGCTTCCGGTGTGGGTAGCTTATGCCAGGCACCGATAACGAGTATAATTTCGAGTAAAATAACCCCGCCGACAAATGCGGCAATAGGAAAATGGCGTACAAAGCCTTCTCGTAAGGAGTTCACATTAATGTCAAGCATCATTAAGACAAATAAGAACAATACCATAACAGCACCAACGTAAACTAAAATCAGCGCGATGGCTAGAAATTCTGCTTGTAATAATAGCCAAATCGCTGCTGATGAGAAAAACGCTAAGACAAGAAATAAAGCGGCATGGACTGGATTTTTAACCGTGATGACGCGACTGGCTGCAAATATCAATATGAGAGCGAACAAGTAAAAAGTAATTTTTATCATACATTGATCCCATTTTCATTCCGTTTTATAGACTTTCAGAAAAATGTTTGGAGTCAAACCTCAGAGGTTTTTCGTGATTTTGAGTCAAACCTCTGAGGTTTCCAAAACCTCAGAGGTTTTTTGTGATTTTGAGTCAAACCTCTGAGGTTTCCAAAACCTCTGAGGTTTTTCGTGATTTTGAGTCAAACCTCTGAGGTTTCCAAAACCTCAGAGGTT
>JAOZSV010000044.1:0-12393 GCA_029939505.1 Thiotrichaceae bacterium | reverse complement strand
TCGTGATTTTGAGTCAAACCTCAGAGGTTTCCAAAACCTCTGAGGTTTTTCGTGATTTTGAGTCAAACCTCAGAAGTTTCCAAAACCTCTGAGGTTTTTCGTGATTTTGAGTCAAACCTCAGAGGTTTCCAAAACCTCTGAGGTTTTTCGTGAAATGAGAGTAACTATTAATAAAGAAATCCGATTTTTTTCAAAAATCGGATTTCTATACGCATTTCTATACTCATCGCCTAATATCGCAACTCCCACCACCACCGTAAAAAAAAACCAACTCGGTCTCTTTTGACCATATCGTTTTTTTTGTAATAGCGAAGTGCCATGAGTTTGCCTTCTTTATCATACTCTTTACTGACACCGTTCAATCTGCCCTTTTCGTCAAAGTAAGTATGTACGAGCCACTTTTCTCCCGTGCTATAAAAAAGGGTTGCAAATACGGGTTCACCATTTTTAAAAATCCAATCCCCTTGCAATTTACCATTAATATGGTAACCTCTGGCATTGCCTTCTTTTTTACCGTTGATGTAATTTCGTTCGGCTTTCGTTTGACCATCAGAATAATATTCAATCTCTAAGCCAGCACGTTTGCCGTTGACTAAGGTACGACGACGGAATGCTTCACCCGTTGTTGAGTAATATTCTATTTGGGTTTCAATTTTTTTGCCGTCGTCGTATTTCAGTTCATATTCCAAATCACCATTTCGACGAAAAGTCTTTTTGGCAATCAATTTATTGGCTTTATAAACCATTTCGGCTTTAATTCCAGTGGGATCATAATACTCTTTTGACGTATATAATTTTCCATTCCGAAACTGATGTTCAAAATGTAAGGCACCACTGTTGTAGTATTCTTCAGTCTCTTGCTGCGCCATCACCATCACTGAACATAAGAGTGTCACAGCAAGTAAAACAAGTTTTATAAACGATGACATGGCATGTTCCTCTGTTAAAACAAGCTACCTTCAAACCTTTCAAAGCGACTTAACGATAAGATCGATCTAAGGCTTTATCAGCAGCTAGTTGTTTTTCAAGTTGCTCACCGGCGGCTAACAACTTTTCTTTAGTCATCAGCAAATCACCGCGTTGCTCTCCGCTGTACTCAAAAACGCGCGTTTCGACAATGGAATCGACTGGACAAGATTCTTCACATAAACCACAGAAGATACATTTTGTCAAATCAATCTCATAGCGGGTAGTACGGCGCGTACCGTCAGGGCGAGGAGCCGCTTCAATGGTAATCGCGAGTGCAGGACAAACCGCCTCACAGAGTTTACAAGCAATACAACGCTCTTCGCCATTGGGGTAACGACGCAGTGCATGTCGCCCCCTAAAACGATGTGATTGTGGCGTTCTTTCGTCGGGGTATTGCACCGTGATTTTTTTGTCAAACAAATATCGACCGGTGACTTTTAAACCATCACGAAGTTCCAACAAAAACAGGCGTTTAATATAATCTTTAATAGCCTTCATATCCGACAACCTCACGCAAACCAAGGGGGTATTTCTGCAAGAATGGCAATACCGAGAACCACTATCCACACTAATGTAATGGGAATAAAGACTTTCCATCCTAAACGCATCAGTTGATCATAACGGTAACGTGGAAAAGTGGCTCGGATCCATAAGAATAAAAATAAGAATAGAGAGATTTTTATGGCTAACCAGAGAAAACTTGCCCTGGTCAAAAGAGCGGTAAACCAATTTTCTCCCAGTAGGAGTTCTATGCCTTCAAAGGGCGATAGCCATCCGCCTAAAAACATCACGGCAGATAGGGTGGAAATTAAAATCATATTGGCATATTCTGCCATGAAGAAGACGGCAAATAACATTCCCGAATATTCGACGTGGAAGCCTGCTACGATTTCAGATTCACCTTCTGCTAAGTCAAAGGGGGCGCGATTGGTTTCTGCCAAGCCCGATATGAAGTAAATAAAGAGTAAGGGCAATAAGGGCAACCAATACCAATGTAATAAACTTCCCTTTTGGGCGGCAACAATATCGCTCAGATTTAAACTCCCAGCCGCCATTAATACGCCGACTAGGGCAAAACCCATCGCAATTTCATAAGAGATAATTTGCGCTGCGGAGCGCATTGTACTCAAAAACGCATATTTTGAGTTAGAAGCCCATCCCGCAATGAGTATGCCATACACGCCCATTGAAGTCATGGCAAGGATATATAATAACCCGGCGTTAATGTCTGCTAATACCCAACCGCCTTCGCTAAAAGGAATGACCGCCCATGCAGCTAAGGCGGGAGCCATCACTAACATGGGGGCAATCACAAATAAAAAACGGTCACTATTAGTGGGAATAATAATTTCCTTAAACATTAACTTTAACGCATCAGCAATGGGTTGCCCGAACCCAGGTATCTTTCTCAGACCTGGAATGGCGGAAAAGTTGACCCGATTTGGGCCAATACGCACTTGCATGTAGCCAATGATTTTGCGTTCCGCATACGTTAAGTAGGCTACACATAATAGCAAGGGTACAACGATAAGAACAATTTTGATCAGTGTGATGATCAAGTAAAGCAATGTTTCCATAATAATGGTGAATGGTTAATGGTTAATGGTTTCGAGGTTTAAGTTTTTCTTCAAAAAACTAAAACCTCGAATGGTTAATTTCCGGAACTTTAACCACGGAAACTTGTCCATGCCATGCACCCAATTCAAGGGTGGCCATCTGTCCCCCATAAATCAAAACACTTTCATCGGGAACGCGATCATCAATGACGACATTTAAGACAAGACTTGAATCGCCCTGTTCAACTTCGAGTTGACTTTCGTCATTCACTTCCAATTTGGCAGCGAGTTTCGCATTGATATGCACACCGTCAGCTATTTTAGCGTCTTTTGTGCGTTGTAATGCGTCAGCACGACGTACTAAAGCGTCAACTGAATAAATTGGCATTTCACTGATGCGTTGCAATCCTTGAATAGGCTCAAGAGTTAAGGTACTGGGAATTTGCCACGCGGTTTGATTATTATTCTGATGATCACCGACTTCGTTTCGCAATTCATCGCGCACTTGATCGGAGGAAATATAATCAAAGCCGTTCACATCAAATAGATTACCTAAAACCCGTAAAATTTTCCAGGCAGGACGTGTTTCGCCAGGGGGATTAATGGCGCCATTAAAACTTTGCCATTTTCCTTCGCAATTCACGTAAGTCCCTGATGTTTCAGGAAATAATGAGATTGGCAAGATGACATCAGCATAACTTTCCATCGTCGGCGTATGGTAGGCACTTAACGAAACGACAAAATCGGCTTTTTTAAGCGTTGCTAATGCTGCCGCCCCATTCCAACTGTCTAACTCAGGCTCTAGCCCTAATAGGATATAACCTTTTAATGCTTGAGTGAGCATCGCATAAGCATCTAAGCCTGCCACATCAACAGGCGCGTCTGCTGCCCGATGGGGTAAGGCACCTGCTAACCAGGCTCCTGATGTATTTGCTTCTCCCAAATAACCTAATTCTGCACCACTTAATTTTGCAATGACAGCAGCCAAAGCACGAATTATTGAAAATTGTGGATGAGCAGTGGCTAAATGCCCTAGTAAAACAGTACGTTTTTCACCTGTTAATAGATTTTTAGCAATAGCCTGTTGAGTGTCATTGACAGAGATATCTTGTATTAATGCTGTCATTGTACCAGGCATCAGACTTGCGTCTGTTTCCAATTCCAATAGGGCTTTAGTAATACCCACTAAATGTTCCACCATTGAAGCGGCAATGATTTTTTCAGCAATGGGCAGATTAAATTCATAATCAATGGGATTAACCAACATTACTTTTGCACCACGCAAGGTGGCTTTACGCAAACGATGATTAAGCAGCGGCTGCTCTTTGCGGAGATGCGATCCAATCACGAGGGCTGCATCACATTTTTCCAAATCGGCAATCGCTTGCCCTAAATAGGGAAATGACGGTGCTTCTTTTTGATCACTAAAATCCACTTGATGGAGGCGATGATCAATATTTTGGCTACCGATACCCCGCATCAGTTTTTGTAATAAATAGAGTTCCTCAACAGTCGCCGTTGGCGATGCTAATGCGCCAATTGATTGACTTCCTTCTGCACTTTTCACTGCTTTTAGCCCATCTGCGGCAAAAGCTAATGCTTTTTCCCAATTAGCACGATGCCAAGTGCCCTCTATTTTAATCATGGGCGCAGTTAAGCGATCTTCAGCTGTTAAACCTTCATAGCTAAAACGATCCCGATCTGAAATCCAGACTTCATTTATTGCCTCATTTTCTCTCGGCGCGACGCGCATGACTTGATTACGGCGAATATGCAGGTGAATATGAGAACCCACTGCATCATGGGGTGCTATTGTATCACGCTGCTGCATTTCCCAGGCGCGAGCAGAAAATTGGAATGGTTTAGAAGTCAAAGCACCAACAGGGCAGAGATCAATCATATTACCCGACAATTCAGAGGTGACATTTTTTTCAATATAAGTCCCAATTTGGGTATGCTCACCTCGCCCAGGCGCACCCATTTCTTGAATGCCACTGATTTCTTGGCTAAAGCGCACACAACGAGTGCAATGAATACAGCGCGTCATCTCGGTGGCAATGAGTGGACCGATATTTTTACTCACAACAACGCGCTTGCTTTCCTGATAATGCGAGCCATCTTTGCCATAACCCACGGCAATATCCTGCAACTCACACTCACCACCTTGATCACAGATAGGGCAGTCAAGGGGATGGTTAATGAGCAAAAATTCCATCACCGCTTTTTGGGCGGCAAGTGCCTTTGTAGAACGGGTAAACACTTTCATGCCATCCATAATCGGGGTAGCACAGGCTGGCATAGGCTTAGGTGCTTTTTCTACCTCAACCAAGCACATCCGACAATTCGCCGCCACCGACAACTTTTTGTGATAACAGAAACGGGGAATATCTATTCCATTCGCGTCTGCTATTTCAATAAGCATTTGATTGGCTTCAGCTTGGTAAGGTTTACCGTCTATTTCAATTGTGATCATTATTTTTTATCCATATAAACGATGTTATACCAGAAATAGAGTAATAAAAAAATCCGAGAGGTTCTTGCAAAACTCTGAATACACGAAGTTTAAGAAATCCGTTTCAAAAATCGGATTTCTAAGCTCGAAAATATAATTATTATACTAAACACAGTTATAAATGATTGAGGCGAAATTTTTTCTTCAAAAAACTTTTGCCTTGATCACTTTTTAATATTCTATCATCTATTAAAAAACCACCGCAAATCATAAAAATAATCAGGAAAATGGGTATTTATTAATTGAATTATTAATTACTATAGATTAATTAAATTATTTAAGTCGGAATTAAAAATATCTACATGGATTGCATATAAACAGGGATAAGGCTTTGATGATCAAGTTTATGCAGTGAATATCACCATTCATCACAGGGTATCGTAGGAAAGGGTTGCGACAGATTAAAATACCCTCATGGAAAATATTAGCCGATACTTTTGTTATCATTATCTCAATGTTGACGAGAATCATTTTTCATTAAGAGAAATACCATGAGTCAAACTATTCGTGCCAGTGACATTTCATTACATGATTTAAAGAACAAATTTGGTTTACAGCGAACCTTCGATGAGCCATTTTTTCCAGAATGGCAACTGGCTCAGTTTCCAGAATTGAATGATTTTGATTTCGAGGTTCAAGTTTTTTTACCGAAAAAACTTGAACCTCGAAAACATTTTTTAAATCAAACAAAAGAGGCTTATTTCAATTTAATTGAATATCCACCATTGCTGGAAAATACCGTTAAAATGGCTGTGTTAGCACCCTTGTTAAATCTAGCCGGTTTTTATCTCTATCCTTTTCATACCAAATCAGAATATTCTGTCAAAATAGAAACGGTTGATGGAGAAATAGTGGTGGAAGGGAAAATTGATGTTTTGGTTTTGAAAGAGCAACTTTGGATTATGGTTATTGAGTCAAAACAGGCGGCTTTTTCAATTGAATCGGGATTGGCACAAATCTTAGCTTACATGTTAGCGAATAATAATCAGGAAAAACCTTGTTTTGGCATGATAACAACGGGTGGGAGTTTTGTCTTTATCAAATTAGTCAAAGGTGAAATCCCACAATATGCCTTATCAAGAGTATTTGAACTGAATAATCCCGGCAATGATTTATATACGGTTTTAGGCATATTGAAACGGTTAGAGCAAGTGGCATTGAATGAATTATAACTGATGTGACGCAAGGTGCTTCCAAGTTCCACCGATGAAATCGGTGGAATTTAGAAATTTAGAATTTAAAAGCACCCTGCGTCACATCAGAATTGAACGGTTGCTGTACGCTTGCTTTCATCAATTTCCACAATGTTGAACCTTGGATGCAGGTTAATATGGTACAAGCATTAGATAAACAAGATATTATTATCGTGAACAGAATAAAAGGGACATCTGTTTTTAAACGATTGAATAGAGTTTTCTGATTGGCTTGAAGATTATTCGATGGGTGAACTCTGGCGTAAAAACATTATTACTGGCGGACCAGTCTATGAATAGTATGGACGTTCGTGAGTGATATAAACTTCTTCCGAAAACCTGATCGCCCTGAATAGGAAACCCACCGAATTTCAATGTTGACGATAATCATTTTTCGTAACTACTCAGTCTTAAAACGTTGTACTCCAAAATACGTCCAAAGCTAAAGCGTTGTACTCCAAAATATGTCCAAAGCTGAAGCGTTGTACTCCAAAATACGTCCAAAGCTGAAGCGTTGTACTCCAAAATACGTCCAAAGCTGAAGCGTTGTACTCCATTCATTCGCATTTTAATTAAGGCTGAGTAGTTACCATTTTTCATTAATGGTTGCGGTGGATTTAGCTATCCATTGATCCTACGCTTGCTTAACAAATTATATTTTAACACTTCAAAGAAAATAGTCATGTCATACGGTCATTTCAAATCCGTTTCAGAAGTCGCCAGAAAATTTAAGCTCAAAGTAAAAGAAAAATCCTTCGTCAACCAGCTAAAAATTGAAATATCAGAATTTTATTTCTCTGATATGATGGCACGATTAAATGAGGGTATGAATTTCATTAATGAAGCGACTATATGTGAAAGAATTATTAGACCCACTTTAGATTTAGTCGAAGTCAAATATGAATTGCTTCGTATATGGTCACATGTACCTTATAATATAGATAAGAAAAAAGGTTTAGTCGGCGAACCGGATTATTTAATTGCACCTAGAACGCAATATGGCGATATGTCTATACCACCTCTTTGTATTATAGAAGCAAAGCAAGAAAAATTTGCTGAGGGATGGGCGCAGGCTTTAGCTGAAATGGTTGCGGCTTCTTTTCAAGGAGCAAAAATAAGTTATGGTATTGTGACAACCGGTAAAATTTGGGAATTTGGTCAATTAAAAGGGAATTTGTACACAAAAGATCCGGCATCCGTATCAGCTACAGATGATTTACAGAAGGTATTTGAACTATTGAATTGGTTGTTTGATATGGCAAATTCTAGTATTGAGAATCAAGAAGAATTGGATGTGAGTGTGTAACGGTTTATACTGCACACGGTTATAATTTAAACTTTTTAGACTTTGTACAGGACAATTTTTTTATCATTTCTGAGTAGGGTGGGTAGAGCGATAGCGAAACCCACCATTTTTGGTGCCACTTCGTTCCTTTCGAGGCTAAAGTTTTTTTAAAGAAAAAACTTTAGCCTCGAAACCACCCTACATTTTACTTATCAATTTTGATAAAATACGGAAAATCAATGAGTTATAGAAAATTGTCCTGTACAGAGCTTTTTAGAAACCGAGGTTTTTCAAAAAACTCGGTTTCTTTCTGATTATTTCCCGATTGAATAGACGACGCTTAAACCAAGTAAGTGATTGATTTATATATAAAAATTAATTAACCATTAACCATTAACCATTCACCATTGCTTTATCATCCTTGGAAAAAATATGTTATTGGAATTGAGTGTTAAAAATTTTCTGTCTTTTAAAAATGAAATCACGTTAAGTATGTATGCTTCGGCAGAAATCACAGAGCATGAAAGATATAATGTTTTTTCAGTCGGTGGACAGCGCTTGCTAAGAACCGCCGTGATTTATGGTGCCAATGCCAGTGGTAAAACCAATCTCATTAAAGCCATGCAGTTTATGAAAAATTTTGTTGTTAATTCCCTAGAATTACACTCAGAGAAGGAAATTGACATTGAACCTTTTAAACTGAATACGGAGACTGCTAATTTACCCAGTGAATTTGAAGTTTCTTTTCTTTATCAAGACGTTTATTATCGTTATGGTTTTGTGATTGATACCAAGCGTGTTCATCACGAATGGCTTTATTATGCCCCTTCTGAGCAAGAAATCCGATTATTTGAGAGAAAATTTGAGAATGAGATTGATACCATTGTGCTTGGCGAAAATTTTTCAGAAGGTGAGCCATTAGTCGATAACCAACAACCGAAACTGACGAGAGAAAGGGCACTTTTTATTTCCGTCGTTTCCCAATTTAATGGCGCCATTTCCAGAAAAATCATGGATTGGTTCACGAATGATTTTAAGGTATTGTTTGCCACTCAAGAGGAAACTTTCGAGGGTGTTTCGGTTAAAAAATTAGGCGATGCGCTCTACAAAAAAGAGATTTTGAAGTTTCTACAAGCCGCTGATACTGCTATTGAAGACATTGATTTGGTTAAAGTAAAACCGCAAGACATATCTGGTCATATCCCCGACAAATTAAAGCAACTTGTTGTTTCTAAAGGAAAAATGCTAGTGACTAAACACAGTGTTTTTAATACGGCGGGTACCATGACTGATTCTGTATTATGGCGCATGGAAGATGAGTCTGAAGGGACGCAAAAATTATTTGCCTTATCTGCGCCCTTGATAGAAACTTTGAAAAAGGGCGAAACTTTGGTGGTTGACGAGCTAGACTCCAAATTACACCCGATGATAATGCGCTTTATTATTAATTTGTTTCATTCAACAGAGAGTAATCCAAATCACGCACAATTGATTTTTGCGACGCATGATACTAATTTATTGAGCCAACGTTTTTTCCGTCGTGATCAAATTTGCTTTACTGAAAAAGATGAGTATGGTTCAACCGATTTATATTCATTAGCGGATTATCAATGGGATGAAAATGAATTGCCTTCTGAAAATCGTTATAAACGCGATTATTTTAAGGGCAAATATGGTGCGATTCCCTTCATTGGAGAACTCAAACTGGTTTTTGGAGATAGTGATGATATCTAACAACTGTACAAGAAGCTCAAGTGAATCGTTAAGCCTTATTCGTTTATCTGCCCGTCATTCCTTGTACTCAATTGCATTAAAAAAATCCTTGTACGGCTCCAATATTTGTAGTTATAATGTAATATCATCAAACTCACTTTGAAAACGAAAGACATAAACCAATGACAAACGAAGAATTGCTTTCAAGTTCTGAGAATAAATTCGAGCCGATTCTTAATCCAGCTTAGATAAAAAAATGATGACATTTGCAAAAAAAATGACAGTACTCGAACAAGCCAATCAATTGCTTGTGAGTATGAAAAATTCGGAAAAAGCACAATTACTTCAATGGGTTGTGCGTGATTTAGGGGATGCAGCACCCGGTATTGATAGCAACCCAAATGTCTGTGGTGGTTCACCCTGTATTGTCCGTACACGAATACCTGTTTGGGTATTGGAACAAGCGAGACGTTTAGGGACGTGTGAAGCGGATTTGTTACGATGCTATCCGAGCCTACGTGCTGAAGATTTGACCAATGCGTGGGGTTATGTTCGTTCTCACCAAGCGGAAATTGAACAACAAATCCGTGAAAATGAAGAAGATTAAAAATATGGCTAAACTTTATGGGGATGAAAATTTTCCACGCCCTGTTGTTGATGAACTCCGTCGGTTAGGACATGATGTAGTCACTATCCAAGACACTGGAAAAGGTAAACAAGGTGTGTCTGACGAGGCGGTTCTGGCATTTGCCATTGCAGAAGAACGGGCAGTGTTGACTATCAATCGTAAGCACTTTATTCGTCTCCACCGTCTCCAAGCTGAACATGCTGGCATTATTGTTTGTACTTTCGATCCTAACTTTGTCGGACAAGCAACACGTATCCATGAAGCGATTGAATTAAAAATACCGCTTTTAGGTCAATTAATCCGTATCAATCGCCCTGCATCTTAAGCTGAAGCTTTGGACTCCAAAAAATCCCAAAGCTAAAGCGTTGGACTCCAAAAAAACTGTTAAAAAATCCTTTGGAGTCCAAAACGACATCTCTCGTTCCCAAACTCTGTTTGGGAACCAGAAAAACGCCCTACTTGACTGGAAGACGCGATTGTTATACCTCTAATTTATCGAAAATGTTCATGCTTGATTAACCAGTTCCATAATGAGTGATGAATCTAGGTTTTTTCCAGATTTCCTATTTTTCGGTGTAAAAACTTTCCATGCGGGTTTTTTTCCGGTTTCCGCAGTATCTACAACAATATAAGCACCTGATTCCGTTAGGATATCAATTCTTCCGTTTGCACCTATCACCCATAAGCCGACTGGCTTGAATGTAGCAATAATCATTTTATTCTTGTAAATATCAAGGATTGGAATATCCTCAGAATTCACGTTGTATTTCTGCATTAACTCTTCATACAAGATTGTATGC
Organism: Thiotrichaceae bacterium; assembly: GCA_029939505.1. Classification (GTDB taxonomy): domain Bacteria; phylum Pseudomonadota; class Gammaproteobacteria; order Beggiatoales; family Beggiatoaceae; genus QNES01. Next base: position 1,737 of record JAOZSV010000044.1, on the reverse strand, counting down.
CTCGTTTTCTTGCAGACGATATTTTTTTGATCAAATAGAATCTCTTCTACCAGTAAATACAAATGGTTGAGACGATCTTTCCAATCCTTGACTCTCTCTTTAATATACGATTGATCAATGTCATTTAACATAGCATTACCTTTACGTTGGGAACGATGGAATAACGACAAGGATTGGATATAAGATTCGAGGTTTAAGTTTTTCTTCAAAAAACTTAAACCTCGAATGGATAAGTCAAATTGCACCACCGCTCAAATTCGGTTTATCCTTGTTTATATCTAATCCTTGTAGTTATACTGCACACGGGCATAATTTAAACTTTTAGGTAGGGTGGGCAAAGTCTTTTTCGTGCAACGGCTTCCTCAATGAAGCCTTTGAATTATGGTATTTATTGCACTATCACTACTATGTGTACAGAATATTTCAAACTGCCCCTTTTTTAGCGTGATTTGTTCTTCCTCATCGTAAGTGTCGAATTGCCTTTTGAGTTTGTCAATCTGATTGAAGGATTCGGAGGGGATCAAGTCTGGCATTTCTTGAATCAGGGGCGGTGGCAATAGGGATTGTTTTTGTAAAGGATGGTGTTGCCAGTTGCCAGCAGTCGCCGCGTGGGCGATGTGCATCGCCAGTTGTTTTTGCAATGGGCGATATTCTTGGAGAAAGTTGACGAACTTTAAGCCGTTTTCTGGGTATTCTTGCGCTTTAGCGGTGAGTTTACGAGTCATGCCCCAAATTGGTAGCCAAATCGCACCATCGCTAATATACGGGTTGTTGCTTAAACTTACAGGAAGCAGCGATTTTAGGAAATGCCAAGGATAGAGCCAAAGGCGGAAATAACTGATATAGAAAAAGATTGGGAAGGCTAAACCGAAGGCTAAACCGAAGGCTAAACCGAGGACTAAACCGAGGACTAAACCGACGGCTAAACCGACGGCTAAACTGAAGGCTAAATCGACAGCTAAACCGAAGGCTAAACCGAAGGCTAAACCGAAAGCTAAACCGAAGGCTAAACCGAAAGCTAAACCGAAGGCTAAACCGACGGCTAAACTGAAGGCTAAACTGAAGGCTAAACTGAAGGCTAAACTGAAGGCTAAACTGAAGGCTAAACCGAAGGCTAAACCGAAGGCTAAACCGACGGCTAAACCGAAGGCTAAACCGAAGGCTAAATCGAAGATTAAACCGAAGATTAAACCGAAGATTAAACCGAAGGGTAAACCGAAGGATAAAAGACCAGAATTACTGGCAACACGGTCAAATTTTTCCCACAATGTTGAATCGGTTTGCCATTGTTGGACAAAAACTTCGCTTATTTCCAGAATATTAGGTGGAAAAAGTAACGGTAAATCAAACCCAGCAATGATAACGAAGCTAATCGCATTAATCACCAACGTCAATGGAATAATGACGACAAAGAAATTGATGATAATCGCTTTTAAAACTATCCATAATGTTCGGATTCTACTCAAGCTCTCGTCATACCGCTCAAATAAAACGGGTTCAAAAATAAACCATTGGAAAAGTTGTAGGCTGTTTTTGGGGGTAGTGGGTTTTTTAAATGGCTTGGGCATTAAATTTTCCTTTGTTTGAATCAATAAGTACAACGGATTTTAGAAATAAACGGATTTACGGATTTACGGATTTAAGTTCATAATGCGAATAAACTGGATAGTATTTATCATTTTTAAAATCCGTTGTACTTCGCGTCAAGAAATCCTTTGAAAAAATCGGATTTCTAAA
>JAOZSV010000043.1 GCA_029939505.1 Thiotrichaceae bacterium | reverse complement strand
ATTTAAAACTTTAAACTTAATTATTCAACCATAAAATATGGAATTTAATGTAAAAAGCGGTCATCCAGAAAAACAACGTTCCGCCTGTGTGGTTGTTGGCATTTATGAACCACGCCGTTTATCAGAAGCGGCAAAAAGAATTGATAAAATCAGTAAAAGGCATATTTCCTCTATTTTGCGCCGAGGGGATTTAGAAGGCAAAATAGGTCAAACTTTACTATTACATAATGTCCCTGGTACTTTAGCAGATCGTATCTTGCTCGTGGGTTGTGGACGTGAACGTGACTTAGGTGATAGACAATATCATCGAATTATTACTCAGGCAGTACGCACATTACATGAAACAGGTTCTATGGAAACGGTGTGTTATTTGACTGACTTAAATGTGCGTGGACGTGCTACAGCATGGCGTATTCGTCAAGCCATTGAAACAGCCCATTCTACATTATACGTTTTTGATCAATTGAAAACGCAAAGAGAAAGTACACGCCGCCCTTTGCGTAAAATCGTTTTTAGTGTCGCTTCAAGGCGTGAATTACCCATTGCCGAACAAGCCAGTCTTGAGGGACAAAAAATTGCTGATAGCGTTAAATTGGCTAAAGATCTCTGCAATTTGCCAGGTAATTATTGTACGCCTTCTTATCTCGTCAACATGGCAAAAAATCTGTGTAATTTACATGAAAACATCTCTTGTAAAATCTTGGCAAAAGCCTTGTTGGAAGAAGAAGGCTTCAACGCATTATTAGCCGTTTCCAAAGGGAGTGAACAACCCCCTTCTTTAATTATTTTAGAATATAAAAATGGTCAAAAGGACGCAGCCCCCATTGTTTTAGTCGGTAAAGGAGTTACATTCCACTCAGGCAGCCTCTTGACTAAATCCTCAGAAGAGGAGATGGACGAAATGAAGTTTGATATGTGTGGTGCTGCCGCTGTATTAGGTACGATATCAGCAACTGCAGAATTACAACTGCCCCTCAATGTTGTCGGTATTATACCTGTCGTAGAAAACTTGAGGGGTAAAGCGACGAGGAGTGGTGATATTATTACCAGTTTATCAGGTAAAACGATTGAGGTGATTAATACTGATGCTGAAAGCCAACTGATTTTATCTGACGCACTGACTTACGCTGAACGCTATAATCCGGAAAACGTGATTGATATTGCCACATCAACAGGATGGTGGAGAGTCGCATTAGGTAAACATGCTCATGGACTGATGACTAATTATCACCCTTTAGCAACAGAACTACTTAATGCCGGTAAATTCAGCGAAGATCGCGCTTGGGAATTGCCATTGTGGGAAGAATACCAAGAACAACTCGAAAGTCATTTTGCTGACGTAGCCAATGTCGATGGATTTGAAGCCGATACGATTACAGCCGCTTGTTTTTTATCCCGTTTTACGAAAAAATTCCGTTGGGCTCATTTGGATGTCACAGGTACGGCATGGCTGAAGAATCAAAAAGAAAAATTTGCCACTGGACGACCTGTGCCATTATTAACACAATATCTGATTAATCGCAGTCAAGATATAGCGGCTGAGGAAAACAAAGGTATTTCTTAATATATAGAGTACAACGAATTGACGAAATAAACGAATTCAAACTGAAAAAACCACAGCAGATTTCGCATTTTTTTGAAAATCTCAAAGCCAATTGATTGGTGTAACGTCTAGGAACGAGAAGTCTTATTCGTTTATTTCGTCAATTCGTTGTACTTACCAGCGTGAAAATGGGAATGCACCCCTTCTTAACCTATTCCAAACATTTAGAAACCAAGTTTCTTCAAGAAACTGGGTTTCTCACTGATTAAATCATTCTCAACAAAGCAGTCATTGCCCGAATCATATAATCATGGTCAAGAGTACCCGCACTCTCTCTCGCACTGTGCATAGACCATAAAGGATTACCCACATCGACGGAACGAATACCCACCTTCGCGGCGGTTATGGCACCGATGGTACTTCCGCAGGGTAAATTAGTGCGATGCACATACTTCTGATAAGGCACATCTGCTTCTTCACAAAGTCTAACAAACAAAGCCTCTGAAATGCTGTCGGAACTATAGCGTTGATTCGCATTTATCTTAATAGCAGGACCCGCGTTGATCACAACTTGATGCTCGTTATCATAAAATTTAGGGTAATTCGGGTGATAAGCATGAGCCATATCGGCACTGAGGATAAAACTATTGGACAATGCGCGTTTTTGACTTTCACGATCTAAATTAATGCTGATACGTTCCAAAATATCAGGTAAAAAACTACCCCTTGCGCCCTTACAACTTCTACTTCCCACTTCTTCATGATCAAAATAGGCTATCATATTGGTCGCGATTGGATTATCCACCTCAAGCAGGGCGCAAAGTCCGGCATGGCAGGAAGCCAAATTATCCAACTGTCCGTTAGCAATAAATTGATCATCAGGACCAAAAAAACTACCCGGCTGAGTATCAAACACCTGTAATTCCCAAGATAAAATCGCATCCGCTTCCACTCCAATTTCATGAGCGATAATCGCAAGAAATTGTTGTTGAGCCGGCAAATCATCCTGTAAAACGGACAACATCATCGGTAATTCTTTTTGGCGATCCAGCTTTAAACCGGCTTCATTCACTTCCTTATTCATGTGGATAGCCATGTTAGGGATACGGACAAGCGGTTTCTTAAAATGAATAAGAGGCGTATCAATATCAGTCACTGCTGAACCGGTTTTAATGACCACGCGACCCGCCAAGCCCAAATCTCGATCCGTAAATGTCGCCAAAATCGGACCACCATAAACTTCAACACCAAGACGAATCATTGGACCACAAGTATGGGCTGCATGAGGTTTTACTCGTAACCCCGGCGAATCGGTATGAGCCGCAATAATGCGAAATCCGTGTTGAGTCAAATCGCCACCACCCACGATAAACCCGATAATAGAAGAACCATCACGGACGACATAATAACGTCCGCCTGGTGCCAAATGCCAAGCGTCTCGCTCATCTAAACGTTGGAATTGTTTTTCCTCAAGTTCTGTGATTATACTTGTTGTCACATGCCAAGGGCTGGGGCTGCTATCAATAAAGTTAAGTAGCCTTTGAGCTTGTTTTTTTGCTTTATTCATTTTATCCTTTTTGTATTGATTATCTGATGTTACGCAAAGCGATTCTATTCGAGCTTAGAAATCCGCTTTTTTTTCAAAAATCGCTTCAACATCGTTTCGCCGCTTAGAAATCCGATTTTTTTTCAAAAATCTGATTTCTTAAACATCGTTTCGCCGCTTAGAAATCCGATTTTTTTTTCAAAAATCTGATTTCTAAGCTCGAATAGAATCGCTTTGCGTAACATCATTAACCATTCTTTGTCAAGCAACATTATTTTAACATGGAAATCTATCGCTACCCCCTACTTTGTTGGCAACTGACAAAAGACACTATTTGTACCCGTTTAGTTGGTACAGAATATGAACTAGTTGGTGTCCAATTACCTAAATTACAGAGCCATCTTGCAGAACATTTGCAACGTGAATATCTCCAGGATGACTTCATACCTGATTCCATGCCCGATGCTCGCCTGAAAAAGATTAATGTCAAGGTTCGTCCTGCCTATAAAGAAGAAAGCGGCGTTTTTCCTGCGGGGCATACCCTCAGTATTCCCGTCGCCGCCGTTTATGGCACAACTGAACATGGTTATTCTGAATGCTATTTGCCTTTATTAGATCAACATTTTTATTTTTACAAACCAGAGCAATTACGTGCGCTTATTGAATACTTTGCTCGCGATTATTTTAATAATATGACCCCGGAAAGCTTGCACCGTTATCTGATGCTAGGCGATCCTTGGTTGGAAGAAGTGACTGTCCGAATCAAGGCGCGTGAGCTTCGCCGAAGTATTGAAGAACGCTTAGAAATCAACACGTTACAAAAAATCGCCGATAAATTCCCACGTAAAACAAAGGGAAATGAAATTGCCCCTGAAACAGCATGGGAGCGCAGCGAGTTGGTCGTCACCCTGCTTGAAAAGCTGGAGAAAGAACGCGCGAGTGTCGTGCTGATTGGTGAACAAGGGAGTGGTAAGACAGCTATTTTGTTGGAAGCGGCTCGAAAGTTTTTTAGCTTAACCAAAGAACAGCCTGAAGGTGCGAATTATTTCTGGCGAACAACCCCGCAGCGTATGATTGCAGGAGCGCGTTATCTGGGAGAATGGCAGGAAACTGCTGAAGAACTCATGGAAGAATTACAGCGTACAGGGGATATTTTATGGATCAATAACTTTGTACACCTCTTATCGGTGGGCGGTGAAGGACCAGAAGATTCTATTGCCGCGTTTATGTTGCCTAATCTCCGTCAAGGGCATTTGCAAATGATTGGTGAATCAACTCAACAGGAATGGGAACGTATTCGCCAGCGTTTACCCGGATTCGCCGCGCATTTTCATGTCATCTCTATTCCTAAACTCTCTAAAAAACAAATCTTTAAGATAATGCAGCTTTTCACGGTTTATATCGATAAACAATTACATATTACTATAGAAGAATCTGCCCTTAACTTAGCTTATCGTTTATTAGATCGTTATTTGCGCTATGAAGCCTTTCCTGGGAAAATCATTAAATTTATGACCAGTTGCGTCAATGAGGTGCTTGTACAAAATCAAAAACGCATTAATGATGAAAAAGTGCTGACGCAATTTGTTCAAAAAACAGGCTTGCCCCCCTTTTTATTGCGTGATGATATTCCTTTAGAAACCACCGCCCTGCATGATTATTTTGCCAAACGTATTATTGGTCAAACCCAAGCGATTGAGCGTGTTTGTCAAATTGTGATGATTTTCAAGGCAGGCTTGAATGATCCTAATAAGCCAATTGCCACTTTATTATTTTCAGGTCCAACAGGGGTGGGCAAAACCGCTTGCGCCCGTACCTTAGCAGAATATTTTTTTGGACAAGGGCAAACTTTAAATCCACTGATTCGTTTAGATATGAGCGAATTTCAGCATCCAGTGCAAGTTGATCGTTTATTAGGCAATGGTGATAAGCCCGGTAAATTGATTCGTGAAGTTCGAGAACGCCCCTTCAGTGTTGTTTTACTGGATGAAATTGAAAAAGCGCACCCGATTTTTTTTGATATGTTACTGAATGTCATGGACGAAGGAATACTGGTGGACGGTAATGGGCGAATAACTGATTTTCGCAATGTCATTTTAATTATGACGAGCAATCTTGGTGCGCGACAAAGTAAACGTATTAGCTTTGTCAATAAAACGGATGAAAGTGATATAAGTAGCGCGGTGCGTCATTTTTTTCGCCCTGAATTTTATAACCGCATTGATCAAGTCATCCCTTTCCAAGCCCTCAGCGCGGCAACGGTGGCAGAAATTACCCGTAAAGAATTAATGGCACTCAATAAACGGGAAGGTTTTCAAGAACGGGGGATTTCTATGACATTCACCCCCAAATTGATTGAACATTTAGCACAAGCTGGTTTTGATCCAGAATATGGTGCCCGCCCATTACAACGCGCTATTGAAAGAGTCGTGATTTCAAAACTCGCTAAATTTCTTTTGCAATATGAAATTAATGGGGGTAATTTGTTAGTTGATTGGGTGAATAAAGAGGTGAAAGTAGAAATCTTTCAGAAAAAAAATTAACACAAATAGAAACAAAATTTTTTTATATCTTTGCCCTTTTTGGAGTACAACACTTTAGCTTTATTGCTATTGGAGTACAACGCTTTAGCTTTGTTGCTGGAGTACAACGCTTTAGCTTTATTGCTATTGGAGTACAACGCTTTAGCTTTGTCAGTCCGTCCAAAAAACACCCAAAGCTGAAGCGTTGGACTCCAATTTTAATTCTTAATTCGTATTGGAATCTTAAATTCATCAGATGGGAACGAGAAAAATTAAATTTTATTTTACTTTGACTTTATCCCTGTTTATATTTAATCCCTGTAGTTATTAGCGGAGTAATGACAATGAATACACAACTACATTCCTTGATTGACACAGCCTTGAAACTCGAACCGCTTGAACAATTAGGACTGATTCAAGCGATTTCTCAATCATTACAACACAATTATTTCTCATCCAAGAGCCATTTTGGGCAATCTAAAACCACGCCAAGCCAACCCGTAAAAAATATTGCTGATTTAAGGGCTGATTTTTGGCCTTCAGAAGAATCTGCTGATGATATTATTAAATATACTTACCAACAACGGTACGAAGAATGCTTACAAAAATAATAGAAAGTGTTCTACTTGATACGAATATCGTTTCTTTTTTGTTAAAAGGGGATACTCGTGCTCAAGATTACGAAGTCTATTTACAAAACCGGACTTTGACCATTTCGGTGATGACGGTTGCGGAATTGTTTCAATGGGCTGCTATTCGGAACTGGGGAGAGCGTCGCGTCAGCCAATTAGTAGATGTAGGGTGGGTAGGAGCGAAGCGGAAACCCACCGTTCTTTGGAAATAAGTTAAGGGCAACCATAAAGGATTGCCCCTACAAATCTCCACGTATCATAATATTGTAGGGGCGAACCTGCGTGTTCGCCCTGGCTTAACTTAATGGCATTGACCCTACGCTTGCTTGGCTAAGAAGCGGCTATGAATTCAGAAACTGTCAAACCGGCTGCTCGAATTAAACCACGTAGCGTACCTTTAGCGACTTCTGAATGATTAGGGACTGAAAGAGTAGCATACTCCCCTTCTTTGACCATAATAATATGGCTACCACGTTGGCGTACTACTTGCCAGCCAAATTTTGTAAAAACCTGCACAACCTTTTGTCCACTGAATCGAGGTAAAGAAGGCATTAGATAGTTACCTCCAACCGTTGAGTTTCAACTGTCAATGGTAATCCTTGTTCGGCTCTAACTTCTAAACAAAGTGCGATGGCTTCTTGAATATTTTTTAGTGCTTCAATTTTTGTATGACCTTGACTAATACAGCCAGGAATGGCGGGACATTCAACTATCCAAACACCATCTTCGTCACGGTCAATAGTGACTTGAAATTTCATGATTTTGTTCCTGAGTAGAATTTTAATCTTGATGGTTAATCTGGTTTAAATTCATCTGGGCAACTTTGGTGCAGCGGCGAAACGTTAAGGCATCACGATATTTACCAGATATGACGTTTATGCCGTTGCACACCACGTTTGCCCACCCTACATGGCTATCGGCTTCCCTGACTCGCAGCGAGTGAGAAACCCTATTCTTCCTTTAGGAACAATTATAAAATAACTTGTATTTTTAGAAACTTGGTTTCTCATCATTAATTTGTACAAGTTATTTTTGTTTCGTCCCTTATCATTTTTTATATTATACCATAATTAAAAGTTTTAAGCAAATCCTTTTGCAAACCAAAAAACAGGCAAAAAAAACCAACGTTCTTAAAATGGCTTGTCATAAAGGTAAACGATTAATTCAATCACTTTTTAGTGGGTATAGAAATTGGTATTCATCCTTGTTCTGAAAATAATTTTGACCATTATTGGGGAAAAATGTATAATATAAACCGATAATTTGGGCAACAATTTGGAATTTTAAAAATAGGTATTTAGGAATGTATATAAGGAGAACTTTATGAAAAGAAATTTGAAGTCAGCAATCTCAAAGGGATTGTTACCCTTTGGAATGGCAATTGGACTCTCTTTTTCGTCGGGGATGGCAGCTGCCGTTGGAGAAATAACGGTTGTTGCAAATGACACCCTTATTAAACAGGGAGAAGAATTGAGTGCTATTGTCGCGCTTAATGGTGATGGTCGTTATGATGTTTATGTCGGCTTAACGGGTGGTATTTTGAATACTTATATTTTTGCATTTGATGCAAATGGTGGATTAATACTCTGGGACGGAAAAGGAGCACCAGCAAAGCTCAGGGAGAATATAGATTTAGCCAGCTTGTCCGTCAAGGAGAAGGTGATTAAACTATTTCCTAGATTGCCACTCAGTAGCGATTTGGCGGGGACTTATTCAATCTACGCCGTTCTAAGTGCGCCTGGTCAATTTCAACAACAACTTCAAGAGGGTACCCTGATTTTTGGTGATCCCCTCAAATTTGAAGTAGTCGAATAGGAGAAACAGATGATGAAGAAAACTTGGTTATTTCTACTGATGCTCATATCAAATTTGGTGGTAGCCGCTCCCATATATGATTGGCCATCAGAAACAAATGTGGTAATAAATCGCCCTACTACCAGTGAAAATATCACCATTACAGAAGGTGACGACGAGTTTTTTCAGGCTGAGGGTGGTAAAGGTACCTATAATTGGACAACCTCCAAAGGTAGTTTTTTGCTAGATGCACATGGAAATCCTGTTACAATTATGGCAGGAAATCCTGTAATATACACGGCACCACAATGTGGTAACTGTTCCGATTTTGTCACTGTTACCGATGCTTATGGTGACAGTGACACTATCTCTATTTCGATAGTACCACCACCAAATGAGCCATCATGTACCATTTCTCCGAAGACAGCGAGTTTATCTCCCGGTGAGGAAAAGGAATTTGAGCTATTTGGAAACAACAATACAGTCATTTGGACAGTGGATAATGGTGGTGAAATTGAAGAACGGGGTAAAAAAGCCACCTTTAAGGCGGGTGCTGTTGGCATTTATCATATCACTGGCACCGATCTGTATGATTCCAACTGTAGTGCGATGGCCACTATTGAGGTGACAACAAACTGCTACATTACTCCGCAAGCACCTGTAGTACAGGTCGATAGTGAACAACAATTTGATATGGTCGGCAGTGATTGTGATGATATTTATTGGCTGGCCGAGATGGGTATGATAGATGAAGATGGTAAGTATAAAGCTCCAGTTATCCCAGGTGAATATGAAATCACGGCTATAGTGAATACGACTGGTTATTCTGAAACAGTTAAGATAACAGTTACACCAGAATGTTTGGTTAAACCGCAAAATATTCATTTACAGCCTGGCGCATCTAAGTTTATTACGGTCATATCTGGGAACAAACCTTATATTGCTTCAGCAGAACAGGCTGAAATCGAAAAATCTTCTTCAGAAGATGTTTTTGAATATGTAGCTAACAATCAAACAGGCGATGATACTGTTACAATTTGTTGTGGTAACACGGTGCAAGAAGAATGCTCTAAAGTATCCATTTCCGTCGAAAAAATGTATGTTGACTTACCTAAAGTAGTGGAAATCAATAAGACCTATCCATTTGAAGTAACCGGTGGTCTAGCCGAATATCATGCTCAAGCTGATTTTGGCACAATTGATTTTGGTATTTCTGGTAAGCACAGTGGGAAAGGCACATACATCGCACCAGAGCATGAAACGACAGATACTATTACAATACGTGATAGTGTCAATAATACTGTGACGAAATCAGTTGAAGTAAAACATTATATTCCGCCAACTATTTCACCTAGTACAGTCCACGCCGTCGCACTAGATGAGATTTTAGATTTTTCAGTAGTTGGCGGTATAACCCCATTTACGTGGAATTATACAGGTAGAGAGATAATACCTAATTCTCGCAAAGCGACGATAACCGTAAAGGGATCAACTGGTACATATCACTTATCTGTAACAGATGGAAAAGGAGAAACGTCAGAAAAAGTCGCTATTCCCGTCACTTTATCGCTAAAGATTTCTCCTAAAGAGTATACGATTTATAAGGGAGAATCAGACAAAACGAAAATACGGTTTGATATATCAGGTGGTGCTGGTGCTTGCGATTGGATTTCAGATAAAATCCAGATAGAGGAAGGTGACAAACGCGATTACTATGTAATCGTTAAACCACAGCTCAAAGATAGACCAGTTGATACACAATATAAAGTGACCTGTCGTGATCAAAATGGTAAAGAAGCAAATGCTATAATCACTGTGGCTAAATTAACGTTTGACTCAGACAACGATGGTTTGATTGATTCTGATGAAACCCAAAGAGCTATTAATCAATTCTTTGTAGAACGTGCAGAAGAACTAATAAACAAAATGGATATAGAGGAATTGTTCCACCATTTAGACAATTTTTCAGAATAGCGCGCGTAGCATATGCCAAAGCTAGAAATCCGATTTTTTCCAAAAATCGGATTTCTTGATTCGCCAAAGTCACAAACCTTAAATTTGCCTAAACGAGTTTTCTCGTTCCCAACGTTTTCGTTGAATTGAAACCTCTGAGGTTTTTAAAACCTCAGAGGTTTTTTTTCTTGTTCCAATAACGATAAAAATAATTCAGAAACCAAGTTTTTTCAAAAAACGGGCCGTTTATTTCCGTAATTGAAACCTCTGAGGTTTTAAAAACCTCAGAGGTTTTTTTTATGGTTCCCACGCGCAGGCGTTGGGAACAAGAACAATATAACACCACTAATAGTGGAATCTCGCTTGGAGAAAGTCAATTTGTTCATTATGCACTCTGTAAACAATACGATGTTCTTGGGTAAGCCGCCGTGACCAGGTATTTGACTTTAAGTGTTTAAGCGGTTCTGGTTTACCTATTCCAGTAAAAGGATCACGCATAGTTGCTTCTACCAATTTAAAAGCACGGAGAGCCATTTTACGATCAGTTACCACCCAATAAGTCAAGTCTTCCCTAAATTGCGAGGTGAATACCGCATTTCTATCTGACATTGATATTATCCCAATAACGCTTGATGTAATTCACTAACGCTTTGAGGTTTAAGCGTTTTTTGATTAGATTCTTGTAATGCCGTTAGCAGACGAATCGCATTTTTTGGCGAACTCAATAGCCGTTTCCATCAAACTTTCTAATTCATCGGCTGCAATCAGGGCAACATTTTCACTGTTAGGCGATTAATAATAACCACATTCCGATCATCAACGACTTGATCACAAAGTTTAGCCAGATTGACACTCGCCTGAGTCAAATTGGTGCTATCGTATATCATAAGAAACTCCTGAGTTTGTAAAATGAGTACAACGAATGGGTGGGTAATCGAATTTCTGCTTCCCAACGTTTTCGTTGAATTGAAACCTCTGAGGTTTTTAAAACCTCAGAGGTTTTTTTTCTTGTTCCAACGTTGGAACGAGAAAAATAACTTAGAAACGGCCAGTTTTTTGAAAAAACTGGCCGTTTCTTTCCGTAATTGAAACCTCTGAGGTTTTAAAAACCTCAGAGGTTTTTTTACGTGCCTACCTATTTATAATTATTAGGATTAATCACTTGTCATTCTGGTAGTGATAAATTAAATACACTATCACGAAAAACGAATACCAAGTGATATTCTATTGCCGTGGCTGCAATGATGGCATCAAACTTAAACCTCGAATCCATTCTTCCCTCATTTTTCTTTGTAATTGGACAGAATCACCACAAAAACGGGGGGAATTTTTGAGTGTGCCGGCTAATTTAAGTAGGGCTTCATCCTTGGAAATTTTTGGTGTCTCTAATGAAGGATGAATGACTAAGACCACTTCTGCTTCCCCTACTGGGATACGGTGAGGCAAAGTAAAAGTAATTCTGTGGTTTTTGGGAATATGTAAAGTTCTTGCAATTGTTTCCATATTTTTCTCGTTTCCAGGCTGGAACGTGGGAATGCATATATCAACGCTCCAATAATTATAATTAATATAATAAGTCTTCATTCTATTAGCTGCTGTAATTTTTCTAAAAAATATTTAGCACTAGGGCAATCAGGATGGTTGGCAGCGCGTTCTATTGAAAAATTGAACTGTTCGATCATTTTTTGTGTGAAGGGTTTTTTCTTCCTTCCAGGTCCAAGTTTCTTTTTATGATGAATGGTGGCAATTTCTTTGATACGTTCCCAAGGCATTCCAGTTGTTTTTTCCGGCATCGCCTCTCCCGGAAAGTCATCATTTTTTAACCAACGACGCATTGCTATCGTATCAGCCAAAAACCAAGCTTCTAACGCTTTTTTAGCCACAATAATTTGATTAACTTTATCGTAACCAATACGGGCTTTTACGGCGGTAACACAGAGTTCACACTCTAAATCGGTAAGTACCACAATTTTATCGGGGTTAGCTTCAATGTGACATTTTTCCAAGAATGGCTTAATATTCTGGGTGCATAAATTGCCATTCCCGCCGGCATTGATAACCGGATGACAAATTTCAAGTCCATGTTGGCTTGCCCAAGTATGAAAGTTTGTTGACTCAATTAATAATTTCTCACAAATACCCTCTACAACAAAACCTATTCTTATCATGGCAAACCACCGTTGAGAACATTACATAACCATGCTTGATCTAATGGAAGCTCTGATGCATCATATTTTCGTATGGCTTTCATCTGAGTCGTTTCTGGTTTTTTATCAGTTAACCAGAGTTCATTATTTTTTAAAATTCTGACTAAAGCTTCATTATGAGTTGTAACCCATAAGGGACTTGAAAGCGTTGCTATTTCACGGAAGGTCTCAGCCAATTCAATCATTGCGTGAGGATGTAAACCACCTTCTGGTTCTTCAATTAAGGTCATCCCAAATGGGAGTGGACGATCAAATAGGGTGACTAAGATACTGAGCAGGTTAATCGTACCATCGGAGATTAAATGAGCTGGAAAAGGTTTTTCTAGCCCTTTTTCTTGAAAAGCTAATCGGATACTACCCTCCAATCGATCAAAATTCGCATCAACTTTTTTCAAATTCGGTACGATCATATTGATCCATTCATCAATCGTTTCGGATATTTCTTCATCTTTTTTTAAACGATGTAACACGGCAGCTAAGTTGCGCCCATTGTGACTTAATTCAGAAGTATCGGTATTTTTAACTGGCCGTCTTGCTTTTAATGGATCAATTCGATAAAGACGAATATTCTTTAAAAATTGACTAATGGGGGTATCGTTAAACAACAAGAGAAGAGAAAGATTAAACGGAAAGTTGAAAATATTCTCCTGTTGTTGGATAGGTTGCCCTGCTTCTCGGCTGGTTCTCCACGTTTTACCTTCATCATCAACCCATTGGTGTTTTTCTTCCAACATGGGAGAATTATCCAGTTGATGAATTTTCAGTTGATAGCTATGTAACGCGGTTTCTTGGTTAGAAAAATCGACTTCAATTGCAAACTCAAAAGCATGTATATCTTCATCACGTCGCCTCAAACAACGAATATTTTCAAAGCCGCCATGTTGTTTTAAGGCTTCGTCGGCTCCAAACCGAACCACCCCATTGACAAAATCCAGCGCATCGAAAAAGTTACTTTTTCCAGAGCCATTAGGACCGGCAAATACAGAAAATGGTTTAATATCATGTAGTTCCAGCACATCAATGCTGCGATAGTTAGCGATTTTGAGGTAGCGTATTGTACCATTCATGAAAGATGACCTCCAATTATTCGTGACGCTGGCGCGTTGGAACGAGAGAATAGGTTCCCACGTCGGCGCGTGGGAACCAGAAAATTTTCATTTAGAACCGGGCAGTTTTTTGAAAAAACGGGCTGTTTCTCTTTGAAGTCTATTCAAATATAAATCCGTCCAACAGGGCTATAAGAAGCATTGTTACAAGTATCAACGGCTTCAACAAAATACCGAATATTACCCGTGCCAGCAGGTAGTACCGCTTGATATTGTGTTGCAATGGCTGTTGGATGAGTGCGCGAGGGATAAATATCGCCGTTTTTCATTTCAACTTGTTTCTTTGAAGTCGCATTAACTTCGTGATAATGGAGTATCACCTTTTTTATACCCGATATATCATAAACGAAAGTGCGGAATGTCGCTTGGGGAAGGGCATTAACCAATCCACCTTGCCCCCAATCTTTGCCACCAGGATTGGCAGGGCGCACCCAGGGCATAAAAATAGTGGGACCGGTTGAATCTTCCTTTGATTTCAATAGCTTATCAATATAATGACGTGCCATTGCCAAGCCCTTATTAGCGGAATTTGTCACCTGTGCATCCCAAACATCTTGCCCTGTCCAATACCAATAGCAACTGGTTTCTGCGGTATAAAGGAGACGTTTCATGGTATCAATTAATTCCCGCGCCTGCCCTGCATCTTCAAGGGAATAAACCACATTCTGAAAAGCCGTCAAAACCGCCCAACTATTCAGATCAGGTGAATAGTCTTTATCTAACCATGAAAACCATTTCGTAAATTGCGGATCACCATTATCTGCCCCCGCCCATGAACCGGGTTCAAGGTGGACAGCGTTTTTAGGATCAACGGGAAAACGTTTGAGATAATCTTTAATCGTAATCAGTTGAAAACGCGGTTCTTTTTGACACATTTCGACAAGGCGACTGGTATTACAAGTATAATAGCTTTCCGCACCGCCGCCATAATTATCGCCATCAGAATGAAGTATGAAAAAGGGCGGGTGTTTCGGATCATAACTGTTGGTTTGACAGATTTGATCATAAATCTGCCCCATCACCATTTCATATTGTAAGGCACCATAGCCACCGCGAGCATCCTCATTTCCGAGATAACGCTCTGCTGGAACACCAATAATTTCATGGCGTTCTCCTTTGTGATCAGTATAATAGAGAAGACAGGGCTTTAAGAGTTGTGGTGAAACCTTGCTTGGTGCCCAAATGTTGTTAAGTTGCTGCCAGTCGTGAACGGGTGCATTTTCCTGATCAGCCTTGTTTGGCGGTAACATGCCCTCACCCGTGCCAGCATAAGGATAATCTTGACAAGCGCGGAAATGATGAATGGAATCATAAATGACCACATTCACTCCCGCCTGTTTCAATGCCGGAATGATATGAGGCTGAAAAGCCGTTTCAGGAGGAAATATGACATCACTGGCTTCCACACCAAAAGTATCGCGGATAGTATGGCGATGCCATTCAATTTGCCCGACGATGTCACGGGCGGGAATCAGTGGCATCAGGGGATGACAAAAGCCGAATGCGGTAAAGTCAACACGAGGATGACCAAAAGCCGTTTTCGCTTGTGCGACTTCGCGCAGTTCATGGCTCCAATTGCCAAAAACACCATGCCCACGCCCCGTTTCGGCACAGCGATTCAGTTGCTCAATCAATGAAGCGGACCAACTGGTGGAAAGTCCCGCGTGAGCAAGTCCTCCATTGATATATTGCCATACAGCGGCAGGAATAAAGCGCGTATAGGGACCTTCCCGTTGCCCAAAAATATCATCCTTTTCGCCATCCCAATAGTCTGTATCGGTGGCGTTATAGTAGGGCTGGTGGTTATGTTTATGAATACCGAAATAAATAACGGGTTGATTAGATTCCCCTAAAGTAATGGATGGTGTAGGGATTGGCTGCGCTGACTGGATTGTCTCAGTCGTTGTTTCCATTATCTCGAATTCGCGGTGGACAGTCACCCAATCATCGGCACTCGCAGCCCCAATGTCAGCAACGCGACAACCTTCAATTTGTAGATAAGCTGTACCCGCGTGATAAGCTTCGGGTGGTACTTGGAAATGGTAACAGCCTTTGCCTTGATAGCTGACACGCTCTTCTTTGATAATCCATTCCCATCCGTCTGCGTGGCGCAGAATAATTTGCGCGAAGGGTACTTCGCCATCCGTTTCTATGAGGATAGTAAAGCTTTTACCTATTTCTGCGATTTTGGGTAGTTTGACTTGTTTAATGTTTTTGAAAATCATTATGTGATCCTATTTTTATGAATTTTTGGAGTCCAACGCTTCAGCTTTGGGTGTTTTGGAGTCCAACGCTTCAGATTTGAATTATTTCGTTTAAATATCAAACACTTCCAAATCTGAAGGTTTGGACTCCCAAATCTGAAGGTTTGGACTCCCAAATCTGAAGGTTTGGACTCCCAAATCTAAAGGTTTGGACTCCCAAATCTAAAGGTTTGGACTCCCAAATCTGAAGGTTTGGACTCCAAGGCTTAACTTAATGACATTGACGCGCCGGCGTGGGAACGAGAAAATGTTTTCTTCTATTTGAAATTCGAGGTGAATCGCTTCAAAAAACGAAAACATCGAAACTTGATCATTGAGTTTTAGAATCAAATTTTATCGGGATCAACGCCTAATGCACGCAGTTTTTCGGCTAATCGCTCGGAGCGTCGTTCTGTCAATTCTGTTTGACGTGCCAATTCTTCCGCGACTTGACGTGCCACTTTTTCTGCTTGACGCGCCCGAACTTCTGCCGCTTGACGCGCCCGTTTTTCTTCAGTATAACTGGGCAACACAAAGCGTTGATAAACTTTATCACTAATCATCTCTTCAGGAGAGGGTTTCGTGAATAAGTCGGAAATCCGAAATTGAAAGCCGGGCAATACCTTCGATTTGATAATTTGACCTTTCACAGGCTTGATGGGAATATAAACGCCCTTCTTACCCAAACGATAGAATTGAATACGATCACGCTGACTATCTAAAATGTAATACTCTTTGACACCGCCCTGGGCGTATTCTTTCTTTTTCGTCACTGTATCCCGTTTTCTGATTTCTTCAGTCGAATCGGAAAGCACTTCTACACAAAGATCAAAAGTACCTCGATAGCTTCTATCATGGGGTAGAAGTGGTATTGGATTGTCATGGAGTACCACACCTAAATCGGGGCGACGTACTTCTTTTTTCCCAGAAAGTGTTAAACGAAATCCCATTTCTAATAAGACCGATTGGGCAATGGGATTGGTTCTCAAATAATGTTCTAAAAGTTCAAGGAACCATTTGTACATTGAAATCGTTAAAACATCAGACATCGCTTTTTCCTCTAAATAGCCGTTATTCCATTCGTAAACCGCATTCGGGTTGTTATAGTATTTTTTCCAGTATTCCTCTTCGGAAACTTTTTGTGGTGAATAGCCAGATTCTTGATGGCTGGAATGGTTTAATGCGTGTAATGTGGTCATGTTTTCTCCTATTTTGAATTCGAGGCTAATCGTTTTTCTTCAAAAAAATTAGCCTCGAATTAATAGTATGTAGGGTGGGCAAAGTCCTTTTCGTGCAACGGCTTCCTCATTAAAAAAGTGGTGTGCCGTTGCACCAACAAGACGTTGCCCACCCTACATGGCTTTTTGAACCAAAAATTTGTTATTATAACTGATGTTACGCAGGGTGCTTCTAAATTCTAAATTCCACCGATGAAATCGGTGGAACTTGAAAGCACCTTGCGTCACATCAGATTATACTTCATTTATGAATGTTTGATAAACCTCGATAACAATTGCACATAATGTTTAAAATCTTTGAAGATGGGCTTCGCCCTGTTTATTGGCAAAACGATCAATTACATTTAATAGATCAACGCAAATTGCCAAATGAAGAAACCGTTATTATATTGGAAAAAGCCCCTGATGTTGCTGTGGCTATTAAAAATATGGTTGTGCGTGGCGCACCTGCGATTGGTATTACTGCTGCTTATGGTGTCGTATTGGCGGCGAGAGCCGCTTATGCTGCTTCTCCCGATCATTGGCAAACGGTTATCGAAACAGAAATGCAGCAATTAGCTGAAGCACGCCCTACCGCTGTTAATTTAGCGTGGGCTTTGGAACGCATGAAGGCTTGTTTTTCTAAAATAACTGGCAATCCGGTTTCTATACTATTGGAAGAAGCAAAACGTATTCACCAGGAAGATATTGATGCGAATCACCGGATGGGTGATTTAGGTGCAGCGTTATTGCCCTCAAACTGTCGCGTTTTGACTCATTGTAATGCGGGCGCATTGGCGACGGGTGGTTATGGTACCGCTTTAGGTGTCATTCGTAGTGCTTACGCGGCGGGCAAAATTAATCAAGTTTATGCCGATGAAACACGCCCTTGGTTGCAGGGCGCACGTTTAACGGCTTATGAATTGTTACAAGATAATATTCCTGTCACGCTGTTAGCCGATAGTGCTGCTGCTGCGTTGATGCAGCAAAAACGAGTGGATTGGATTATCGTCGGATCGGATCGGATTACAGCGAATGGTGATGTTGCTAATAAAATTGGTACTTATAACCTAGCTGTTTTAGCCCGTCAACATGGCATTAAGTTGATGGTTGTTGCGCCCATTTCAACCGTCGATATGAATTTAGCTGATGGTAGCCAAATTGTGATCGAGGAACGCGCAACTGATGAAGTGTTGACAATAGGCGGAGATCGTATTGCACCGAGCGGCGCGAAAGCGTGGAATCCTTCTTTTGATGTGACTCCCGCCAGTTTTGTGGATGTGATTGTGACGGAAAAAGGGGTTGTAGAGAAACCGACGAGGGAAGGTTTGGCTGAGTTATTGTCGCTTTAAAATTGTACAAAGCTAAAGCGTTGTACTCCAATTTCAATGGAGCAAATTATTTGGTCGTTCCGACTAAAAATCGTCCATGCTTCAAACCTGACAGGTTTTAAAAACCTGTCAGGTTTAGTTGGATTTGGCGTTTTCTCGTCCAATTACTGAGAATAGCTTTGTTGTCTTTTGCGCGAAGAGTCATCCGCTTCTTTTGTCTGCGCTTTCTTTTGCCCAGCCGAGGGATTGACATTTCTTATCTGGTTAGGAGAAGAAATCACCCTTTTCTTCTGGTTAGGGTTAGGAGAAGAAATCACCCTGTTTTTCTGGTTAGGGTTAGGAGAAGAAATCGCCCTGTTTTTCTGGTTAGGGTTATAAGAAGAATTCGCCCTGTTTTTCTGGTTAGGGTTATAAGAAATCGCCCTATTTTTCTGGTTAGGAGAAATCACAATTCTTGGCGTTTGATCAACTTTCTTGGCGTTTCTCACTTTCTGACGAGTTTGATCGATTTGGTAAGTCTGTCCCTTTCTCTGATAGGGGTTGTTATCAACAACCATACAACTTGCTAGTGTCAGCGTAAAAAATATAATTAGGAGTTTGAGTTTCATAATAATTTCCGAGTTGGCAGTTAAGGGGATGACTTTTGAGCCGCTGACTTTACTTATGACATGAATGTTTGCTAGAATGAAAAACTTTATATTCCATTCGAGGTTTTAGTTTTTTGAAAAAAAACTAAAACCTCGAATACTAATGTTAAGTCGTCAATAGGCTAAGTAGTTTTTTGGCAGTTTAACATAAAAAGTCATGTAAGGCAAAACCGAGATTTTAACATTTTTATCAGAGAGACTAACATGTCAGCTTTAATTTGTGGATCATTTGCGTTTGATACCATTATGGTATTTAACGACAAATTCAAGAATCATATTTTGCCTGAGCAGGTACATATTATCAATGTATCATTTCTTGTACCTGATTTGCGCCGCGAGTTTGGCGGATGTGCTGGAAATATTGCTTATAATCTCAATATGCTAGGCGGAGACGCGCTGCCTATGGGAACAGTGGGTACGGATTTCGCGTCTTATGCTGAATGGATGGATACCTGTGACATATCTCGTACTCATCTGACGACAATTGATCACAGTTATAGTGCCCAAGCCTTTATCACCACTGATACGGATGATAATCAAATCACAGCATTTCATCCAGGTGCGATGAATTATTCCCATGAAAACAAGGTTTCTCAAGCTAAGGATGTGACTATCGGCATAGTTTCTCCTGATGGGCGGCAAGGTATGATTGAACATGCGAGCCAATTTGTCGCCGCTGAAATTCCTTTCATTTTTGATCCAGGGCAAGGATTGCCGATGTTTGATGGTAATGAACTATTGCAATTTATTGAACAAGCCTCCTGGGTTATCGTCAACGATTATGAATGGCAATTAATGCAAGAACGCACTGCTCTATCTGCACAGGAAATCGTTAAGCGAGTACGCGCATTGATTGTCACCAAGGGCGCGGAAGGTTCTATGATTTATACGGCTAAGACGCTTTATAGCATTCCCAGTGCAAAAGTGAAAGCGACTAATGATCCGACGGGTTGTGGAGACGCTTTTCGTGGTGGGCTTTTGTATGGTTTGATGAAGGATATTGACTGGGAAACAACGGGGCGTATTGCCTCACTGATGGGTGCCATTAAAATTGAACATCATGGCACTCAAAATCATCGTGTTACCATTGAGGAATTTAAACAACGTTTTAAAGAAAACTTTGGCTATACGTTGTTGATGTAAATGGTGAATTAGGTTTCTTCTCAAAAAGTGTGGGTAAACGTGCAGCAAACCTGACAGGTTTCGAGGCTAAAGTTTTTCTTCAAAAAACTTTAGCCTCGAAATTTCGTCAATTCGCTGTACTCTTATTTCTGACAATTTGGGCAAACACCATAAATATATAAACAATGATCAGTGATGTTAAAACGATGCTGCTGTGCAATAGCCCGTTGCCGTTTTTCAATTGCATCATCAAAAAATTCTATTACCTTTCCACATTCAACACATAATAAATGATCATGATGATGCCCTTCATCAAGTTCAAATACTGATAAGCCATTTTCAAAATGGTGACGAATGAGAATACCTGCCGTTTCAAATTGCGTCAATACGCGATAAACGGTTGCCAAACTGACATCTTCTCCAGTATCTAATAAAGTTTTATAGATATCTTCGGCACTCATGTGGCGTTGTTGACTATTTTCTAGCAACTGGAGTATTCGTAATCTGGGCAAGGTTGCTTTTAAACCGAATTTTTTAAGATTTTGACTTTCCATTATGCAAAAGTTTCTTATAACGTTTTTTTGTTGTAGCGCCTATTTATTGTCAGGCTGTGCCATTCATAAAATAGACATTCAACAAGGAAATTTGGTGACTCAAGAGATGTTAGAAAAACTGACATTGGGTATGCCAGCTAAAAAAGTACGCTTTATTATGGGTACACCACCATTGGTAGATGTTTTTCATCAAGAGCGTTGGGATTACCTGTATAGCTTTCAAGAGGGAGGAAAAGAACGGAAGCAACGCCTGATTTCACTATTTTTTGATAAAAATCAACAACTTAACAAAATAAGCGGCGACATCAAAATTGGTAAACGTCGTCAGCAAAAACAAGCACCACTTCCTGAAGGATTTGATCAAAAACCCATTTTATAGCTTTTATCAACCTGCCAGGTCTTAAATACCTGGCAGGTTTTTTGTTTCATCCTTTTTTCATACGTTTTCCCTGAGCCGCTCGCCGACGACGAACTTCTTTTGGATCAGCAATCAAAGGGCGATAAATCTCAACACGATCACCCTCACGTAGCGACGTATTTAAAGCACAGGGCTTACCAAAAATGCCCCTCTTATTTTGACTTAAATCAATTTCCGGAAATTGCTTTAAAATACCAGATTCTTCAATCGCCTGCTGTGTCGTTGTACCAACAGGCACTTTTAAAGGAATAATGACTTGCTCATCGGGTTTTGCAAAACCGACTTCAACCTGAATAGTATCAGACTTTTCCATATAACTCATCAGCCCTTTTGACAAAAGCATCAATTAAAGTATTCGCAATTTTGGTAAAAATGGGTCCCAAACTCATTTTGAGTAGTCTATTAGAAATTTCAAACTCCAAATTTAAAGAAATTTTGCATCCCTCATTACCCAAAGACTGAAAATGCCAATCTCCTTGCAAATGACTAAAAGGCCCTTTTAATAGGCGCATTTTAATCCACTGATGCGGTTTAATCACATTAGTTGTTGTAAAAGCCTGTTTTAAGCCCACACTGCCCATCTTAATTGTCGCAACCACTTCTGATTCTGTCTGCGAATGCAATAGGACTGATTGGCACCAAGGTAAAAATTTGGGATAGTCAGTAATATTGCTGACTAACGCAAACATCTCCTGGGCAGTATAAGGAACTAAGGCCATTTTATGAATACGAGTCACGAAAATACACCAATTGCATTTAAAAACACCAAACCCACACCTATCGGTGTGACATAACGTAGCAAAAAATGCCAAATACGATAACCTATATTATCAGATGTGGTTTCTAATTCATCAATAACGATCTGTTTCTTCATCAAGAAAGCCACAAAAATCGCCATAAAAATGCCGCCTAAAGGTAACATTATATTCGCTGTCAGGTAATCAATCAGATGAAACAACGTTTTCTCTTCAAATCCTGAAAACATGGACAATGGTTTAACATCGCTCCAAAGATTAAATGAAAAAACGCTTAAAATGCCGACTAACCAAACCATTAATCCACTCAAGACGGAAGCACTGAAACGAGTAAATTTGCCTGTTTCAACTAACCAAGCGACTGCTGGCTCAATCAATGAAATTGCTGAACTCCATGCGGCAAGGGCTAATAACACAAAAAATAAAGTACCAAACAAACTGCCAAAAGGCATTTGCCCAAACGCAATAGGTAACGTTTTAAAAACCAGCCCTACACCAGCACCAGGTTGTAAACCATTACTGAAAACAATAGGAAAAATAATCAAGCCCGCAAGAATGGCGACAACTGTATCAGCAGCCACCACAACCGCTGTGGTTTGTGCAACTGAAACCTGTTTTGGCAAATATGCACCATATACCATAATAGAACCCATTCCTAAACTTAAACTAAAAAAAGCCTGTCCCATCGCAGCCAAGAGACCATCGCCACTCAATTCGCAACTCGTCTCTGTACAATTCGGATAGAAAAAACTCTTAAAATCTATATCAAACATGAAATGGATGCCCTTCATAAAATCGGGCGTACTCATCGCATAGCCAACCAGTACAAGTAATACAATAAACAAAGCGGGCATCATAAAACGCACCGCCCGTTCCAAGCCCCCCTGCACACCACCAGCCACCATTATCATCGTCACAACGATAAAAGCCGAGTGCCAAGCCAATAAGCGTATCGGATTTTCAACTAACCCATTAAATATTGATCCCACAAAATCAGCAATTTCATTTTGGGGCATCATATTTACAGCAGTAAACGTACCCTTTGCCACCTCTGGAATATAAGCCAATGCCCAACCTGCAACCACACTATAATAGGATAAAATCAAAAAACCTGCAATAACACCGCTCCACCCCAATATACGCCACAATTGCGAACATCCCGCTTCTTGAGCCAATATTCGCATACTATTAATAGGACTATTACGCCCCCGTTTACCCAACATCACCTCAGCCATCATCACGGGCAAACCCATTAAAGCGACACATAACAAATAGACAATAACAAAAGCCCCGCCACCATATTCCCCTGTCATATAGGGAAATTTCCAAATATTACCTAGCCCCACGGCTGAACCTGTGGCAGCAAGAATAAAGGCCAAACGTGATGACCATTCACCATGTATAGAACTGTTCTGAATACTCATTTTCAAATCAAATCTCTTTAAATTTTTCGTTTTAGTTAGCTATGTAGCTATGTAGGTCGGGTTAGCTTTTTTTGCAAAGCAAAAAAACGTAACCCGACATTCTCCTAAAGCTACATGACTGAGTACAACGGATTTTAGAATAAAACGGATTTTAAAAAAACGTTATATCACATTAACGCTATGAATTTATTATATTTAATCCGTTTTATTCTCAAATCCATTCGAGGCTAACGTTTTTTGAAGAAAAACGTTAGCCTCGAATGTACTCAGCTAACTTGTTTTTTATTCTCAAATACTTTAAAATAATGTTTTTACGACTTTCCGAAACTAAAATAGGTGAAAAATTTATGTACGCTGTTATTCAAACAGGCGGAAAACAATACAAAGTCGCTCAAGGCGACACCCTAAGAATAGAAAAACTAGCAGTCGATGAAGGTGAAACAATTAATTTTAACAACGTGCTGCTGGTTGCTGATAGAGATAATATCAAAATTGGAACACCACAAGTCTTAGGCGGTAAAGTATTGGCAACCGTGCAAAAACAAGGGCGCGGCAAAAAAATCAAGATTATCAAATTTAAACGCCGCAAACACCACCGTAAACAGATGGGGCATCGTCAATATTTTACGGATGTGAAAATCACAAGTATCATGGCAGACGGCATTATCCCGCAAAAAATTGAGGTAGTAGAAGCAACGCCACCTGAGACAGAAAGTCAAACGACTGAAACAATGCCACAGGTTGAAATGCCAATATTACAAAATGTCACTGAAGACAAAACGAGGTAACCTACTGATATGGCACATAAAAAAGCAGGCGGCAGTACCCGCAATGGACGTGATTCACAATCGAAACGTCTTGGCGTAAAACGTTATGGTGGAGAACAAGTCTTGGCGGGCAATATCTTAGTGCGTCAACGGGGAACAAAAGTTCATCCCGGCTTAAATGTAGGCAAAGGCAAAGATGATACGTTATATGCCAAAGCTGATGGTGAAGTCAAGTTTGAAATCAAAGGTCCCAGAAACCGTCAAATGATTAACGTCATTCCAAAATAATTGTTAAGGAAGACTCTCATTCGCTTCAAAAATAATTGTTAAGACCTGACAGGTTTTTGAAACCTGTCAGGTCTCTCATTCACCTCAAAAATAATTGTTAAGGAAGACCTGACAGGTTTTTGAAACCTGTCAGGTCTCTCATTCACCTCAAACACAAATGAAATTTGTTGACGAAGTCACTATTCAAGTTACAGCAGGTAAAGGCGGAGATGGCTGTTTAAGTTTTCGGCGCGAAAAATTTATCCCTGAAGGCGGACCAAACGGGGGGGATGGCGGCAATGGGGGTAACGTATATTTACAAGCCAAAGCCGATTTAAACACTTTGATTGATTTTCGTTACACCCGCCTATTTAAAGCAAAAAATGGCGAAAATGGTAAAGGTAACAAATGTACAGGCAAAAAAGGTCTGGATTTATACATAAAAGTACCTGTAGGAACACTTGCTTTTGATATAGAAACGGAAGAATATCTAGGTGAATTGATCAAGCCTGAACAAACACTCTTAGTCGCAAAAGGCGGAGAGCGTGGCTTAGGCAATGTCCATTTCAAAAGCAGCATCAATCGCGCACCGCACCGTATAACCAAAGGTACCACAGCCGATGAGCGCCGCTTACGCTTAGAATTACAAGTGTTAGCTGATGTTGGCTTACTGGGATTACCCAATGCTGGCAAATCAACCTTTATTCGCGCCGTCACCGCTGCTCGCCCAAAAGTCGCCGATTATCCATTTACCACCCTGCACCCCCACTTAGGTGTCGTTTCTATTGAAGTTGATCGCAGTTTTGTGGTTGCCGATATTCCCGGCTTAATTGAAGGCGCAGCAGAAGGGGCTGGTTTAGGCATACAATTTTTAAAGCACTTATCACGCACCCGCTTATTATTACATTTAGTCGATGTGGATCCACTTAGCAGTGATGATCCTGTACAAGATATACGCCGTATTATTCAAGAACTTGAAAAATACAGTCCAGAATTAGCGGCGCGAGAACGTTGGCTCCTCTTAAATAAAGTCGATTTATTACCACCCGACGAACAAAAACAACGTTGTCAAGCCATTATTGAAGAATTAAATTGGCCAGGGCGAATATTTGAAATATCAGCTTTGTCGAAGCAAGGATGTCGAGAACTCTGCTATAGCATTATGAATTCTTTAGAAGAAAATCGGACAAAACAAAATGACTGATTGGAACGAATTTGGTTTTAACACCCGTGCAGTGCGAGCAGGGCAAGTGCGTAGTGATGAGGGCGAACATAGCGAAGCGATTTTCCCCACCTCCAGCTTTGTTTTTAAAAATGCCGCACAAGCCGCAGCGCGATTTGGACAAAAAGAGCCAGGTAATATCTACTCGCGCTTTACCAATCCAACCGTGCGAAACTTTGAAGAACGCCTTGCCACCCTTGAAGGCGGAGAACGCTGTATGGCAACCGCTTCAGGCATGGCTGCTATTTTCAGTACCTGTTTAGGCGTACTCAAAGCAGGCGATCATATTGTCGCCTCGCAAAGCATTTTTGGCTCAACAATAACGCTATTCAATACCATTCTGTCAAAGTTTAATATAAAAACCACTTTTGTCAATATAAGCGATCTTGACAGTTGGCGAGCCGCTATTCAACCCAACACTAAACTCTTATTTCTCGAAACGCCCTCTAATCCACTGACAGAAGTGGCTGATATACAAGCCATCGCGGAAATAGCCCATGCACAAAACTGTTTATTAGCCGTTGACAATTGTTTTTGCACCCCCGCGCTACAAACCCCATTATCATTAGGCGCAGATATTGTCATTCATTCCGCAACCAAGTTTTTAGATGGACAAGGGCGTTGCATGGGCGGCGCAGTAATCGGCTCAGAAAAAATAGTCGGAAAAGACATTTTTACCATACTCCGCTCAGGCGGTCCCACTATGAGTCCATTTAACGCCTGGATATTTCTCAAAGGTTTAGAAACACTCGACTTGCGGATGCAAAAACACTGCGACAATGCAGAAGCGTTAGCACAATGGCTCGAAAAACAAGAAGCCGTAGAACGTATTTACTATCCAGGATTACCCTCACACCCTCAACACCAATTAGTCCAAAAACAACAAAAACGCTTTGGAAGTATCGTCTCATTTGAAGTCAAAGGAGGAAAAGAAGCCGCTTGGCGCGTCATTGACTCAACCAAAATCATGTCCATTACAGCCAATTTAGGAGATACCAAAACCACCATCACACATCCCGCAAGCACCACTCACACCCGAATCACCCCTGAACAACGCCGCGCCGCGGGTATAAATGAGGGTTTAATTCGCATATCTGTGGGTTTAGAAGATATTCAAGATTTACAAGCTGATTTATTGCGGGGATTATAGTTTCATATTGTGTTTTTAACGAAAATAGATTAAAATCAATTTCAGCCTGGTCAGAATGATGACTTTGCTAAAATAGGATTGGTTCAAAAATGACCCATTTTTAGTCATATTTTTGGCTTCAGCTTTGGCAATGAGCTTAGAAATCCGATTTTTTTCAAAAATCGGATTTCTTAAACCTCGTTTCGAGCTGACTTAGAAATCCGATTTTTTCAAAAATCGGATTTCTTAAACCTCGTTTCGAGCTGG
>JAOZSV010000042.1 GCA_029939505.1 Thiotrichaceae bacterium | reverse complement strand
GACCATAACCACCGTAGCCTTGACCATAACCACCGTAGCCTTGACCATAACCACCGTAGCCTTGACCATAACCACCATTGCCTTGACCATAACCACCGTAGCCTTGACCATAACCACCATTGCCTTGACCATAACCACTGTAACCAGGATACTGGTTATTAAAACGGTTATTACTATTACCATAGCCATTGCCACCGGCGGATGTATTAAAATTCATATTCCCCCAGCCAGTACCATCCATCCAGTTATCCATCCAATTTGAATAACCAGGATATCCTCCCCCATAACCAGGACCCCCCCAACCGTTGTTGCCCCAACCGTTGTTGCCCCAACCGTTGTTCCAAGGACTACCACCCCACCAAGCATGTGCAGGTGCTGCGAGAACGGCTCCACCAAGAATAGCAGAGATGGCCATTGCTTTAACAAACTTTTTCATTGTCTTAATCTCCATTAAAAATTAAAATTTAAAATTTATTTCAAGGATACAATTTAACAACATGTATCCAACCATAATTATATTATAAGGTTACTTTTTTAAAAAACAACCCTACATTTCTACATCATTTAAAAAATATCTAAACTGTGCATAAAATAATTGACATCAAGTTAAACCTGTCCTGTTTAGTTTTTGAGATTTCCGTTTTTTGAAGCAGAAACATCGAAACGATTTTATATGCACATTCCTAGCCATGTTTACTTTATAAGGTGACTTTTTTTAAAAAACAACCCTACATTTCGACATAATTAATGCATCCAACCATGTTTTAGATTAAAAATAAAACCGATATTTCTACTTTCAAGGAACCAATTTTCAAAAAACTTAGGTTTTTTAAATCAATTTTAAATCAAGTTTATCTCAGAAACAATTGAATCCTAAAGAGAAACATAAACGGTGACAGGTTAAAAAAGCGATAAATATTCTAAGCGCATGAAACAATGGTTGTATAATATCAGAATATTCTAATATTAGCAAGCACTAATATTAGAATATTCAAAAAAAGTTTTTAACTAATTGTTTTATTAGGCAAAAAAAAATAAAACCATTTTAAAAAAAGAAATATAAGCGTATAAATACCATTGATTGTTAATTAATTAACAATTAATAAAAATAATTTAAACTATATTCTTGAGTAATCATATTCAAGCGTCTGGTATAAATACTGCTATAATATTAGTATAAAGACGCATAAGTTACCACCAAACTTTGACTAAAAAATCAAACTGTGGAGGAAAAAATCATGAACATTTTAGGTCGAGAATTTATTACAGAACAAATGCCTGAAGGTTGGGTGATCTGTGAAAGAGGATTAGATGGTGTACTTGATATTATTGACAATCAACTTTCTAATCGACAACATGCTCAAATTAAGTTACAATATTTCAATGATTGTTTAGTTAAAGATTGTCAAAAACTTGGAAAAAGTCCAGAACAATATTGGCTAGATCATAATGATAGAATACCTTCCCAGGTTATTCATACTAAATAATCACTTTAATCACTTTTGAATTTGATGACAAAGTTTTTACGCTAATATTTCAACATAATAATGCTGGCATGACATGAAATATCGACAATCAATTTTTGTGTTTAACTCATTGGTTTTTAAGAAAATAAGTTTATTGACAAATATTTTAATTAAAATCAATGAGTTACAAATTTCCTTGCCCCTATTTTTGGGAAGTTTTGCAAGAAGCTCAAACACCTTTTTTTCAGGAGTTTACATAATAGCCCTGAACCGATGCTAAAAATTAACTCACCACATCACCTGCAATTCAAGCAACTCGTATGATGTTCTTGTTTTTTTCATCCTCTTTCCAAAGCTGAAGATTTGGACTCCAAAACGCCCAAAGCTGAAGCGTTGAACACCAAAACCAAAGCGTTGGACTCCAAAATACGCCTAAACTAGAATATTGAGTTTCATAACTCTTTGTTTTTATTTATATTTTACTTTCTAGGATTTTATTAATGACCGATTCACCTTTAGAAAACATTCCACACAATAGCCCCCTTCAACCTGTCAAACTCTTTTTAGACGACACCTTCCAATTTCGTTGTCATAAGGACATTGCCTGTTTTAATAAATGTTGTCAGCATATTGACATTTCGCTCACACCTTATGATATTTTACGTTTGAAAAAACGTTTAGAACTGACTTCTAATGAATTTTTAGCGCAATATACTGTTCCTTATGAGATGGATGCGAGCGGAATGCCAGGGGTGAAAATTCGGACGGCTGATGATAATCTTGCTTGTCCCTTCGTCACTGAAGAGGGCTGTCGTGTCTATGAAGATCGCCCGACGGTTTGTCGATATTACGCACTCGGCTTGATGTCCATGCGTCAAGAAAACTCATCAACTGATGAAGAAGCCTATTTTCTGATCAAAGAAGATCATTGCCTTGGTCATAATGAACCACGCACGATTACCATACGTGATTATCGCAAAGAGCAAGAGGTGGCTCACTATGACGAAATGAACCGTGAATGGCGACAGATCATATTGAAAAAACGCTCTGCTGGACCAACGATAGGTAAACCATCGCCGCGTAGTTTCCAATTCTTTTTTATGGGGAGTTATAACCTTGACAGTTTCCGCGATTTTATAAAAAGTCAAGGTTTTTCAGAGCTTTACGATTTAAAATCGGATGAATCTGAACGTCTGAAAACAGACGATGTCGCCCTCTTACAATTTGGCTTTAAGCTACTTAAACAAGTCTTGTTTGGAGAAAATACCATTCCCGTTAAATCAGATGCGATGGAAAAACGGGCACAGCAGCGACGCGAGCAGACAAAAGCGGAACCAGATAATCCCAATAAAGATTATGATGGACCTAATATGATTTGATGGAGTCCAACGCTTTGGCGTATTTTTCCGTCCAACGCTTCAGCTTTGGCGTATTTTGGAGTACAACGCTTTAGCTTTGTATTTTGGAATACAACGCTTTAGCTTTGGACAGTTCATAAATTAAACAAAAACCACAAAAACGACATAATATACCAAAATTAGTGTCTGAAAAATTCTATTCGAGGGAGCCTCTTGCAAAACTCGCATTTTCGAGTTTAGACTTAGAAATCCGATTTTTTTCAAAAATCGGATTTCTTAAACCTCGTGTGTTCAGAGTTTTGCAAGAACCTCAATCAGATTGGGTTTTAGTCGGCAAATGGTGTAATTTATCAATCAGGTTAGTAGGTAGTTGATATTGCACACCTTTTTCTGGTCGCCCTAACACAAACTCTTTTTGAGAAGCCCTAAAAGTAAAATGCAGCACTTTTTCTTGGTTAAGCAATCTGATGTCTATTTTTCCTTGTATTGCGCCTTCGACATAAGGCTCTACACGAAAAGCTTGGAGTCGTTGCCAATTATCAATAAAGGTATTGAGCGCGTCAGGGCTTTTATCTATCTCATCTGAAGAGAATCTTGACGTTAATGCCCATTGCCCCTCTTTTAATACCATCAGATAGTCTGGTATTTTCAATTCTGTTATTTTAGGGTTATTTCCAAAAGGGGAAAGATTGACATAAGCCAACGCATCACTGTTTAAAATGTCATAAAGCGTATCGGCGAGCAAATAAACCTTTTTTTGGTTTATTAACAGATAACGTCGCCCATCATTCATGGGCGAGCGATCACCATAAGCCATTGTCAAGAGGTTAAATTTCACGCTCAACAGTGGTGGTTCAAGTTTCACTTTAGCCAGGTTCAACTCGTCGAATTTCAATTTTTTATAGTTGCGCGTTGACAAAATCTCTAACAACTGAGTGACGCGAAAACGATTCGCCGGCAAAAGATAAGGCATAGTCATTTGCCAACCCAATTTGTCCTTCTTCAAGAAAATCGGTTTGTCCTCTTTCCGCTCAATGTGGATACTTTGAACCTTTTCGGCTTTTAAATGCGTTAATTGAGGTAATTCAATCGGTTTTTCTATGGTATAAAAAACAGATACACTTAAAAGGAGTGTTACAGCTAACAGTGCGATGTTAAGCAACCAACGTTGACGCATTATGCTTTCCTCCTCTGTAGCCAAATAGATATGCCCGTACTGATTAAACCCAATGGCAGAATGAATAAAAAGAATCCACCGATCAAGAGTACGGCTGTTGATGACAGTTCAAGATTAAGATCGACTGCGGTTTTGCTTGGAATCTCAATAAAGGTATCATCCTGAGCCAGCCAATTCATCATTTTTAAACTGAGATCAAGGTTGCCGCCATATCCTAAAAACGCATTGGAGAGAAAATCACCTTCTCCCACAAGAATCACCCGTTGTTGTTCATAGATGTCATCATGGAGATCGTCTTCAAAATCATCTATACTGTCATCATGGGTATGAAGTTCTGTTTTAGCGTTGTCTTCAATGTTTTCATATTCATCGTCTTCAACTTTGCCATTTTCAACCACGTCTTTAGAATCGTCGTCTTTAAGCACGTCTTTAACCACATCTTTAGAATCGTCGTCTTTAACCACGTCTTTAGAATCGTCGTTTTTAACCATGTCTTCTGAATCGTCGTTTTTAACCATGTCTTTAGAATCGTCGTCTTTAACGACTTCTTCTGAATCGTCGTCATCAACCCCATCTTCTGAATCGTCTATCCAATGTGGTTTATCTCGTTCGAGGGCAAAAGCAATATCCAAAGGGCCATCAATATCTGTTTCTTCGTCAAATTCAATAGCCCCTTCTTTCACATCTGTTTCAGACCACGCTTCCTGGTTAGTTGTCAACAAAGGGGTTTCTTCCCAAGCATCATCTTCAGGTGGTTCTACGATTAAGGCACTGGCATGTGGGAATAGGGTCAATGCCTCTTCAAAACCGGATGTCACCGGATGTTCGCCATAACCTGTATTTGTAATAGAGACGACGGCAGAACTTTTAACTCCCAACAATTGACTGATGGGATCAACTATGATGCCGGGTTGTATCGTTAGTCCAAATTTTTCTGCGAGGATTTCTAAACTGTGTAAGGGAATACTGGGATCCATTAACCACAGTAAATTGCCGCCTTTATCAATATAATCAGCAATCTGAATTACTTCACCAGGCAATAATTTTTGACGCGCACTGGCAATCACTAACACATTAGTCTCATCAGGAATGGCAGGGGTTTCTCCAAAATTCAGGGTTTGCACATTAATCCCGCTATTTTTTAATGCCACCGCCAACTGGCTTAAATCATGGTTAGCAAAATGGGTTGGGCTGCGTTCACCATGTCCCGTTAAAAAGACGGCGAGACGGGCAGGGCGCAGTAAACGCTGTAAAGCAGAAGTCAACTCTTGCTCAGACAAAAACCGCAGTTGTTCAGTTCGCTCCTTATACTGAATGAGAATTTCACCTTTATCCTGAATATTCTGCTGACGCACTTCATCAGGCGCGTAAAAAGGATTGACGAAATGCAAACTGATGTTATCTGCTTGTCGTTGATAACGCTCTACCAATTCCTGAATAGGAATACGTAAATCGTTGTTATCAGTAATGTATGCCGTCACTTTAATTGGTTCTTTCAATTCAAGCAATATTTTTCGACTGGCTTCTGACAAGCTATGCCGATTATTAACAGTCCAATCGGCTTTTATCTCATAATGAGTGCTTAACCAGGCGATTAAACCTATTACCGTCAATAATAACACCATAAAAAGGGTGTTTTGAAAACGGGTTTGTAAATGAGTACGTTTTGTCATTTGCATTTCAGGGTAATTCTCTCTCTCTTAATTAATGGTTTCGAGGTTTGAGTTTTTTGAAAAAAAACTCAAACCTCGAATGGTGAATGATGAATGGTTAATGGTGAATGGTGAATGATGAATGATGAATGCTTAATGATACAACATTTTTCTTATGGGTTAAAGGGTAAAGACACAGGTTGGCGTAGGAAAATATGATAAAAAATGTTATTGTTAATAACTGATGTTACGCAAGGTGCTTTCAAATTCCACCATTATTTTTATTGATGCACTAAGTACAACGGATTTGAGAATAAAACGGATTCAATCGACGAAGTTTTTTTCAAAAAACGTTCTCCTCGTCATCAATCCATCGACGTTAACGTTTTTTAAAATCCGTTTTATTCTCAAATCCGTTGTACTCTTATTTGTGTAACATCAATTAATAAAATTACGGTCGCCAAGTTAATCTCTTCGCCAATTTGAAAATTTTTCAATAATGATGAAAAATAAGCTAAACCAATTAGGTCAAGCAAAAATTCCTTTTTTATTTGTGATTGATTTTGAACTTCAAAATTTTTATATCAGCCCCCTTAATCAATTAGATCATATTTTCTTTTCAATAGATGGATTTTCCAATGTAACAAACCATAATCAGCTTTATCACTCATTTCACTTAAAAAAAAAGCCATTCATTTTTCTCAATACAGGGCTGCTTTTAATCGTGTTATCAAGGAAATGATTGAGGGCAATACTTATCTCCTTAATTTAACTTTTCCCACCAAAATCAAAATCAACGCTTCACTACTCAATATCTTTTTTTCAAGTCAAGCCCCTTTTAAACTCTACTTTCAAGACAAATTTGTTACCTTTTCCCCTGAAAGGTTTATTAAAATAAAAGATAATGTCATTAAAACCTATCCCATGAAAGGCACTATTGATGCGATTATCCCAAACGCTCATCAAAAAATTTTAACCAATGAAAAAGAAAAAGCGGAGCATACGATGGTTGTTGACTTGCTCAGAAATGACCTTTCAATCAGCGCAAAAAATGTAAAAGTGAATAAATTCAGATACATAGAGAAAATAAAGGCGGGACCAAAAATGCTTTTACAAGTCAGTTCAGAAATTTCAGGCGTTTTAGAAAATAACTGGCATAAGCGAATTGGCGATATTCTACTTTCATTATTACCAGCAGGTTCAATTTCAGGCGCACCAAAAAGAAAAACAATTGAAATTATCAAAACAGTTGAAGGCTATCATCGGGGATTTTTTACTGGTGTTTTTGGATATTTTGATGGTGATCAATTAGACAGTGCGGTGATGATTCGGTTTATTGAAAAAAGTGGCGATCAATTGATTTATAAAAGCGGTGGTGGCATCACTATTGATAGCGATGTCACCAGGGAATATGAGGAAATGTTGGAAAAGGTTTATGTACCAGTGTAATGTTGCTCGCCCAGCTTGAGGTTAGTTTTTTTCTGGAGTTCAAAGCTTCAGCTTTGGAAGGGAAAAATGTTCAAAACTAAAGCGTTTTCGAGGTTCAAGTTTTTTGAAGAAAACCTCGAACGGAAAAAACGCCAAAAGCTAAAGTATTCGAGGCTAAGAGTTTTTTGAAAAATAAGAAATCCGATTTTTTGAAAAAATCGGATTTCTAAGATCGAAAAGAAATCCGATTTAAAAAAAATCGGATTTCTAAGCTCGAATAGAATCGCTTTGCGTAACATCAGTTATGAGGTTTTAAATTCTGTTAATTCATTTCGTTTTTCTCATCCTTCCTTGTAAATGCACATAAGGAGGTAGGGTTTGAAGACGCTTATCATGTAATGGAGTTCCCACCGTAAAATGATACATACTTTGATAATGTGTACCTGTTAAACCAAGCATTGTATGAAAAGCATCATCAAAAAAGCACCCAATACCTGTGCCACGAATACCCGCTGCTTCTGCTTCTAAGTATAATACTTGTCCAATTAATCCTGCTTCCCAAAACAATTGCCTATAGTGCCATGCACCATTTTTCAAACTATTTTCAAATTCCGCCAACATACCCAAACTAAAAGCGCCCTCAGAGGCAATTTCTTGATTACAAAAAATTTGTTCAGCAACCGTTTTGGCATCACCACTAACTAATTGATAAAATGGTAAAGACTCTGGACAATGGATTGGCTTTAGCCAATCAAAATGCTCACGTTGAAAAGCAGCATGAAGACTTTCTTTCACCCCCTCACGTCGTAGCAGGATATAAATTCCAGGCGATAATCCCTGCACTCTATGCACAAATAAAACTAAATGAATACGTGGCAACCGCTGAAAAGTATCCCACGGAACGATGCCTTTGCGTGGTAAAGTGCTATCAAGCAAACGATAAAACACTTTCAGGTTCAGCGACGTTTGAGCATCAAATAATTGTGTACTACGACGTTGACGAATCAAATCGGCAGCGTGACTTGTACAAGAAAGAGGTAATAATGGTGGTAGCGGCGGTGCGATCCAATTCATTTTTTCCGTAGTCGGTTTGATCGTTGCCTTTAGCACATTGTCAATAATAGACCATTCATAATTATGCTGAGAATCTAACACATTCGCTCTTCCAACCCATTTTATACCTGCCATCGCAGACACGATTAAATTTTCCGATAACTCCCTGGATTCCCGCCTTGAAAAAGAGCGTTCTTTTTTCCATCTTGAAGGATATTCACTCTCTCCTTTTAAAAAAGAACGTTCAAAGCCTCCTCTTAAAAAAGGACGTTCACTCTTCCCCTTTTTTGAAAAATTAGGCAGAATTTCACCTTGAGTATTAATGCACAAAATAATTTCTGGCACTTCACGTTCTGTCTGGTCAAAATCATCTTCTTGATTTAACCCCAGCGTGATGCTCATTTCCGCATTCGCCCAATGATCTAACAATTCGACTTTCCAACCCAAAGTCGCCGCCGCATATCGGACAGCAGCAATGGCGTGCCCAATATCCAATTGACAATAACGAAAAGCTCTTTCGCCATATTTCCAAGTTTCACGCCAATGAATTGAGGTTAAACCCACTAAAAAATGACCTGTTGGCAACGCTGCCTCAAATATTTTTGCACCCGCAGGTTCAAAAAAACCACGCTGCTCTAAAATATGATCATAGCTCAGATAGTGATAAACGCCCGCTGGAAGACTCCCTATATTAGGCAGAATCACATATCCTTCTGTTGGGTGCAAATTGCCACTTGAAGGATTGCAACGCAATACCCAACGATGCTCACCATATTCTTTCCAAGCTGCAAGCCCTAAAGATAATTCCAACAAAGCCGCTATATTGCTTAAAGTCATTGGTCGTGGAGCAATCGCTTTGGGATGATATAAGTCAACATAAGCACAGGTCAGCGAGTCAGCAACTAAAGGTAATTCAAAACATTGAGCACCTGTATATCGACGAAAAGAATCGGGTTGTGCATCCCAATTGATTTGACCAGGTCCTCTAGCGTAACGCTCAAAATGGTGCTTTGTACGCTCATGATAGGTTAATACCATTTCATAATGACCCAGCGGCTTCATTTTACAAGTCATTTTATTAGTTATGAGTTATCGGTTTTCTGTTCGTCGTATAGACTTTCAAAAAAGTCTTCGAGATTTTCGTTTTTTGAAGAAAAACTAAAACCTTGAAAGCGATCAAACTTGTCAGATTTCTAAACAAGTCTTTATTTAAGTCAAAAGATTTTTCTGAAAAACTATAGATGATTTATCACCCGAAGCGATAAATCGCCTACGGCAAAGTTGAACAGAACATCATTCTTAATCTCAATTCACAAATTAATATAGATTGAGTTTTTTACAAATATTTTATTATTTAATTTTTATTTAAATTCTTATTAATCGTTTTTTTACTCAAAATCTCTGAAGTTTTAAAAACTTCAAATATATCAAGCAAATATATCATTTTTAAAGATAAAATTTGGCACAAAATGATGATATGATAAATCATTATGGTATAATTGTAAAGGGATATATTTGGAACATTTTTTGCCTACCTTTGAATTTGGTTTCGAGGTTTAAGTTTTTTGAAGAAAAACTTAAACTTCAAAAAATTTCGCTTTGAATTATTGGAATTCAACAATTTTAGATGAAAATTAATATTTATTTATTATTGCTTTTTTTTATTGGAGGGATCGTTTCAACGAGGTGGAACTTTGCCGATTATTCATCATCTTCCATTGGAGGAAGATATATTCCCCCCAGTTTTGCAGAATTGCGCCACGCTGAGATATTATTCACGCGCACACTGAAAGGCGAATTGAGCAATTTTTTAATAAAAGACTTTAATAATCAACAATTTACAATAAAATCAATCACAATTGATGGCACAATTTTTACAGTCGTGCAAGAATTTCAGGAAAAACGGACAGGGCGGGGTTTTTATATGTTCCGTCAAGGCAGTGCTTTACCTATTGCCTTGCAAGCACCGCATCGTTATAAAGATTTATATACAGGAGAAATCGCACATCAGTTAATGCGAGAAGGAGAGTATATCGCAACGGCTTGGAATACAATACCTCGTTATGGCAAAAATAAACGAGATAATTTTGCAGATATGGCACACCTTGAAAACACGATTTTCCAAAGTTTTAGCAGGGCATTTGCACAGCAATATCCGACAGGAATGATTGTACAAATACATGGTTTTGCACAACATAAACGAAAAACAAGCGCAGGCAGGAACGCCGATTTAATTCTGAGTGATACAACGTTAACGCCTTCACAGCATACATTAAACATCGGTGAATGTTTGAAATCTAAACTCACAGAATTTCTAGTACGCATTTATCCTTATGAAGTCAGAGAAATCGGAGGAACACGTAATGCCAACGCAAGAGATTTACGAACGCATGGTTTTCATCACTTTATTCACATTGAAATGAGCAAACCACTACGCAAACAATTACGCAAGAATAAACAATTACGGATGTTATTTAATAGTTGTTTACACTCATTCCGACACGAGAATTTAGAAATGAGAAATCAATAATACCCGTAACTAAAATATAGGAAAAACCATACTTGTTTCAAATTTCAAAAAGGTGGAAGTTATTAAAGCCTTATTCCTTAAAACCTGAGTAACTACTCAGGGCTCAGGGCAACCACAAGGGATTGCCCCTACATAATGTTTCATTCCTAAGAATACTTTCGTCAGAGTAACTACTCAGGGCTCAGGGCAACCACAAGGGATTGCCCCTACATAATGTTTCATTCCTAAGAATACTTTCGTCAGTTTTCATAAGGATATTGTTGTAGGGGCAATCCTTTATGGTTGCCCTGAGTACAAACCTGACTATATTATATAGTACCAATTGTGTTTTTTTCAAGCCATGATGATTTATTGCACAATAAACTTTGTTCCTTTGGTAACAAGTTAATTTGCTCTCAAGCACTGAGCATTACCGCATTAAAGGTTGCTTGATAGAAGAAGATTAAGTATCATCTCTAAATTCTGTGGAAAAAACCTGACAGGTTTGTGCCAGTTTACCCACACTTTTTGAGAAGATACAAGATTAATGATAATTAAAGGTGCAATTTAAAGCGATAACATTTTTGAAAAAATTTTGGCAAAATAATAAAATGTTATCAAATGATGCACTTGTCTTATCATAATACTTTCGCCAAAGGATTTTGATTGACGAAAGGTAACTACTCAGTCTTAATGCGTTGTACTCCAAGACAAGACGCACAAAGCTGAAGCGTTGTACTCCAAGACAATACGCTCAAAGCTAAAGCGTTGTACTCCAAGACAAGACGCACAAAGCTGAAGCGTTGTACTCCATTCATTCACATTTCAAGGCTGAGTAGTTACGACGAAAGTATTATTGTCATTTAAAAAGTTACATCAATTTTTGACGTACATTTGAATAATTCTTAAACTAAAAGTTGAAAAATATATGGAACGTTTGAATCAAGTTCTTCTACATGAAAAAAGTAGAGTAGGAGCAGATTTGGAGGCTTGGCTGGCACATTGTGATGGCCTTAAAATTGCGTTGCAAGAACCAGCAGCTATTATTCCTCTGATAAAAGAAGCAGGATTAAGAGGCTTAGGAGGCAGCGGCTTTCCAACCCATTACAAATGGACAATGCTGGCTGAACAGACTAATAGTAAAGAAAAATATTTAATTTGCAATGGTAACGAGGATGAGCCTGGAACTTTTAAAGACAGCATTTTATTAGAAAAAACGCCCCATCAAGT
Source organism: Thiotrichaceae bacterium (assembly GCA_029939505.1). Taxonomy (GTDB): domain Bacteria; phylum Pseudomonadota; class Gammaproteobacteria; order Beggiatoales; family Beggiatoaceae; genus QNES01. Next base: position 14,819 of record JAOZSV010000042.1, on the reverse strand, counting down.
GATTGAAGGTGCTATGATTGCAGCCCTGGCAACTGGCATTAATCGCATTGTTTTTTATATTAATCCCGATTTGGAAGAGGCAATTGCAAATATGCAAAAAGCCGTAAAACAGTGGGAAGAATCTGAATTTTATTTCAAAGTGTCGGATCACATTAAACAACCTTTAACCTTTTCTGTACTACCTTCATCAGGGCATTATATTGGTGGTGAAGAAACAGCTACAATTGAGACTGTGGAAGGAAAATTTCCTTTCCCTCGTCGTAAACCGCCCTATCCTGCTGAAAAAGGAGTATATGGTTGTCCAACTTTGATTAACAATATCGAAACATTATGCAATGTGCCGCACATTTTGAAAAACGGCGCCAAATGGTTTCAGGATTTAGGTATAGATGATGCGTATGGTACCAAGATTTATTCTTTAAGTGGGGACGTATTATCGCCGGGAGTTTATGAACTTCCGATGGGAACTTCTCTGTCTGAACTGATTAACGATTATGGCGGAGGAATGTTATTAAACAAAAAGTTTAAGGCTGTTTTCACAGGGGGACCTTCCAATACCCTACTGACTCCAAAGGATTTAGATGTACACCTAGATTTTGACTCCGTCGCCGCTCGCCGTTCTGGTTTAGGTACAGGTGCCATGATTGTTATTTCTGAAGGGACGGGTATTGTGAAGCGAGTAGCGGAATATGTCAGTTTTTTTGCCCACTCATCTTGTGGACAATGTCCCTCTTGTAAAACAGGCACTTATTATATCGCCATGTTATTAAACAAAATTGATACAGGGCGAGGGCGCAGAGCAGATTTGGATGCACTGATTAATCTCTGTGAGATTCTGCCCGGCAGTGGACGTTGCGGTTTAATTAATGGGGCTGTTAAGGCGTTGGAGAGTTCCTTGTACCATTTTATGGGGGAATATGAACACTCATTAAAATAACTAGACGTGTTTGGTGGAATCAAACCTCAGAGGTTTTCAAAACCTCTGATGTTTTTAAGTGAATTTATATCGTTTCTCTTTGTACAGGACATTTAATTTTATAAATTATTGATTTAAATCACTTTTCATTGTTAGAATCAGAATTTTCAGAATGTGAGAATTTTCAGAATTAAAAATCAAGTGAGTTTTCATTATGAGGTTTTAAATTCTGTTAATTCTTCAATTCTGAAAATTCTGATTCTAACAATAAAAAATGTCCTGTACAAAGAAAGATCGTTTCTAACAATTTGAGCACTGTACCCATGGATTAGCAGAATGATTTCTTTCGATGTTCAATACGCCGATTAATATTCATCATTCACAATTAATTCGTTTATTCCGTCAATCCGCTGTACTCAGCAATTTAAGGAAAAACTGTGATAAAAAAAATCACTCTTATCAACTTATTAAGTATAATGCTCTTTTGCAGTGGTTTGATGCGAACTGTAATGGCTGGTGAAATTTATAGCTACACTGATACGAACGGTGTCCAGAATTTCACGAACAAGCGACCAAAAACATCCAAGCGTATTACTGTAAAATACTATCATGAAGAAGAAACGATGAAGGAAGAAGGGGATATTTATAACTGTTCGCCATCAGACGAGCATTCCTGCTTCACCAATAAAACCGGAGAACAGAATCCGAGAATTAAAACACTTTTAGGTTCAAATGGAAATTACTCCTTCACAGAAAAACGCTCCAATATGGCCAAACCAATTTATAAATGTGTCAACAATGGGATAACCAGTTATACTGACAAATATCATAACGATTCGCGATGCAAAATCATTTATCAAAGAAACGGCCATCCCATCGCCTCTTCGACAGCGTTTAATGTTGATTACGTTAATATTCCCGTCCATCACAGATATGAAAACTATAAAGATTTGATAGAAAATGCCGCTTATGATACCGATTTAGATCCAGCACTGTTACATGCCGTTATCCAAACGGAATCTGCTTACAAATCTAAAGCAGTTTCTCCAAAAGGGGCAGTCGGTTTAATGCAATTAATGCCGGCAACGGCTAGACGTTTTGGGGTAACCGATAGAACCGATGTCACTGATAATGTTTACGGCGGTGCCCGTTTTTTACGTTACTTATTGAACTTATTTGATAACGACTTTGAATTAGCGTTAGCAGGCTATAACGCGGGTGAAAATGCCGTAAAACGTTATGGCTACAAAATTCCACCTTATCGTGAAACAAAAAATTATGTTAAAAAAGTGATGAGGCTTTATCGTGTTTATCAGGGTAGAATCTAAGCACTTCACCATTTTCAAAACTTATGTTTAAAAAAAACGGGTTTAAAAAGGCTCAAAAGTTCTGGGTAAAAAGTTCAAAAGTATTACGTGAACGGTTTAAAAATGGGTTTAAAGCAATATTGCCCCAGCGGTTTACGAAGACTATCTTACCTGATCGGTTTATCAATCTTTTTACCCGGCGGGAAAGAATATTAACATTCTTTACATTCAAAAGAGTCAAAATATTTTTAATATTCCTTATCGGTGTGATCGTTGGTGTGCTTATTCAGCCTTATATTCAAAATTATTCTAAACCTCACTTTGTACCCAATGAGTACCTCTGCTTGGCTTATGACACAGCACGTCGCCATGATCTTGATTACTCTCTACTTTTTGCCATCATACAACAAGAATCGGCATGGAATCCAAAAGCGGTTTCACCAAGCGGTGCTATCGGGCTAATGCAAATCATGCCAGCGACGGCAAAAGGCTTTTGTGGATTAAGTCGAAAACAGTTATTTAATCCAGAACTGAATTTAGAATGTGGAACCGCTTATTTTGTTCAACAACTTAATAATTTTGGTTCCGTCAAACTCGCGCTCTGTGCCTACAATGCCGGTCCAACGCGAGTGCGAAAATTAGGTCGTTGTCCCCATTTTAAAGAAACCACCCAATATACAAAATCCATTTTGAAAAAATGGAAAGGGGGTTGATTATGAACAAGGGTTTACGAATATCACTCATTGGTATGGGATTATTTTTTATCTTGTTGGGTATTTTTTTAAATTTTCAACTTTATACCAGTTTTGCAACCAATTCTCCACTTTACAAATATAGTTACGGTGTGATTGGCATTGGATTAGACGTTTCTAAAGTTATCTGTTTGATTTTAGGGACATTTTTAATAAAACAATCGAATAACACACTGATCATTGCAGGTTTTATTGCCCTGACTTTTTACCTGATTTTATCCCTTATCTCATGGGCAGCAGGATGGGGATTCACCCTTGTCGTGAATCAAATGTACGAAAGTAATGCCTTTCAAAAAACCATCCAAGTACAAGCCTCCCAAGCGATGGTTGACGATGCGGTTGCTGAAATAAAACGGCTTTCCCAATACGCAGATTCGACAACAGTCGCTAAAGCGCAATCAAAAGTGGATGAATTACAAACACAACTTGATCAGTTATGGGCTTCTCCAGCCAGAAATAGCTTGGGGCAACGCATAAATAAAACAGTCAAATCACGTTTAGGTACTTGTCCAGGCGGCTCATGGTATCACAAGAAATATTGCCCCCAGATACAGCGCTTTCAATCAAAAATAATGCAATACGAAACGACGATAAATAACCATACCGCTTACCTAGCAGCGATTAAACATAAAAACACAATGGTTAAAGAGTTAGGCAGTATGAACCTGAACGGACTCAATCCCGATTCCTATATGCATCCGCTTTTTGTTGGTATGAGTGCCATTTTTAATACCTCTCCCCAATTAGTCAAATATCGTTTATTACTACTCACCTCCGCAATGATTGAACTGTTGGGTAGTTTATTTTTTGTCATCGGGCTTTTTTTGAAGGGAGAAGCATTTACAATAGCAGAAATGATGACTATGGAAAAGCAGAAATATAAAATGTGGTCTGAATGGGGAATGATGGAAAAACAAAGGCATAAACTCTTAGAACAATTAGGAGTAGATGTTAAAGAACTTGAAAATACCGACTTTCCCAAACTGGATTCAACGATTAAAACAGGGGAGGAAAAAAATGATGGAAACATTGACTGAAAAGAAACTGGGTTTCTCAAGGCTGAAAAGAAACTGGGTTTCTAAGGCTGAAAAGAAACTGGGTTTCTCAAGGCTGAAAAGAAACTTAGTTTCTCCAGACTGAAAAGAAACCCAGTTTCTTGAAGAAACTGGGTTTCTAACAAATTTATTTTTCTGAACATCTATAGAAACATTAATAATAAGAGGTGATTGACATGGCAAAAACTGTTGGAATCTTAACGGCTGGGGGCGATAGCCCAGGGCTGAATGCCGCTATTCGGGCGATTGGCAAAACCGCGCTATCTTCTTTTGAAATGCAAGTTTTGGGTTTTAAAGATGGATTTCGTGGTTTGGTGGAAAACAGAACGGTGCTTCTGGATCAAACGACATTATCGGGCATTTTAACCATTGGCGGTACACTTTTAGGGACAAGCCGTGATAAACCCCATCGTATGCCAATGGGAGATAAAGTGCTGGATATGACAGACACAATAGTTGAAACCTATCATAATAACAATTTGGACGTGTTGGTTTGTCTTGGCGGTGGCGGTACTCATAAAAATGCTTATCGTTTGGCAAAAAAAGGGCTGAATATCATTACATTGCCCAAAACGATTGATAACGATCTAGCCATGACTGATATTACCCTTGGTTTTGATTCGGCACTGGGTATTGCTACTGAAGCGATTGATCGCTTACATAGCACAGCGCATAGTCATCATCGCATTATTGTCGTCGGCATTATGGGGCATAATACGGGCTGGTTAGCTTTAGGGGCAGGTATTGCCGGCGGTGCGAATGTGATATTAATTCCTGAAATACCTTATGATATTAATGTCATTGCTGATGCCATTCGTCAACGTCGTCGTCATGGAAAAAATTTTAGCATTGTCGCCGTCGCAGAAGGTGCCTTATCGAAAGAAGAAGTCGCTGTTCAGCAGACTGCCATTCAAAGTAAGGAGGTAGCCAAAACTAAAAAGGAGAAAAAAGAGGCGATAGCAAAGCTAAATCAGTTAAAAGTTCTGCACAGTGATAATACCTTACAACTTACTAAGCAACTTGAAACGTTGACCGGTTTAGAATCACGGCTCACGATTCTAGGACATCTACAACGCGGAGGAACTCCCTCTGCGGCTGATCGTCTATTAGCTACTCAGCTAGGAACGGCTTGCGTTTCAATCATTAATGACGAAAATTATGGCGTTATGGCAGCCATACGTGGACAGCACGTTGAACCTGTCCAATTAGAAGAGGTTGTTGGCAAACGCAAAACGGTTCCACTCGATCATCCTTGGATAGAAACAGCACTGAGTATAGATATTAGCTTAGGCAATTGAGGCTTATGCTTTGGAATTGGAGTTCAACGCTTTGGAATTTGGACTCCAATATGCCCAAAGCTAAAGCGTTGGACTCCAATATATAAGTAGGTAGGCAAAAGTCTTTTCGAGGTTTCAGTTTTTTGAAGAAAAACTGAAACCTCGAAATTAGTCTGCTTTAGCAGATTTTAACTTTTAGCCTTGAAATTGATTTCAAGGCTAACCGCTGAGTAGTTACTTTTTGGTTATAAACAGAAGAGGAACAGAGTTTGGGAACGAGAACAACGAGTGTGAGCTAATTTTTCTTGAAGCCAGCCAGGTTGGGTGAGCAACTTTCCTCGTTCCCTGATAATCATGAACCTATCCGGCCCTATTCAAAAATGCAGAATAATGAATAAAAATAGTTGGTTTTTTGACAAAAAATGAGGTTTAAGAAATCCGATTTTTTCAAAAAATCGGATTTCTAAGCTCAAAAATGAATAGTGGGATAGGTTCATTCTCATTTGTAAATATTCTTAGGTACGAAAAAGCATTTTAACTTTTTTCAAAATACGAGAACGATTCGATATCAACAACTAAACCTGTCAGATTTGAACAATATATTTTGAAGATTCTACATTGGAGTATAGAAAATCCCCAAACTTTTACCCAGCTATTCCATCGATTCTAGGTTTAATTAAATAGCCAAAGAATTGGAATGAATAGAAAATAAAAGGTAAAGCCCAAATGATTGATGAACTCAAGTACATAATCATTGTATATTCTGTAAAAAATGGAATTAAAGCTCTTATAAAAGTTGCGACAACTATTAAAAATACACTGAAGGTAATAAATAAGTTTGATGTTAAATGTCTGCCTGTGTGTATTTGAGAAATTATTATCATTACCATATAAATGCTAAGCCCAAAAGCACCGGTTGTTAAAAAATGTCTAAAATGGTTTAAACCATAAATTTGGCTATTTAAATGATCATATCCCATCATTCCATATCCAAGTGCCATGAGTATAAAAATAGTCATCATATATAGGGTATAAGGTTTAAAAAATATACTCTCATTTTTCAAAACGAAATCACTTAAAATGGCTAAAATGGCACTTGCTGCTGCTAAACCTAACCAGCCTAATATCTGATTTTGTGGAAATAAGAATTCGACTATGGTGAAAGTAACAATGGTAAAAACGGCTAAATTATATCGCGGTGGTTTGGCGATAAAAGTATCATCAATCCTTTCATCCGTTATTATTTCATTCATTGCTTCCATACTGACTCTTCTTAATACTAAAATGATCAGAGTCATAAATCCGCCTAAAGCAACTTTGAATATGTCAAGTAGCATGAAAGACCAAAATCCAGCAATGGCTCCAAAGAACCAAACTTCTATACAAAATAGTATTAATAAAGTATAGCCAATACTCGCATGTCTTTGCAATGGGTCCAATAGAACGGGTTTAACGGCATAAGAAATGAGCCAAACAAATAAGGTTAAATTGATAATTGCGACAACGTAAACACCTAAGAAGTCGATAAACCAAAAGCTTACTCTGCCTAATACCCAAAGCCCTACGATTAAAGCTAATTTTTTTCCGACAATCGGTACAGTACCGGGAAAAAGTTCGGGTAGCCCAGTAAATAAAAATGCCATCACGCCAGCAATACCAACCCCATATAAAAATTCATAAATATGCCATGACAACATATCATTGCTAAAAGAACTAAAAGGACTAAAAGGACTAATATACCCACTAAAAACAAATCCCCAAAGTAGGATAGAAATCACAATATACGGAGCAAGTAGCAAAAATATAGCTCTAAATCCATAAGCTAAATAGGGTGGAAAATCTCCCTTTGGATAGTGTAAATAGTGCTTAGTTGCGATTTGTTCTTGATTCATTTTATTCCCAATTCAAAGGTTTCTATGATTTGTTGATCTAACAAAATCTTCGCACTCTCTTTATATATATATTCATTATCTCTTTGCATTTGAGGTAATTCATACTTAAAATGCTTTACAATTCTACCCGGCTCCGCTTTGAGTAACAAAATTCTATCACTCAGCCTTATCGCTTCCATCAAGTCGTGTGTAATAAATAATATGGTCAACGCTTTTTGATGAATTAATTCTATTAAATGGGTTTGTAATTCTTGTTTTAAGCCAATATCCAGTGCCGAAAAGGGTTCATCTAAAAAAAGTAGAGAGGGTTTGATGACTAAAGCCCTTGAAAAAGAGACTCTTTGCTTCATACCGCCACTTAAATCTTTGGGAAATTTATGAAAATCCTTTTTTTCTAAACCAAATTGAATGGCAATCTGTTGAGATTTCTCAAGAGCTTCATTTTTATCGGCACCCTTTGCCAATAACCCTAATGCAATATTATCTATGACATTTTTCCAAGGCAAAAGCCTCGGTTCTTGAAAGGTAAAGGCTGAACTTTGAAAACTATTTTTAATTTCACCCTCTTCTACATCCAATAAACCGGCACAAAGATGCAAAAGTGTCGTTTTTCCGCCACCACTGGGACCGACAATACTTAATACTTCTCCTTCGTTTAACTCAAAATTTATATCTTTTAAAATCTCTGTAAAACCATACGAGTGGTTAAGACTCTCCACAACTAATCTCTCCACAATTCCACCTCTCTTTTAATCGGTTCAAGTATCACATACTCAATTAACATCAAAGTACCAATCATCACCACCACTAAAGCTAAAGCCGTTGGAGTATCAAGTTGCGCTCTGGCATTGGCTAACATTGCTCCAACCCCATTATTTGATGCCAATAATTCAGCCATAACCACTATTTTCCAACTCATGCCAAGGGCTGAAACCCAAGCTGGAAAAATATAAGAAAAAATATGTGGAAAATATAGATTAGTCAATTTCATCAAAGGTGGTAGATGGAAACTATCACACATTTCTTTTAAGTCATCCTCAATGGTTCGAGTCCCTTGTAAAGCACCTACAAATACCAAAGGAAAAGAGGCAACAACAATGGTAAAAATGATAGTATTATCACTCATACCAAACCAAATCATCGCTAAAACTATCCAAGCAATCGGTGGCATTCCCATGAGTATAGTGACAATTGGTCTGCTCATCATAGAAGCAGTCGCAAAAAGTCCAGCAATTAAACCCAAAACTGAACCAATAACAGCGGATATCAAAAATCCAAAAAAAGCTCTTTTGGTCGTAATAATAATCTCAGCCCAAACTTTTTCAGATTGTAACATTTCAGAAAGTGTTGCAAAAGTTTTAAGTGGAGAGGGTAGTACTAATTCTCCATAAAGCTGTGCGCCTAAATCCCAACAAGCGATGAATAGAAATATTGAAGCTAAAGCGCCCCAACCACTCCAGAGATAGGCTGGAAAATCTTTAATAATTTTTAAGAGAAATTTCACTGTTCACCTTTATAATAAAATCCTTCATCTTTTATTTTTTTCGGGTCATTGCTCTGTAATGCTGCCTCAAGTGATGCCCATACATTGCTTTGCAGAAACATCGAATCGGCACTGAATTTGCGAGCAGACCGCTTTAGATAACCATTTATAGTGGTTTTGATTTTCCTCCAATGGTAAGACGCTAGTTCGTAATTGTTATTGACAATGGCATCATAAACCATTTCATAACTATGCCATTAAGTTAAGCATCAAAATCAGACCTACGAGGAGACCAATACCTCGCAGGTCGTTGTAACACATAAGAAAAATTAACCTACGAGGTTGCCAAAACCTCGTAGGTTTGTATTAACTTAATGGCAGTGACGCTCCTGCGTGGGAACGAGCTAAAAGCAAACCTATCTCTTTTTAGACTGCTCTATCGCCAATTTAATCATGAGTTGATACTGCCGCCAATTTAATCATGAGTTGATACTGCTCTTCCGTTAGTGTCTTTTTGAAGACATTCAGACACTCAATCTGCAAATCCGCCAACTCTCTTCTCTTGTTGGCAACTTTATCCAGAGCATCACTAACATCTTTGGCAGTTTTCCCATCATTGATAACTTGCGAGACAATCATCGTCTCAAGAGTTTTAATCTCTGTGGCAGTTTTCATGATGATTGGTACTATCTTCACAAACTGTTTCTCTATAACCAGCTTTTGCTCTTTTGTCGGGTTTAACTTCTGCATGCCTCCATGCTTCATATAAATCCCCATAAAGTGAGGGAATGAGTCTGGCATCAAAAAATACCCGTCCGGGAAATGCTCATTGTGCAGAAATGGATTGTGTGCATCCGCTTCTGCTATTACTGGTGACAATGCAATTACCATTGCTAAAACTATTTTCTTCATCTTTTTTCTATCCTCATTGTTAAAATTTACCAAAAATTATTATACAGCATTGCAGATTTATCGCAAATAATATTTAATATTGATACTAAAGTTTTGCGTCATCAATAATCCATCGACCACATTAAATTAAAACTACGACCGACAGCTTGTGGCTCTTGCCCACTAATACCTTCAGTTAAATGTTCATGATAAGCGCGATCAAATAGATTTGTGATGGTAAATCGCAAATCATTTTTTACACCTGTTTTACCAAAGCGATAACCAAAACCAAGCTCAACGCTGGCAAAGCCCGCAGTCGCATCTTCAGTGCCATTACTAAATTGAGTGGCTACCCGATTTTGATGACTAACAGCACGAAGACTGGTATCCCAATTAAAACCTTGTTTGGGAAGATATTGGATTCCTACCGTTGCTTCCGGTGGAGGAACTTGAAAGAACGGCTCGTTGTCTTCCTGATTTTCACCTCGTTGATAACTACCGGAAGCAAATAACCATAGGTGATTGTCAAGTGCATGTTTTAGCGAAAGCTCCAAACCAATTAAATCAACTCTGGAAAGATTCTCAGTCTGTTTAATTGGAAAACCGGTTTTAGGATCAATGCGTTCAGTTATCCGTCCCGCAATCGCATCATCAATGCGAGAAAAATAGACCGCAGTACTGTAATTGCTACGTTCCCATTGGCCTTTCATACCAAGCTCCAAAGTAAGATTACGCTCTGGTTCCAGATTAGGATTACCTAAATGGATATAACCATCACCTCTAGAGCTAGTCGCAAAACGTTCCCGCATATCCGCTGCCCGATAACCTTGTGCTAAACTCAAGTAGGGATTTAACGCTGCTGAATAATTATAAATTGCCCCAGTTGACCATGAAAATGTATTATTGGTATATTCTAAGCCGGTTGTTTGCATATTTGCACCATTGCCCATTTTATCAGCATTACCAGTCACACGATCATAGCGTGCGCCTAGTTTGATAGTCCATTGCTCTAACAAAATTTCATCTTGTAAAAATAACCCAGTTGAAACCAGTTCTCCATTTTCAAACGAGTTACTGAGAAGTTTGGTATTAAATGTAGGTGCTTGAAACGTATAACGATTTGGATTGCCTTGCATTCGCCAAGCATCAATGCCAGCAAGGACATAATGTTCATCATTGGGAAACATTTCTAATTTGACAGCCCCGCCTACAGTTTCAAAATCAATATCATTTGTTACATAATCCCGTTGTAAATTTTTACTAAAAGCACTCATTGTACGATGAACATTGTGGTAATATAATTCGGTACGTAATTTGAGAGACGAGTCCCCCTTAAAATCCTGTTCATACGCTAAATTGAACAGATCACGATCTTGTTCTGGTGAATGCGCAATCACTTGACCTAATTTCTTATTTTTAAACTTCACTGATCCCGGATACCATACATCATCGGTATTTTGATGTTGTGCCATAATTTTTATGGTTTGCTGCGAACTCAGACGATATTTATATTGACCCGAAAAGGCAGATTGCTTATAGCCAGAATGCTCAACAGTGCCATCAGATGCCTCATAGTCATTATAATCCAACCCTGATACATTTAAGCTCAACGCATGGTTTGGATTGCTCAATGCAACACTGGTAGCCGCCTTAAAGCCTTCATTAGCGGTTGAACTAAAGGCTGATAGTGTGCCACTCATAGAGGGTTTATCACTAAAATCAGCTCCTTTGGTAATAAAATTTATCACGCCACCCATCGCACCACTACCGTATAATACCGATGTTGGCCCTTTAACAACTTCCACTCTGACAATTTGACTTAAATCAACATAAGAAGCGATAGCGCCGTGAGGCTGGGAAGAATTCATACGAATTCCATCAACTAAAATCACAATTTGTTCTTTTTTCATGCCGCGAATTACTGGATTCATACCCCAAGCACCATCTGAATTTACAGCAATCCCGGGTTGTCCTCGCAATAAATCTCCAACAGTCGTTTTTCCACTGCGTTGGATTTCCTCCGTTTTAAGTACGGTGATGGCATGGGGAGTTTCTAAGGTTTCTGATTCATAACCTTTTGCGGTGACAGTTATTTCTGGTAATTCTGTCTCAGCATTAACCGGCATCGTGACAGATAAAAAAATCACCAGTGCGAATATTCGATACATTTTTTTTAAACTCCTGTTTGTTATCAGTTCTGAACCGACACTGGCGCCAGTCGGTTCAGACCAGCGTGGATATTAATACAAATGATAATCAATGTCAACTATAAAATAAAAAAATGAAAATTTAGGTTCGCCAAGCCACCCATTTCCGTTCATTCAATTCTTTTAAGTCATCCTCAATGGTTCGAGTCCCTTGTAAAGCACCTACAAATACCAAAGGAAAAGAGGCAACAACAATGGTAAAAATGATAGTATTATCACTCATACCAAACCAAATCATCGCTAAAACTATCCAAGCAATCGGTGGCATTCCCATGAGTATAGTGACAATTGGTCTGCTCATCATAGAAGCAGTCGCAAAAAGTCCAGCAATTAAACCCAAAACAGAACCAATAATAGCTGACAGCAAAAATCCAAAAAAAGCTCTTTTGGTGGTAATGATAATCTCTCTCCAAACTTTTTCTGTTTGTAACATTTCATAAAGTGTTGAAAATGTTTTAAGCGGAGAAGGTAATATTAATTCTCCATAAAGCTGTGCGCCCAAATCCCAACAAGCGATGAATATAAATATTGAGGCTAAAGCGCCCCAGCCACTCCAAAGGTAAGCGGGAAAATCTTTAATAATTTTTAAGAAAAATTTCACTGTTCACCTTTATAATAAAATCCTTCATCTGGGAGTTTTCCACCAATTAATTTTGGTTCACTCTTTTTTAAGACTTCAAAGAAAAATTCTAATTTTTCTTTAGATTGGATTGCGCTGATACTGTCTAGTGTGACATATTTGATAGAATCCGCTATGGCATCTTTATCTAACATAGGTAAAACTTCTGCTGTCTCAATTCCAGCTTCGACAGGATTCTCTTTATACCAATTGAGTGCTTTTTTATACTCAACATTGAATCTATCTATAATTTTTGGCTCAACATCACCAAGCACCGCCATACCCGCTTGTGGCACTTTGTTGTCTGTATTAAAAGCCTTAGCCCACTCATCTTGCAAATCGGCACTTCTAAATAGATTTGGGGCAATCGCTTTGAGCGGAAATGAGCCTGTTTTTCTTAGTGCCATAGAAATAGCAGGTTCAGCCAAAAGTGCATGATCAGCCCTTCTTAAAATGAGCATCTGCATCGCATTTATTGGATTACTGACATAAGTCAGCTTAAAATCTTTATCCGGATCAAAACCTTGTGCCTTAATAAGCTCTTTTAACATAATATCAGGCATATCGGAACGAAATGGCACGACAATCTCTTTACCTTTAAAATCTGCCAGCGTTTTGAGATTTTCATCACGAGTCATCATCCCCAAAATGCCCCAAATGGAGACATTCAACAGTTGAATTTTTTGCCTTTTGTTATATAAATTGGCAGCAACATTCGTCGGAACGGCGACAAAATTAACACTACCCTCTAAAACAATAGCCCTCAATTGATCTGGATTTCTCCATAATCTAAATTCAACTTCTTTAGCAACATCACTTAACGCGCCGCTTTTAACAATGTGTATCAACGGATGAGAAACCGTTGCAAATGGTCCAGCTAAGACAATCTTGTCTCGCTTTTTTGATGAGTCATTCTCATTTTGTTTAGTACTACTTATCGTTACGTCTTGTTCAAAAGGATTAAAGAACTTAACTTTGACAAATATAGCAATGCCTACAATTACGATTGAAATCAGTAATAATTTTAATATTTTCATAATTCACCCTTATGATTGCCTTAAAAAAGATAGCCCATTCTAATGACAAATCTCGTTTTTTCAAGGGGCTGTGCTTCACTTAGATTGTAGTGAGTCAATATTGATACGCCAAAATCAAAGTGTATTTTGGGTTTACCAAAAGGTACATAATGTATTTGAGGAGTGATGTATCCCACAGTGCCACTAAATGCTTTAAATGGAAGCATGGCTCTCAATTGCGGATTGGTATCCGAACCCATATCGGTTTTTGAGTTATATTTTCCGTTGTATTCTATGCCAAAATTGAGGGTGTTTGTAAGAGGTTTGACTATAGAAAGGTTATAAGCCAGTTCGTTTCCAAAGTCGTAATCATTGGTCGCTTTTGGTCTATATGTGTACATCGTGTGAGCATCTAATCTCAGATCATTAAAGAATTTTGTTATACCAAGTTCAGCTTTATATTCAGCTTCACCAGTACCTAATTGCGTGGGCATTGGCGTGTTAGAACCGACAGCAGGTGTCCCGGCAGCGGTATAAGCAAACGTTTTATCAGATTTTCCGGTAGGAAGTTTAACACCTAAACCAGCCGATAGTAAATAACCATCCATTCTCATATTAGAGAGAGCATGTCTAGCCATAATCACCATATCACCCATTCCATGATTATCTATCTCGACACCTTTACCCGGTATTAATTGGGCAGTTGCTTCAAGAGATTTATAGGGCAAAGCGACTCTGACATCAAAACCGGGTTTAATGCCGTATCTTGCTATTAACAGATTGACTGTTGCTGTTGCATCTAAATTTCTGTCATTTGATACTTCATTGGAACCATCAAAGATTTTATCTCTTTTCATAGAAATAAACTTATAGGCCATTTTAAATTGACCCGCTGGCATTATACTCCCACCTCCAGCACTATTAATGCCCGGAAGAGTATCGGCAGCATTGATACTGGTCGTCGTTATCGCTAAAAGGACCATTGATAGTAATATTTTATTATTCATCAGCTTTAAAAATTTCTTTTGAGGTAAGGTTTGAGCATAAGTCAAAATATCGAGCTGCTCTTGAAGCGATAAACCATTATTAATTTCAGACGGCATTTTTTTGCCCGGATATCCAAAACGAATCTTATGGAATCCCATACAAGGGCAATCTTACTTTTTAAATAGGAATAATAATTATTGATAATCATTCTCATTTGCAAAAATACTAATAGGATGCTTAAAAAATTTTTCAATAGACTTATCCAGAAAAATAATTAATTTAACTATTTGTTTTTATTTAAAAAAACAAATTATGGATATGTCTAATAGTCAATAAGAAATGCGAATTAAGGGTTGAATTTTTTATAACATCATAACAATATTAAGTTTGATATAATACATTCGAGTCGAGGCTAAA
>JAOZSV010000390.1 GCA_029939505.1 Thiotrichaceae bacterium | reverse complement strand
TACAATGGAAGCCATAGACCTAAATTTACATGCGCCGTATTTCTACCCGACCACCTTTCAATAATGGTTTTATTCCCATTAAATCGGATTATTTTTGGTGTATGACGCTCCGCTTATACACCCTACGAGTTCTATCAATAGCCTCGCGTGGGATAACGAAGGGACTCAACTCTTCGCCACCACCAATACCCCTCCTAATGCGAGCACCTAAATCAATGGGGTCAGACTCGATTGATTTATTGACAGAAGCTTATCTCTACCAATGCGAGGTCAATCCGGTTTCCGCTCTTAACAACCAGGGCGAAGTCATTGCCCAACACGTTTACACCAGCCGGGTAGGTGGGCAAAGATTGGCCAATAAATCAATCGAGTCTGACCCCATTGATTCTGCTAAAAGCGTCGGGTGAATCTACCAAAACACGCAAAATAATGACGTGCGCCTACTTCCAGAACAATCTACGTGGGCTTGATTCTCGCCATAAGGTACACGTATTTTGAAAGTGTACCCATAATATAGGATTTTAATCAAATGTCAATCGCTTTTTATAAGAACAATCCTTAAAGTTTGATAGCTTATGGTAGCTAATCAGTAGAGTATGTAGGGTGGGCAAAGTCCTTTGAGTGCAACGGCTTCCTCATTAAAAAAGTGGTGTGCACCAAAAAGACGTTTTCGAGGTTTTAGTTTTTCTTCAAAAAACTAAAACCTCGAAACCACCCTACATGGCTATTTTAAACATTCACCATTAAGCAGAATAAGGCAAGATAGGCTCATGGATAAAGCCTCATTTCTGTTCATTTCTGTGAACGTTGCGTCGTCAAATGAGATATTTGCTGTTCTAATTTCAGAAATAAGTCTTGATAATCACTCAACATTTTCCGTTTGATTAGTGTCACGAAATCTTCAGAGTCTTCCTCATCAGTGCCAATTTTTTCCAAACTGACATTTCTCAGAAGGTAACATAAGGGTGGCAAATTCTCTAAATCGTCACCAATATTGTTTTGTATGTAGTCTTTTATGACGTTTTCAAACGCTTTTAAATTTTTACTAAAAGAACCTGAAATAATAGAGAGAACTAATACCAGATTCATACGGCGTGATTTGCGTAATAATGTATTAAGAAAAAAATGCAATCCCGGTTTATTTTGGGTATTATTTCCAAAAAATCCGACGATGGTATTAGATAACTTATTGGCAATGATTCCAAAAATATCATTGAAACCCGTTCTGGAATCAATTAAAATGACATCCGGCTCATATTTTTGGTTAATCTCGGTTATGACTTCTTTGAATTGTTCTACAATCGTTGAAGTGCTGTGAATATCAAGGCGAGCTAATGCTTCAAGATAGTCCGATCTATCAATATCATCAAAAATATTGCCAGCCGGTAAAAGATAAATTTCGCCTTCGCCTGAGTAAAGTTGAGAGATTTCATAGACATAATCATCACGAAGTTCGACATCAGAACAAGCCTCTTTATCCTTAATATACTCAACAATTCCATTTTTTGGCAATTCTTCATGGATGCCATAGAAATTGATTAAACCGGGTGCTTCAAAATCACAATCAATAATAAACACTTTTTTATTCTGATGCATCGCATAATATGACGCAAATAATGCTAATGCCGTGGTTCTTCCCACTCCCCCTTTATAACTATAAAATGACACAATTGGACATGATTGTAGTTCACCAGCATCATCATCATATTCAATCACATTGGACAAACTTCTCCTTAGCCCTAAATCAAACGGCTGGGTATTTTTAAACAGAGAAGAATAATAGTCATCTGCCGCAAATTCTGCTTCAGTCATTTTTTCTACATCAATATCTATCTTTTCATGACGAATTAATGATTCAATCTCTCTATCTGACTTATGCTCCGTCTTAACGTATAAGTTGACTGACATATTCAATTTTAAAATCAATCTGTAATCTTGAATGCTATTTTTCTCTTTTAAAACAGCTAACTTTTTTTCAAGTTTCCGCAGTCTATTAAAAGTCGTCAGCATTATTTGTTATCCCCTAACATTATTGATTATCATTTCAAATATTTTCTCCGCATATTCATAAAATGCGATGTAATGATGTTTTTCATTTTTTCCTAAATCATAAGAATAACGTACTTCTGCATCCCATTCTTTATAAAGTTGAATCACTTTTTTTTCAATATCTTTTTTATGACCATCAACAAGAGGAATTGCACCTGACATACGTTTATTTAACTGTTCTGTATAACGTTCAAATCTATGATGTTTAATATTATTTTGATATGTTAATCCTTTCTGTTCTAACTCTGAAACCGCTTTATCTTTTGGATAACCAATTAAATCGTATATCCCATATTTTACAATGCACTCAATAATATACCCCGATAAATAATACAAATTTAATAAAAGAGACTTGTACTTTGCCTTGTCTTTATTTTCATCAAGACTATCAAGTTTTTCACGTAAAACACAACAAGTATATTTATGTTTGCGGGCAGCGTTTAAATAGTCTTTATAAAACATATCATTTATGATTTCCTGGTTCCCACGCGCCGGCGCTCATCGTTATACATAACTGATGTGACGCAAAGCGATTCTATTCTTAGAAATCCGATTTTTTAAAAAAATCGGATTTCTTAAACATCGTTTCGCCGCTTAGAAATCCGATTT
>JAOZSV010000196.1 GCA_029939505.1 Thiotrichaceae bacterium | reverse complement strand
AGTTATTTTATGACTGTTCCTAAACATTGTTTCGAGCTTAGAAATCCGATTTTTGGAAAAAATCGGATTTCTTAAACCTCGTTTCAAGCTCTAATAATTTATCTCTCGTCTCTCGTTCCCAAACTCTGTTTGGGAACGAGAAACGCAACTACACAAAAAAAACAGTGACTTAATGGCTAAAATTAAGAACCCACATCCTGATAATTTCAAATATTCTGGAAAAGAAGATAAATTCCTAGAAATGCTATATCAGCTGCCAGACGAATGGGAAGTTTGGCATGAACCTAAGTTACATGGTGGGTTAACACCTGACTTTGTTATATGGTTAAATGATGTTGAACATCCCGGAATAATTATTATTGAATTGAAGAATTGGTCACATCAATATGTGAAATCCGTTACATCAGATAACATAATTCTATCTGATCATAGAGAAGAGTATAATCCCATTCCAAAATTGAAAAGGGTGAAAGAAAATTTAAATGAATCTTTATCAAGGCATTATAGAATGGTGCCGGGTCTTCAAGATTTAGCGATTATTCCGATTTTATGTTTTTGGTCGGAAAACGTTAATAAAATGCCCAAATTGTTGCAAGGTGATGAAGAAGTCAATGTCTTTGGTAAAGATATTGCTGGAGATCATAAAAAAGTTGAAACTTATTTTATCAATATCATAAAAAATTACTATGATGAAGTAGAAGTTCAAGCACCAGTAACTTCAATAGATATGAAGAGGACGTTACGTCAATATATTGATCTTTCTACAAGGGTTAGCTTTGCATCAGGCAAAATTTCTGATCCAAGAACACAGAAAGCTGGTGACAAAAATGAGAAATCTATCATCTCTGTGTTAGATAAATATCAAGAACGGATGGTTTTTAAGGAACAACTTGGGCATCAGGTTCTAAGTGGTGTATCTGGTACTGGAAAGACAATTATATTATTAGCTAGAGCTAATTGGTTTGCTAGACAATTTCCTAAAGAAAGACAGTTGTTTATAGTTAATCAAATTGTGTTATGCAATAATCTTGAACAAAGGTATAAAATACAGTACGCATCCTCCGAAGATGATTTATATAAAATTAAATTCAAAACATTTGGGCAATGGTTTAAAAGTACTTATAAAGGTGTTTATGACATCATAGAAAAGTCTAAAGATGATCAAGATGGGAAAGTAAAAATAATAGATATGCTTGTGGAAAAAGCTCTTGATAACAAAATTGAGTTGAAGAGTAAATGGATGTTAACAGAAAGTGGAAAATATGGGCATATTTTTATAGATGAAGCTCACCAAATGCACACCTCGTGGATTAAATTATTAGCCCAATTTGCTAAACGCTTTCCAGCCAAACGGCAGAAATCTACACCTAATATTTGGATTTCTTATGATAATGGCCAAGGTATTTACCGGGATCGTAAATTCGTAGGTAAAGAAGTGGGTTTAGATTTAAGAGGTCGAAGTCACAGATTACAAAGGGTTTATAGGTGTGGTATGATGCCTTGGATTTTTGCAGCATGTTGTTATCCAGCTTCATTAGAGACATATCGAGATCAATCAGTATCTGAATATTTGGAATTTGTCAGAAAAGGGTCTTGGCCAAAGGCTATCACAGCTGATACCTTACAAGAACAAGCTGCTAAATTAAGGGAAATGATTAAGAATTTAGTTGACAAAGGAAGCTATAAGTATTCAGATGTAACCATCTTTTACGCAGTGGCAGGTTATAATCAAGATTTACCAACTAATAATCAAAGGGTGAAATCTATTTTAGATAAAGCTTTTGATGATGTTGGCGGAATAGAATGGGTTGCTATTGACAAAAAAGCAGCTAATTGGTCGTCAAATAGAGTTAGAGCATGTTCTTTCACATCTTCACAAGGAATAGATGCCCCTATATCAGTATTTTTCGGTGCTGAATCATTTGATATTTTCCGTGAAGATAGTTGGGTTAAACCCGGTGCACTTTTTTACACTGTCCTGACAAGATCAACAGATATTATAATAATCACTTATAAGGCGCTTAAAAATGATCCAAAAAGCCCTTTTCTATCTGCTCTTTTTAATGGTTATATCAAGGCAAAAAAAATAAGGGACCAGGTTGAAAAATTAAATCCAGTATATGATGATGGAAATAGTGTTTATAGAGTAAAGTGGGAAACTTTTGATTCTTTCATAAATAAATCGTAGTAGATAGGGTAAGAGCGAACGCTCCACCCACCATTCCCAAGATGCTTGTCATACAAAAATAGAATATCTATTTTATTTTTTCAATTCTCCATTGTTTAAGAGTATGGTAGGTAGGGTTAGCTTATCAAGCGTCGCGTGATAACGTCACCCGACATTTACCTAATAAATTGCCTGTGTTGGGTTACGTTTTGGCGCCATCTAACCCGACCTACTTAACTAACCCGACCTACTTAACTGACAGGTCTTAAAAGTTTGGACGTTATATGGCAAGCCTTCAATGACCTGATGAAAGACTTCAACTCTGCAAAACCTCGTATTGCTATCTTTACGCACGCTGCCTACCATAACTTTACTTCGGCGAATGGGAACCAGAAAAAATTAACCTGTTTTGAATGGGGAACCTCTTGTAAAACTCGCTTTTTCACCAATTGAAATGAAAAGCTAATAATACAACTATTTGTTTTTATTTACTTTTTTTTTCCGTCTAAAAAAACAGCGTTTTGCAACCTCTGGGTACAATTATTCATAGTCAAGTTATAGCATTAGAGTGATGACCTTTGTATAGATGCACCTTACGCTTGTTCGACTACAAAAATTGATTATTATGAACATAACACTTGAAGAAGTCAGAATTTGGAATTTTCGTTCAATCAAGAAAGTACAAGTCACTCTTGATCCAGATGTCACCGTTTTAGTAGGAGCCAACAATACGGGTAAAACCAATTTTTTGAAAGCGTTACAAATTGCTTTAGGTACCCATCGACGTTTTATTGGTAAGGAAGATATTTTTATTAGCAAAGACGAAACTTTGCCTAAAGATCGTGTGGCTGTTATTGATGTTCTATTAGTACCTACCGACGAAAAGGATAATAGAGTAGATGCTTTTAATGATGTTTGGGTAGAACATTGGGGTAGAGCAATTCAAGGTAGGGCAAAAGCACGAGAATTTGTTGCTATCCGTACCCGAATTCGTTATGACCGTCTTCATCTTGGATATAGAATAGAACAATGTATATTAAAGGAATGGAAAGAGTTATCTGAAACTGATCATGAACTTTGGGAAAAAACACGCTTGTCCCGCAAACAACTGGAGGTCATTCCATTAGAATTTATGGATGCCCAACGAGATATTTATGAAGATATCAGAGATCGTTCTTCATTTTGGGGGCGTATGATTGCAGATATTCCACTGGCAGAGTCGGAAGTAAAAGATATCGAATCTATTCTGAACGATATTAATGAACGTATTGTCAATGCCAGTGATGGTTTTAAACAATTGAAGGATAAGTTGGAATTGCTGAATCAGACCATTTCGCATTCAGACAAAGGAGTTAGCATTACGCCCATTACACGTAAACTGCGGGATTTGAATCGTGGTATAGATATTCATTTTCAATCTGATGGCAGTGAAAGTTTTCCACTGTCTCATCATGGTATGGGTACACGGAGTTGGTCAAGTTTATTGACATTAAATGCGCTGATTTCTCATCAAACTGAAAAGAATAATCTCTCTCATTCCTTACTCGCCCTTGAAGAACCTGAAGCTCATCTTCACCCTCATGCCCAACGTCATGTATTTGACCAAATTAAAGATATTCCGGGGCAAAAAATTGTCAGTTCACATTCGCCTTATATTGCGAGTCAAGCTAATTTGGCTGGATTGCGACGCTTTAGTAGAAAGGATGGTGAAACTCAAGTATCACAAATTGATATGAGTGATATTGATGATGAGAGTCAACGCAAAATTCGTCGTCAAGTTCTCAACACACGCGGCGAATTGTTATTTGCTCGTGCTTTAGTCTTATTTGAAGGAGAAACAGAAGAACAAGCACTACCCATTTTTGCTAATGCTTATTGGGGTAAACATCCTTATGAGTTAGGTGTTAGTTTTATTGGCGTAGGCGGAACTGGCTATTTGCCATTTATCTCAGTGGCAAAAGGATTGGGATTAAAATGGTTTATATTTTCTGATGGAGAACAGCAAATTTTAACAAACTTTAATAAGACACTGAAAAAAGCCGGATTTGATGAATATCAAAATATCCCTGAAATAGTTACGATAGATCAAGGGGATAATTTTGAAAAACACCTCTTATCTTCTGGATACAAAGATGAGTTAGAAGAGGTAATTAAACAACACGAATTAAAAACTAAGTTAGAAAATACAACTAATGTTCAAAAACGTCAAGTATTAGAAAATAAGTTTCAACAATCATCTCCTTTAACAGAGGATGAGATAAAAATGAAATTTCAGAAAAAAGGAGCAAAAACAACTTACAGCCCTCTCATTGCAGAAGCGCTCATTAAATTGCCTGATGCAAATCGCCGGTTTCCACCTAAAATCAAAGAGTTATTTGATGTAATCGCACAAAAACTTAACTTGCCGTCCGTACAACACAATGAACAAAATTAATCTGTCGCCAGAACAACAACGTGTGGTTCATCACCGTGATGGACCTTTATTATTAATCGCAAGTGCCGGTAGTGGCAAAACTCGTGTTTTAACGGAAAGAGTCCGTTATTTAATGGAAAATAAAATCGGTCATTATCACATTCTTGCATTAACATTTACCAATAAGGCGGCAAATGAAATGCGAGAACGTTTAGATATTGATGAAGATGATAATGGCGTGTATATCGCAAATATACATAAATTCTGTATGCAAATTTTATGTCATGATGGGGTTGTCATTGGCTTTGATAGAGAACCACAGATTTTTGACAATAAGGATTGTTTGGATATTTTACATCAAGCCTTTGATTCGGATCCAAGATTGCAACAAATTCTTAAAGAGAACCGTCACAGAAAGGACTTTTTAAAAGAAGTTTTAGACGCAATTTCTCATCGCAAGAAAAAACTACGCCTTCCAAACTACGATATTGCTTTGGAAATGAGCGAAAAACGCCAGTTATTTGCCTATCTCTATGAAAAATACAATGAATTCCTTAGAAATCAAAATGCCTTGGATTTTGATGATATTATCTTATATACTTACCAGATTTTTAATGAGTTTCCAAAGATTACGGCATTTTACCGGCGTTTGTATCGTTATATTTGCATAGATGAGGCGCAAGACCTTAATTTTGCTCAATATCACGTCATTAAATCTCTATGTGGTCAAGAGATGAAAAACCTGATGCTTGTCGGTGATCCCAAACAAGCCATTTATGGTTTCAATGGCGCAAGCAGCGATTTTATGACAAAACATTTTATCCAAGACTTTGATATAAATAAAGAAAATCAGTTTGAACTCACTGAAAATTACCGTTCATCTAAGCGGATCATTGCCGCCGCTAATCTTTTGCAACCTTCCTCTATGAAGGAAAGCCAAGCGATTGATGGTGAAGTTCAAGCATTCCCTTTTCCCAATGAAGAAGCAGAAGCGGATTGGGTTATTAATCGTTTACAAATGTTGAAACAAGAAGGGCATTCCGATGTAGAAGGCGCGATTTCATGGAAAAATTGTGCGGTACTTGGTAGAACTCGTTATGTCATGTTAAAGTTGGAAGAAAAATTGAAACAACATGATATTCCTTATTATTATAAGCGTACCCAAGATGCGATAGAAAGTGAATCAGAATTGATACGTTGTTTTGAACTCGGTATGCGTTTGTTAATGAACCCACAAAATCGTTTGCATTTTCAAAAACTATTGGAATTGCTTAACCTAGATGATTTATGTGGAGAAATTGATAAGCAAAATTGGCAAAATGGTTTTGAACTGTTGACTTGGATAAATCACCGTATCAATGCAGAATTTGCACAGCCTTTTAAAAAATTACTCACTGCCTGGCAATTTTTAGCGGATAATAAGATAAACTTTAGGATGGCGAAAGAGATTTTGGAAGAATATGCTAGAATAACCTGTGCTGATGAAGAACGAGCTATGATTTGCAATGATATAAAAAGGTGGTCAGAACACTGGCAAAGTTATATCAGACAAACAGATAGTGAACAACGTCGTCTTGCGGACTTTCTAACTCAAGTTGCTCTTGGCGCAACCCATCAGGCACAACGTCATGGATTAGCTTTATTAACGGTACATACAGCAAAAGGCTTAGAATTTGATGTTGTCTGTATTATGGGCTTATGTGAAGGGACTTTTCCTGACTATAGAGCTATAAAAGGCGGAAGCCAATTCTTAAAGGAAGAAAAACATAATGCTTATGTCGCTCTGACTCGTTCAAAACGCCTCGCCTATTTTACTTATCCTCGTCAAAAAGTGATGCCTTGGGGCGAAACAAAGAAACAAAAACCCTCGCGTTATCTTGAGGAAATGGGTTTGAAGTATAAAATATGATGAACACGAGTGTAGAAAGCATCGAACTGACTCAAGCTGAAAAAGCCTACTTTTCAGAACAGCACCCTAAATTATTACGTGATAAGGAATGATTGGTATTTCTGCCTAATGTTTCCTGCCAGGTTTTCAAAATCTGGCAGGTATTGAGAGCGTAGGGTTAATGCCATTAAGTTAAGCCAGGGCGAACACGCAGGTTCGCCCCTACAATCACATAATACGCGGGGTTTGGTAGGGGCAGACCTGCGTGTCTGCCCTTAACTTAATGGCATTGGTAGGTCGGGTCAAAGCCATTAAGTTAAGATTTATTGGAATCCAAACCGTCAGATTTGGATGATTTCGCTTAAATATCAAACACTTCCAAATCTAAAGGATTCGAGGTTTGAGTTTTTTTTAAAACTCAAACCTCGAATGGACTCCAAGGCTTAACTTAATGACATTGAGTAGGTCAGGTGGGTAGAGCGAACGCTCCACCCACCATTCCCAAAATGCTTATCATACAAAAATAGAATATCTATTTGATTTTTTCAATTCTCCATTGTTTAAGAGTATGGTAGATCGGGTTAGCTTATCAAGCGTCGCGCGATAACGTAACCCGACATTTACCTAATAAATTGCCTGTGTCGGGTTACTTTGCTGCGCCATCTAACCCGACCTACTTAACTAACCCGACCTACTTAACTGTGTCGGGTTACGTTTTGGCGCCATCTAACCCGACCTACTTAACTGGCTTGACGTACATAATAAGCTGCACCACTCCAGGCGGATTTCAAATAACCGGTTTCGACTTTTGAAATTACCGGATTCCCACGTTTTCAGAAGTTTATGCGTGTTTTAAGAAAAGGCAATCAAAGAAAGAAATCTATTAAAATGCGAATAACCGTTTTCAGTTCTTGATCTGGTTCCAACGAATAGATATACTCATTATCTTTTTACTATGATGAAGGAACCGGTATGAAGAAGATGAATGAAAGTATTTTTGGTTTTTGGAACCCAACAGAAAACACCTTGAAACGTTTTCATCAGTTTTCGAGGTTTCCGTTTTTTGAAAAAAAAACGGAAACCTCGAAACGATGTCTTAGCAAAAGATCACGCCCGACTCGAATTAGTGATATGCAGACTCCAGAACGAGTCGATTCAATCTTGGTGCTCATCCGATGTGTCGAAGTTGTTAAACGACTTACAGCTGCCCCTCGGCGGTTTAGGTATTGCTTTTTTTCGCCCAAGCCCATTATTTTTACCCCAATATGGTGTAATGCCCATCTATTCAATAGGGCATATTGCCGTCGCGTGCCTCGGCGTGATCGATAATCTCCCTGAAATACGGGAAAAATTGATTTCTAATGGGGTTCAATTTGATACCAAAAATAATGTGTTCGAGGTTTAAGTTTTTCTTCAAAAAAACTTAAACCTCGAACGGAAACGCTCTCTTGTCTGCTTGACCATTATTTGACAGACGGTTCTCTTTCACCAGTTGATGCGATGCAGAAGATGATGAGAAAATTGAAGGGGCAATTTGCTTTGATGACGTTGGTGACAGAAGGAAAATGGTTAATGGTGGGATGTCGTGATTATCCATTAGCGGTGGGCAGAATGAGGAATGACTCGACTGTCTATTTCTGTACGGATACCAAGACTTTGGCTCAATTTTCTCCGGCAATGAGTTCCGTTTTCGGAAATCCAAAACCAGAGATATTCTGTGGCACATTACCTCAATCCGATGAGATGCTCTCGCAAAATTTTAGCATGTAGGTGAGGGTTGGACTTTTTGTTTGAAACCTCAGAGGTTTTAGAAACCTCTGAGGTTTTGGAAACCCTGTTTGAAACCTCTGAGGTTTTGGAAACCTCAGAGGTTTTTTTTTTTGAAACCCGAATTGTTTGAAACCCTCAGCCGTTTATGATGAAATCGTGATTGCTGGTGTGGGGCAACCGGGGGCTATGGAAGTTAAAACTTATGATTGGTTCAAAGTCGAGCAAATATCTAACCAACAAATGGTTTTCGAGGGTAAAGTTTTTTCTTCAAAAAAACTTTACCCTCGAAACTTGTTACAAGTTGATGTGGATATAGGTGAAGCGGAAGCAATTGTACTTGCACTTGAATTGAAACCCGATTTATTACTGTTAGATGAACGTAAAGGACGACATGTTGCCTCAAATTTTGGCATAAAATTCACCGGGATTTTAGGTATTTTGATTGAAGCCAAAAATAATCAGCTTATCAATGCTATTAAACCCATAATGGATGATTTGATAAAACAAGTTGGTTTTAGAGTCAGTTCAAAACTATACCAACGAGTTTTACAAATAGCAAATGAACAAACGTAGCTGTTAATATTACTTAGCGTAAAAAATGGGAGCAGAGTAAAAACGCTGCTTATGATGTCAATCCGTTATAGCGTTTCCCGATTAGGTGAAGTACAAAAATAGTTCCACCGATTTCATCGG
>JAOZSV010000389.1 GCA_029939505.1 Thiotrichaceae bacterium | reverse complement strand
CGCTTAGAAATCCGATTTTTGAAAAAATCGGATTTCTTAAACATCGTTTCGCCGTACTTAGAAATCCGATTTTTGAAAAAAAATCGGATTTCTTAAACATCTTGGAAACATAATGCGTAACATCAGTTACTACCTTAGATTTTTATTTTAACATCAAGAGGAGAAGTCAATTGACTACAACAAAAAATAGCGAATTTGGCATATTGGGCATCAATGGTATGGGGCGCATCGGCAAACTCTCGTTGTGGCACCACATTTCCCGTAAGGCTTTTAGCGAAATCTTGGTTAATCTTGGCCGCGAATCTGGTAAAGGCTTGCAGGATATTGCCAATTTTATCGAAAAGGATAGTAGTTATGGCCGTCTTGGCAACTATCTTTACGGCGTTAATGCGCCTGATAGGCTGATAGAGAATTTGGATGAAGCGAATGGCACGATGACCATTGATGGCGTGAAAGTGAAAATTTTACGCTCGGCGCGTAACCCCAAAGACATTGGTTGGGGAGAAAATGGGGCACGACTGGTAGTCGATACCACTGGCGCGTTTGCCGATCCCACCGTGCCAGGCGATAGTCCCAAAGGCGCATTACGGGGGCATTTAGAAGCGGGTGCTGAAATAGTCATTTTGTCTGCTCCCTTTAAGATCAAAGATAAAGCGCTCAATATGCCAGACGATGCGATAACAACCGTGATGGGCATCAACGATGAAGATTTCGATCCCCGGCAACATAAAGTGCTTTCGGCGGCTTCTTGTACAACGACTTGTTTATCTCACATGATGAAACCGTTGATTGATCATTTGGGAGCCGATGAGATTCTTTCCGCCTCAATGGTAACGATACATGCGACGACTTCTAGCCAGAATGTTTTAGATGCTGTGCCAAAAGCGGGTGCCAGCGATTTACGAAAAAGTCGTAGCGTGATGAATAATATTATCCTCACCAGTACGGGGGCAGCAGAAGCACTTAAATTAGTGATTCCAGAAATGGCCGGCATCGGTTTTATGGCTGAATCAGTGCGTATCCCGACTGCTTCTGGTTCATTGGTGATTTTGACTCTCAATCTCCAAGCAGAAGACCCAGATCGTAGCATCCGACGTGCTGAAATCAACAACATTTACAAAACGGCGGCAGAGGGCGCTTACAAGGGCTATATCATTTATTCGGAAGAACAGAATGTTTCCTCCGATATTGTTGGCTTTCCACAAGCAGCAACGGTCATTGAAGCGCGTGAAAACCATACGCGAACGGCGATGATGCGTGTTCAAGCCACTCATGATAGTGGACATTTCCTCGAAGCCCCGGTAACACAAGCGGTTGTTTTCGGCTGGTACGATAATGAATTGGGAAGTTACACCAACATGCTGGGTGAGCGTACTGTAAGCATCGCACGAAAAATGTTTTGAGAGAAGTAATTAATGGTGAATGATGAATGGTGAGTAAAATCAATCATTTAAATGAAAAATTAGACATTCACCATTCACCATTAATCATTCGAGGTTTGAGTTTTTTTTCAAAAAACTCAAACCTCTAAACCATTCATCATCACCTCGAAAGGAGTTTAAACAATGCGACTTACCTTTTTATTATTAACATTGGTTTTAGGAACAATTACATTTCCTTTCACCTACGCTGAGACTTCGGTTGAAAAAATTGATATTAATTCAGCTTCTGTGGAAATTTTGGACAGAGAACTTAATGGAATCGGACCGAAAAAAGCGGCGGCCATTGTTGAGTACCGTGAACAAAACGGCCCCTTTAAATCCATTGAAGACATTCAAAAGGTCTATGGGATAGGAGAAAAAACCTTTGAAAGAAATCGGAATAAAATCATTGCGAACCAACCAGAAGATTCCTTAACACCAGAGAAACCCACAGAGGCATCTCCAACCGAGAGCAAAACAGAATTCGAGGCTAAAGTTTTTTCTTTAAAAAAACTTTAGCCTCGAAGTACCCGCTGAAGTACCTGCCACTGATAGCGTAACGCCCATAGATGACTGAAATCTTCGGCGAACAATTGGGAATGGGTTGCAAAAGGGTAAAATCTCAAAGCACACCAAAATTAACTTAAAGCCTCAAGTCGTTTGACTTGGGGCTTTTTTTTTAATGAATAAATGGGAACGTGGTTTGAATTTTTCTTCAAAATGCTCAATTGAATGAGCTTCTTGCAAAACTCGCTTTTTCGAGTTGAGATTTAGAAATCCGATTTCTTTTTCACTTTTTATCACACTTTTTGAGGGAGATTAAAATCAATCTCCGCCAATTTCTTCGCAGAAATCACTTGAATTAACCAATTATCCAACAGTTCCATATCCGTCGTTGTCTCAATCTGCTGTACAATGCCTTTTGGAACACGGCTGAATTTATGGCGGAGTTGACGAATCAGCATTCGTTGTTCGCCCCGTTGTTCGCCTTCTTGGAAGCCTTGTCGCATACTTTTCGACAAAGCCTCTTGAAACGTGGGTAATTTCCCAATCGCTTCCGGCATTTCCTGGAAAAACTGGTCAATGATTGGCCAGGTTTCTTCGCGTATCATAAATTTCATGGGTTTCGCCTCCAATAGTTTTCGCCAAATCAATTCTGGATCACTGATGTGACGCACTATGTTTCCAAGATGTTTAAGAAATCTTTGAAAAAAAATCGGATTTCTAAGCGGCGAAACGATATTTAAGAAATC
>JAOZSV010000041.1:7862-26897 GCA_029939505.1 Thiotrichaceae bacterium | reverse complement strand
CAACCCCGAAGGGGTTAAACATGAATAGCCACCGATGAAATCGGTGGAATTTGGAAGCACCTTGCGTCACATCAGTTATTAAGTAATAAGGAACGTGCATGAAATAAAATCAATAATTAAACCTGTCAGGTTTGATTCAACATTTTGAAAGTTATTTCATGCACGTTTCTAAGTAGTCAATATTTTAACAAACGTCGCCGTGCCTTACGCATGAAAAATTTTAAATTTGGGTTTATCAGATTGATGGTGCGTAGAATGCACCTACGCTCACTGATTAAGTGATTTAAATAAAATTCACCATTCATAATTTATAATTAATAATTCATAATTCACATTAAAACTTAACTTGTTTTTTGGAGTTCAACGCTTCAGCTTTGGAGATTTTTAGAGATTTTTTGGAGTTCAACGCTTCAGCTTTGGAGATTTTTAGAGATTTTTTGGAATCACCGTTTCTGCCAGAAACTGGGTTTTTGCGTCGGTGATTTCCTGCGCCTAAACCACGTTACAATGCTATTGATTATGGGTAAATTTTATTATATAATGATTCATCCACAAATTGTGGTGGACAATAAGGTGAACTGAACCTGACAGATCGCTAGTTGACGGACTCTTTTTTTCTATGACAAATACAGAGGTTATTATATGGATTATGCGGAATTGAAAAGTGAAGATGGGTATATGGTTGATCCATCTAAGTGGTCCAAAGAATACGCAGAATGGCGTATGGCTGATCTTGATGTTGAGTTAACTGAAATTCATTGGAACCTCATCAACTTGTTTCGTGAATTTATTGAAGAAAGAGGGATAACGCCTTCTTCAAGGATTGCTCAAAAAGAAGCAAAAAAACGTTTTGGTGTTGACAGCAAAGGTTTTTACGCGCTTTTTCCGATTGGTCCTAAACAAGTAGCTATGGTTGCTGGTGGTATTAAGCCATCAGGTTGTTAAGAGAGTCAACTCTGAGGGCAACCACAAGGGGCAATCTCCCTTGTTGTTGCCCTTTTCTGGTTCCTACTCCAATGTCTGAATCAGTCAAAATGTAGGGTGGGCAAGGTCTTTTTCTTGCCCACCATCTTGCCTACGAAAAACGACACCCCTGGTGCTCAACTACGTGGTTTCTGAGAGGGCAAAGCCTTTGACAGTATCTCCTTGAAACTGTTCATATTTGAACTGATGATAGCCTGTCTGTGAAGGCTTTTCAACCAGTCCCGCTTTGAAATGGCGCGAATCTGCTTAATAATCTCGGTAGGTACGATGCCAAAACGCACGTCCAAAGCCTCAATAACCATTTCTCTGGCATCTTCAATTAACCCCATTTCATGGATTTGTCTGCCCGCCACAGTATCCATCAAATCAAAATTTAACATAGCCATTACCTCTTCATGCTTGAGTGTACGAAATCGATTCAATACGAATCAAAATATTATTCCCGATTTCTTGTTTCCACGCGCTGGCACTGTATCGATTTCCACTCCAATGTTTGAATCAGAATTTTCAGAATTTGAGAATTTTCAGAATTAAAAAAACAGTTTTTTACTATTAAATCATTGATTTAATTATACTTAATAATATTTCAACCCTTGTTTAAAATCGATGCAATCATTTTTAAAAATTCTGACAATTCTATTCGAGGCGAAAGTTTTTTGAAGAAAAACTTTCGTCGAGCCTAAAGTTTTTTTTAAAGAAAAAACTTTAGGCTCGACTCGAATATTCTGACAATTCTGATTCAGACATTGGAGTGGAAATCCAGTGATGCGCCTCAAAGGATTGCCTACCAGTTGAATTTTTTGATGATCAGTAAATGTAGGGTGGGTAGGAACGAAGTGGAAACCCACCACAACCTTATGATTAATAAAATGATTATCGTATTGATGAATGGTGGGTTTTGCTATCGCTCTACCCACCCTACATTACTAAAACCTCGAACCCCAATTATTACCGTTTGTTTTATCACCGCATCCTATGATGCTTTAATATCCAAAACCAAATTACTGAAACAATGATAGATAATATTAACCAACTTAAAATGCCGAACAATTCGCTATTCGACAATAATTGAAACAACGAAAGGCGTGATGAAGACATCCAAATAAACATTTGCAAAAAGACAATTGGAGTGAGTATGCCTATCAGGAACATAATAAACGTTAAACCTGTATACGACAAGTCAGAAATTCTCCAAGCCCAGGTTACCGCAATAATTGAACCGGCCAGTAAAACCCAACCACTAGATTCTATTGCTAATGATAGAAATAGAAGAAATGTAAGAATCAAGGTAATATATGCTTGCAACTGTCGTTTCGGATATTTTTTCAATTTCATTAGTTTGTTCTATTCATCAAAAAGACATTTTGCCCACCTGACCTGCATGAAAAAAAAACCTCTGAGGTTTCCAAAACCTCAGAGGTTTGTGTCGTGGTTTAAAGCTGAGTAGTAGGCTGGGCAAGGTCTTTTTCGTGCAACGCCGGAATTACTAGTCACAACCTAATTTCCATGTGATTGCTTCAATATCATTGTAAGGTGTTTCAATCTCAACATCTAATACCGGTTGGCAACTTTCAATATCCCAAGCATGGATATTCACATCATTGATAGCGTGAGTTGCAAAGAGCAATAGCTCTTCACCTGTTGGGGAAGGGAATCGTGAGGTTCCTGATCTACCCGACTCTCATTTGGATGAAAAGAAAAATTTTTGGACACGCTACAAGACTTATCACTTCGCTATGAAAAAAGCATAAATTATAACAGTGTAAATAAACGTCATCATCAATTTTTTGAAATACTTTTGCTTTTTAGTTTGGGTAACATTGCGTTTACCACACCAGCCCCCAAACTTAGATTATATAACACACCAGCAGCTATAACACCAATATGAAAAAAATAAACACCACTAACACACATCACGCCGGGAATAACTGCTGTCACAAAACCAGTTCGCATATTCTTCTCAAGACTATTTGCCAAATCAAACAAGAGCGGTAATTGCTTCAAACTCTCATCCATCAAAATAACTTGAGCCGTATCTGTAGCAATGGTTGAGGCTCCCCGTAAAGAAATAGAGACATTTGCTTTTTTCAAGGCGATAGAATCGTTAATCCCATCCCCTACAAAACAAACTGATTTCCCATTTTTTTGTAATTGTTCAATTAACTGTGCTTTGTTCTCTGGTAAAGTTTCCGCAAAGTATTGGTCAATGCCTAATTCTTGGGCAAGTTGTTGGGTTGGTTTTTCGTGATCTCCAGAAATAATAACGATGGTCATGCCACGTTGGTGCAAATTATCAATAACCTGCTTGGCTTCAGGACGAATTGTTGCTTGTAACTCAATAGCTCCACCCAGTTGCTCGTTGACAGCAACATAAACCAAGGAGGAACCTTGATCATGACTTTTCGTTTGAAGTGTATGAATACGGGGTGGAATGACAATATTTTCCATGGTCATAAACCGAATACTCCCTACTCGAATCAGTTTATCGTCCAATTGAACTTTTAATCCATAACCAATCTCATAATTGGCCTCATCAATCATTGGTAAATCCAAATGACGGTTTTGTGCTTCTTTTTGAATAGCTAACGCAATTGGGTGTTTTTGTTTATATTCGGCAGCAGCAGCATAGCAAATAATTTCATTTTCAGTTTGTAAATGACAAGCATGGATGGCTTTCACATAAGGTTGTTCTTGAGTCAGGGTTCCCGTTTTATCAAACACGACTGTATCAATGCCGTGTAAAGTTTCTAAAGCTCGCCCATCCTTAATTAAAATAGCTTGTTCAGAAGCAATTTTGAGAAAATTCAACACACTGATTGGTGCAACAACTCGCATTTGACTTCCAAAAGAAGCGAGTAAAATAGTCGCTGCACTTTGAACACCTAAAATAGGTAGAGTAATAATTCCCCCAATTAATGTTGGTAAAGCACTTTTTTCAGCCATTTGTTCACCCCTTGCTTGCAGAGATGATTTATAATCAGTTGTGTTATTTAAAATATTTTTGATCTTTGCAGCAACAGTTTCAGTACCCGCTTTGTCAACTTTAATATGTAATCTACCGGAGAGTAACATGGTTGAGGCAAAAACACGGTTACTCACTATTTTTTCTGCCAGTTGTGATTCACCGGTCAGTATATGTTGGTCAACATTGCCAATGCCCTTTACAACGTTCCCATCAACCGGGATAGTCTCCCCAGCATGAATAACGACAACATCTCCTATTTGTAATTTATCAAAGGCTATTTCTATTTCAACACCGGCTTGCTCTATCCAAACAAATTGTGGTGTTTCTCCCCAAATACTAATCAGGCTGTTTCGAGAAGAGTCTTCCGTTTTA
Organism: Thiotrichaceae bacterium; assembly: GCA_029939505.1. Taxonomy (GTDB): domain Bacteria; phylum Pseudomonadota; class Gammaproteobacteria; order Beggiatoales; family Beggiatoaceae; genus QNES01. The sequence continues at coordinate 22,576 of JAOZSV010000041.1, read as the reverse complement.
AGCAGAATTTTTCGGCTGGTGTAATATAATGTAAAAAAGAAGGCAGATGCAAAAAAATACTGCAAACTCAGCATAGTAAAGGCTATCACGCCATCAAGTGTGGCAGCACCTATCTTACGTTCCTTGAATAATTCATGATATCCACGCTTAATAAAAGGTATCTCCAAATAAATGAGACCCGGGACACTGAGCCACGTTAACAACGGATAACCCAAAGCACCACCTATGGTTAGAGCCATTAATCCGGTCGATAAAATAATATTTCGGTTGATTTGAGTTTCATAATCATTTTTAGGCGTTATTGTGGATGAAATGCTTTGAGCAATCACTTTTTTGGGTTGAGACTTCTTAAGTGTTTTTTTATCTTGATGCTTTTTAGAAATTTTATTTGCAAAATACAAACATCCGCCGACAACCGCTATACCCAGTAAAGGCAAAGGCATTTTATTATCTCCTTAAATCAGCAGGATGGTCAACAAGTTGACCACCCTATTTAGCCACTAGCGAACGATCACTTCATCATCCTTGGGGCCGGTACCTATCAGACTCACTCTGACACCAACTTGATCTTCAAGAAATGTCACATAGTCACGGGCTTCAACCGGAAGTTCCATAAAGTCTTGTACCCCTCTAATGGGACGTTGCCAACCTTTTAACACCTTATACACAGGTTCATATTCACTCGTATCCATGTTACTCCATTCATAACAAATATCAATGGTTTCCCCACGATGACGATAACCAATACACACCGGAATTTCCTTCAGTTCAGATAAGACATCTATCTTAGTAAAGAAAAATTCCGTGTAATGATTGAGTTCTTGAGCATATCTCAACGCCACCATGTCTAACCAGCCAATCCGTAAGGGTGTATGAGACGTATGGCTAAATTCATTGCCCGCATTACGAATATGATCTTGATCACTTTCAGAACATTCAGTTGGAAGTGGACCAGTTCGGTCAAACCTAATCGGATAAGCTTTAACAATTCCGATATTACGAGTTAAACTGGAATAAGGCAATCCCGCACCATGTAGTAGTCCAGCCGTTGAAGTATAAGAAGACGTAACCGAAGGATAGGTACCATGTACATTGTCTAACATAAACGCTTGTGAGCCTTGAATCAGAACGGTCTTGTCGGTTTTTTGCAATTCGCCAAGATAGCGTTTGGTGTTTTTGCGATATTTGCGTAACATTTCAACATACTGTTCTCTATCCTCCCAGTGTTCATCCTGTCCTTCAGGAGCACCGCCAGAACGAATAAAGGTATCAACATTAACGCCAACACGATAGGCCCTATCGGCCATAGCTGGTCCAATTCCTTGTCGAATAGTGTTGATTTTTAACACATTTTCATCCAAAAAAGCATCTTTTGCTCGGTGATAAGGTAATACAACATGAGCATTTCCGCTTATCATGAAACGATCTGATATATCGCCGAACTCTTCTTCCAATTGACGAATTTCCAGCATAAGACGATCACAGCTAATTAACACACCATCAGCTAATATTCCTACCTTTCCACGTACAACGCCGCTAGGTATCATTTGAAAATGCCAATCTTTTCCTTGCTGGTAAAAGGTCGCTTCGGCATTTGAACCGCCACCAGCACGCATACATACATCAGAAAATTGTGACAAATAGTAGGAAACTTTTCCTTTCCCTTCATCACCCCATTGGATGCCACTGGCTATAATAAGTTCCATAAATCTTTTCCTGCACGATTAGTTTAAATAAAAAAATTCTTGAATTGAGTACACCTATTCCAGACACTCAAATTAACTTTCACTTTCCCTCATCCACCTTTTAAAATCAGGAGCTTGATAACTTTCCAAGCTATCAAGCAGTTGTTTTGGATCATCCTTTACAATAAGCAGCGAGCGATGGACTGCTCTAAAAAAACCTTGTTCAACCATATTATCCAAATACGCTATGAGATGATCATAATAACCACAGACATTTAACAAACCACAGGGTTTTTTGTGTATGCCAATTTGTGCCCAAGTGAGGATTTCACAAGTTTCTTCCAGTGTTCCAATGCCACCGGGGAGGGTGATAAACCCTGACGCAAGTTCTGCCATTTGTGCTTTCCGTTCATGCATTGAAGAAACCACACGTAACTCAGTGAGTCCATCATGAACAATTTCTTTTTGGGTTAAACCTTTAGGGACAACACCGATAACACGACCACCTAATTCAAGCACCGCATCAGCGAGTACACCCATCAGTCCCACTTTTGCCGCTCCATAAACGAGTTCTAAATCTCGCTCAACAATCTCAGTTGCTAACTGTTTTGCACTTAACAGATAATCTGTTTGTACACCCATATCTGAACCGATAAAAACACATATTCTTTTCATAATATATTTCCGATTGTAGTTATTGTTAAAAAACTTGACAGTCAAGTATAACTATCTTTTTTGCCAAGTGGATACTTCAGCAATTGAATGTTGGAATTTACGTTTTGTTTCTCGAATAACAAAAGGTATATCGGTAACATCAATCAGTAGTAGTAGGGTGGGCAAGGTCTTTTTCGTGCAACGCCGGAATTATTAGTCACAACCTAATTTCCATGTGATTGCTTCAATATCATTGTAAGGTGTTTCAATCTCAACATCTAATACCGGTTGGCAACTTTCAATATCCCAAGCATGGATATTCACATCATTGATAGCGTGAGTTGCAAAGAGCAATAGCTCTTCACCTGTTGGGAGAAATAGCATTTCTAAGGCTTCTGTTTGCCCAGGCAAGTTGTCGCAAAATTTTATCAGCTGAGTCCCATCCCATCCCCAGAGTTCTCTATTGACAGAACCATAAAGCATATTGCTCGCTTGATTCCAAGTGAGTCCTTCAATAGCAGCCTCCAAAGGCAGGATCAACTCTGCTTCGCCAGTTTCACTGTTAATTTTTATCAAACCTTGACTGTCAGCCCAGCCCCATAAACTACCGTCTGCTTTAAAGGAGATAGCAGAGACTTCACCAAATCCCGTTGAACCAATCGGTGTCAAATCCCCTGTTTTGGTATCGACACGGTATAAATAACCATTGGGATGTTCGACACTGGGATCGTCACCCGAAGTGGCATACAGTTCCCCCGTCGTGGGGTGCATATCCAAACCTTCAATGTCATGTCCCTTATATAAGGGACCTAACGGTGTTGTCGTATAAACGGTTGGATCAATCGCTGGTTCAATCGTAAAAAATTGCGAGTTGTTTAATCTTTCATCATGTAAAGCATAAAACTCGTCGCTTTGACATACTTCTGAAGAGTCAAAAGTACTGATGGAAATAGTACCCAAAGTAAAAGTCGCATGAGCCTGATCAGTGTTATCACCAAAAAATACAAAATAGGGTGAAGTATAAGGATTAAAGGGCAAAGCAGGAGAACTGGCATTGGGATTGAAATTATAATGACGTAATTCACCCGTCAAAATATCAGTCGCATCAGCAACAAGTGTATAGCTATCATTTTGCACTGTTAGGACGTAATGGGTCATTGCACTGATATCAATGTTGACCTCTTCTGCTTCGGTAAAATCTTCTGATTGGGCGAAGATACGGTCAGATGATTCTTCTTGCTTAAAGCCTAATTCAATACCTTTACCATCGTCACTGATTACAAGCACACTAAAACCCGCTCTATTTGCATTGCTGCTTTCATCAGTCACCGCAACATTGAAAGCGACACTAAAGCCGGTAAAACGATCCAAGATCGGAAAATCTGAATTGACTAAAATCAATTCTGGTTTAAATGAAGCCGTTAAAGTATAGCTGGAATAACCCGCATAACCCTTGTTGCCTGAACCTAAATCAGTATTCAAAGAAGGCGTACCTACCCCTGTAGCGGAAAAACCAAATTTTAACGGTATTTCCCCATAGCCCAGCCAACGAACATCTGATGCACCAAGCCCGGCATAAGGAAAACGGGTAAAACCGGTTTCACCATCGTAAAGAATAGTGTCTGTTGCCTGAGTAAAACTAGACATGAGGGCTACAGTCGATACAGTTATTACCTTCAAAGTTCTATTTAATTTAAGCATAAAATGACTCCTATCGTTTTTCAGGTCAATAAGAAATGGTCACGAAATAACTTCCCGTTAAGTAGGGTGGGCAAGGTCTTTTTCTTGCCCACCATTTAAGCTGAAGCCGTTGCACCAAAAGGACGTTGCCCATCCTATATTACTACAAAGAGAGGGCAGGGACAGGTCTGCCCCTACAAAACATCACGTCTTTCAGGATTGTAGGGGCGAATCTGCGTGTTCGCCTTCGTTTTCATCCATGAACCTATCCCACTATTCATTTTTGAGTAAATGTCGGGTAGGTAGGAACGAAGTGGAAACCCACCACAACCTTATGATTAATAAAATGATTATCGTATTGATGAATGGTGGGTTTTGCTCTCGCTCTACCCACCCTACGCTCCAATGTCATTAAGTTAAGTCTTGGAGTCCAAACCTTTAGATTTGGAAGTGTTTTATTTTAAACGACATAATCCAAATCTGACGGTTTGGATTCCAATAAGCATTCCTTAGGAATGGTTACGAAATAACTTCCCGTTTAATGATGAGAAACCAAGTTTCTTCAAGAAACTTGGTTTCTAAATGTAGAGAAACTAAGTTTTTTGAAAAAACTTAGTTTCTAAATGTCCAAGTTATTTTGTGAGTGGTCCTTAACTTAATGGCATTGACCCTACGCTCGCTGTTGGTAAGCCAGTAAAACGTGCTTCCGCCCACAATTCAGCGGCTTTGAATAAAGTGGTCTCAGTCAATGGCAAATAATCCGTTTTTGCAATAAGTTGATTCAAAAAGTGTATACTTTTTTCACTGGCTTGTTTTTTCTTGATTAAATGTAGCAATTTGCGGCGCAATTCATAATCTGCAATTGCTGGTACATAAACTTTAAATCGTTCAGGTTGTATGATTATTTTTGCCAACCAGTCAATAACGGGTTTATTTACTTTTCTTTTTGGATGACAAAGTTGCCCAAGAATATTAGTGTCCAGCAATAGTAGCAGTATCATAATGATGTTTCCAATTCTTTTTCTAACAAACTCCCAACACGCTCATCATACTCAGCATCTCCGTTTTCTACCCGTTCTTGCAATAACAAACCCAATTCAGAATAACGTTGGCGCCGTTCAGCTAATTCTTCTCGTGTTTCAAGTGCTTGCGTTCCAGTAACACGTAATACGTTGCCCTGTTTCATATAAGCATCAGCTAGTATTTTTCTATTTTCAGCTATCTCAAAGGGTAATGCTTTTGCCAAATTGATCGCTTTATCATAAGACAATAATGCTTTTTCTAAGGTTTCATTTTCCCATTTTCCCAGAGTTTGCAACACATCGCCACGATTGAGATAAGCACAAGCTAAGGTTTTACGATTTTCGTCATCCAAAGACGATTTATTCATAATGTTGATGGTTTCATCATAAGAAACCAGTGCTTTTTTCAGCATCGTCAGTGGGTTTACCTTTTTGTTCATTACAATGGTTTTTTTAATGTCGTTTTCCTTATGTTATTGATCTCATTATTTGAAGAGCCTCTTGCAAAACTCGCTTTTCGAGCTTAGTAGTCGGGGGGCAACGTCTTTTTCTTGCCCAGCATTTAAGCTGAAGCCGTTGCACCAAAAGGACGTTGCCCACCCTACATTACTTGACAGAGTGAATTTCTTTAAATATAATATCACAATTCTATAGATTGATACTATCAAATTATTCTTTTTTTAGAGTTTCGCAAGAGCCTCTATTGATTGATGTTATTGTTTTTTTTTCCATTTTTAAAAAGAGGATATACCATGAAAAAACTGACTACAGCGTTAATGGCTGTACCTATGACATTGATATTTGCCAATTCAGCGATTGCTGAGTTGTCGCCAAATTTATTGTCTAATTCCGGCGCTGAAAAAGGAGAGACTTCTGGGTGGAGCGTTAATGATTTTAATGTAGATACCAAGATGGGAAACTTGCAGCCTCATGGAGGAATTTATGCTTTTTTTTCTAATAGATTTAGTGATACTGGAAGGGTGGCTCAAACCGTAGATGTTTCTACTTATGCTTCTGATATTGATACGGGCAATGCCCAAATCAAGGTGGGGGGATGGATGTCATCGGAAAGAACTTCTTCCGAATGTGAACTAAGCGTCCAATATTTTGAGGAGCAAGGGGGGTTTTTAAGTGAAAATACGACTGGTAAAGTAGCTTGCACTGATGCACCCTATGATTGGCATCAAGAATCATTATTGGGAACAATACCCACAGGAACAAGAACAATAACTTTGTCATTTCGATTTACTGATAGCTACGGTGGTTACAAAGGAATTGGATTTGATAGTGCTTCTTTTTACGTTGATCCCGCCTGTGGCGATGAATGTGTTGATGAGCCGCTAGATGGTGAAGGCTCTGATTGTCCTACTTGTCCTGATTGTCCTAGTATTTCACCCACAAGTAGTATCCCAGCTGGCCTGTACTTCAGTGAGCTTCAACCACTTTATCACGTTGGTGAAACAGTCGTGATTGATTTAGTGGAAAATCTACAAGTAAGCCGCTTTCACCGTGTCGATTTGTGGGTAGTTATTAAAATGCCCAATGGTGATTTGCTTTTTATGACGGAGCTGGCTTTTAACCCATTCAGCTTGAGTCCTCAACCCTTTAGATCGTCTTTAGACACGACGCAAACGACGCATCGAGTCCTCAAGTTTGAAGTTTTACCAGGTTTGGGCGGGGATTATACCTTCTATGCGGTGTATGTCGATGAAGGTAAGAACCCTATGACGGACAGCTTCTTGGTACTAAGCTCCAACATGGCAAAAATCAAAGTGGTTTTGAGCAATGAATAATTGCTAATTTATAACGGTACTTTTTTATAACGGTACTTTCGCTTAAATTTTGTCACTTTATGATTTAAAAAAATATTTTTTACATAAGCGTAGGATGGGTAGGAACGAAGTGGAAACCCACCACAACCTTATGATTAGATGAATGGTGGGTGGAGCGTTCGCTCTACCCACCCTACGCTCCAATGCCATTAAGTTAAGGGCAGACACGCAGGGTTGCCCCTACAAAACGCAACGTATTCCGGGGCTGTAGGGGCGAACCTGCGTGTTCGCCCTGGCTTAACTTAATGGCATTGACCCTACGCTCGCTAAAGTTTTTACAGTTTTTTTAAAGAAAAACTTTAGCCTCGAATCCTATGTGTTCGCCCGACAATCAATTCACGTAGGGGCGAAGTTCCTCATGATTCCGTAAAATAGGTATTCACAATCTCGTTCAACACCTCTTGCAAATTGGGAATCGTTGACGGAAGTATCTCCTCAGACGTGTGTTTATGATCGTGAAAGCCGAGAGCAGGTTTATGATCGGCATTGTCAACCCTCAAGCGTAATGTTGCGTGAGCATCCTGATAATGAAATGAATACATTTTTTTCGAGACGATAGCGGAGATCAAGATATTCTTTAAAAAAGAGTGTTGATCCATCAAGAAAGCTAATCACACCTTTCAGCAACCCGATTTTCTCTGTCCGAAAATCTGTGAGCATATCAGACGACAAGATTAAGCCTGTTTGAGTGTATTCCGCAATTGTGTTGTTGATATCCGCGAGATAATCCTTGAGTAACATATTCAATATTTTGCAAGAGTTGTAATTCTTCACAAATGGCTTGTTGAATTTTCAGTTCTCCCATCCAACTGACATATTCGTCATCACCACCCTCCATATCTTCTGCCGTATAATCGTTCATAAATGTTTCTGAAGGAATGTGGTATTTTGTTTCAATTTTTTGAATTTCCTGTTCCGTTTTCCGTAGTCCAATTTCAATCCGCTTGACTTTTTCCACGATAGCGGATTGAATAATGGGAAGTGCATACTGTTGATTTGATGTAATCTGGATTTTGACCATACCTCTTTCACCTTATATCCCGTTTTTATTGATACAAGTAAATGTCGGGTGGGTAGAAATGAAGTGGAAACCCACCACAATCTGATGATTAATAAAATGATTATCGTATTAATTAATGAATAGTGGGTTTCGTTTTCACTCTACCCTACGCTCGCTACGCTCGCTACCTGGCTTTTCATTGATTTAATCTGATCCCTTGAATTTGCATGTTTTTTCTTGTTTTTTCAATAGGTTATTTATCTCTCTCAAATCATTCACCTGTTGTTTTAAATAATCAATTTCCCTTTCCCGTTCTTCAATAATTAAATTCGCTTTTTCTAATTCATATTTGTATTTGATTTGTTCAGTTGAAGAGGAATTAACATTCCAATTGTTATCAATTTTTTGACATTGAGTATTGTTATCACAAGTTAAATTAAAAACATTCTTTTCATCCAAATCGAATAACTGCGACAATCCAATTTCCATCACATCCGCAATTTGTTGCAGTCTGGATAAATTCACGTCCGTTTCTCCACGCTCTATTTTTGCGTAAGATTGGGTAGAAATGCCTAATTTATCGGCAACTTCTTCTTGAGTCCAACTTTTTAATGAGCGAACTAATTTAAGTTTTTTAGGGAATTCCATAAATATATATCCTGAGTTAGGCCATTAACAACTCTGGGTTGCTTGATAAGTTTAATATTATTTTGTAGAATGTGAGACTCTGAAAAAGTGGGCGAAATGATAATGCTTGCTATTTTTAGTTTTTTAGAAATTATACAATATTTAGAGGTATTTTTCAAAATGGTTGCCTAAAATAGGGTATTGTAATATACCTTCTTTTTGGGTGTTTTAGTTAGGCGTTCATGCATCCAACGTTTAGCTTTGTTTAATCAATCAGGTCTGGAGAAACTTAACATTATTTTTTGGATTAACTAAGGAGAGAATATGAAGAAATTGATTTTTTTTTTCATATGTTTCGCAATAAGTGGGGTTGCATATGCGGACAGATTTCAAGAATCTGGAAGAAGCACTGAAAGTGAATTCAAAGCATGTCAAGCTGCTGATAAAGATGCAGATGGACATTGTCCATATGGTGCGGAGAGAATGTTTGAATATAAAGTAGAATGGGTAGATTTACCCTTTGTGAAAGGTTATTGGAAATGTACAGCGACTTATAGATGTAAGTGAGGCATATCGTGTGGGAAAAGTGTTCCCTATATATTTCGTTTTTATATTTTAACCAAACAAGGGAAATTTGTTATGGGATTATTTTTAAGTTCAAAAATGTGAATATCTGAGTTATTTTGTTTTACAATATTATGCTCGGTATTAATGGTAAATGGAGGAAAAATACAATGCGTACAATACTGATGATTGTATTACTGGTGGTTTTTAACCAAAACGCTATTTCTGCAAGTTGTCATTCACAAGTTTTCAATTCCTGTCGCCCAGCAGAAAAACAACGCTCTGAGCTTGAGCAAGAGTGTCATTCTCTTATTAAGAATATTGAACGCGTGGAAGCAGCATGTCGTAGTTCTTCTTGCAATAAAGAATATTACTTAGGTCGTGCTAAAACTTTATTCTACAACAGTATAAATAGACTACCTTCTTCTGGTTCATGTTATGATGAATTCGCTCTAAATTGTAAGCAAAGGGTAGAATGGGCAGAACGTTTTTTTAGAAAGCTGAAGGAAGCTATTGATGTCTATAATGAAGGTATTGAAGCTCTTCGGTGGTTTAAAGAAGCAAATTAGCAAGTACGTAACGTAGGTTGGACTGACTCCGGTCAGTCCAACATTTAGAAAGTAAAATAAAAGGGATCAGGCTCGAATTATTTTTAACATAACATAAAAGAGGCTCTTGCAAAACTCACTTTTTCGCTCATTTTACGGAAGCAGAAATTATGCAACAATTTTATTACTTTTAATGCTTAGAGTGGTCTAAAAAAATGGCCTTTTTCAGAGTTTTGCCAGAGCCTCATAAAATTCAAATAAAATCAAGCCTGCCCCCTTTTTCCTCTTTATTTTTATTAATTCTGTTTCTTTAGAATGGATAGGAGAGAATCAAAGATGGCTTCAATTTACGGTTCAGCAGTTCGTAGTGATGGCTCGAAAGTCGATGGAACAATGCGAGTAAAAGCAACCTTACTCTGATCCCAATTATCATGCGTTGCCCACCCGACATGACTAACCTAACTCAACTTCGCCAACAGTTCTTCACGAGAGGATTGCAAAAGCAAACGTGATGAATCCTGGGGTGGTAATTGGAGCAACGGTTTAATGATCTGTGACAATGCATCATCAATCGTACCAAATCGAAACAAGAGTAAGTTTTTCACAAAAACACTCCGTTCCTCTAAACGTCCTTCTTTTTGTCCTTCTTTTTGTCCTTCTTTTCGTCCTTCTTGTAAAGTCTTGTCTCGCCAATCTTGATAAATCTTTGATAAGTTCATAAGTACCTCCTTATCATCTTGGGTTAAGTTTTTATGAGCGGTTATACAAATACGCCACCGAAATAGCAGCCCTTCTACATGGTTGCGTAAAGCATGATCTTCTGGAAAGGCACGTATTTCTTCAATCGCTTGTTTCTGTGTGGCTCCCTTTCCTAAGAGTCTTAGTAAGAGTGTCTCTGGTGTGGTGGGTAGCCTGTTAATAGCAACTATCGCGGTTCTGTTCACATTCGCACCACAAATGTACACGCCTTCACACCAGTTATGCTTAGGTTTCGCACCCAAAAAATGGAGTAAGTTATCCGAAGCCGATGTCGTCAAAATCCATAAATGGGGCAATTCTTCTTCCTTCAAAGGATTTCTCTTTTTCCTTTCCTCTTCTGTTAATGCTTTTTGTTCTCTTTCTGCTTTAGAAAGTAGCTCGCTCCGCAAGGTAAAAAGTTTTTGCAAACAGGTTTGAATCTCTATTTTTGTTGGCTGATTGCGAAAAGGTTCAATGATACAGGGTCGAGCAGCTATTTTACCTAATAATCCGAGCGTTTGGAAATCGGCATCAGGGGCAGGTATAAAATAAATATCGGCATGATGAGATTCGCCTGGGCTAATTTCATATTGTATCTGAGCATTGCCTTTGGATTCAAGCAGTTCTGCCACAAATTGCTTTGAATATTGGTCATGTTTTTGTCGGGTCATCAGTTTAAAGCAGGTTCAATTAAAACATTATAAAAAATGTGGTTTTATGGTATAAACGTACCCATACTATAACTCAACTTCGCGTTCTAAAATCTTTTATCCGTTCTGTAGTCAAACGCTTCAGCTTTGGCGACTTAATACCACTGTTCTAAAGCTAAAGCGTTTTTGAGTTAATGTCGGGTAGGAACGAAGTGGAAACCCACCACAACCTGATGATTAATAAAATGATTATCGTATTTATTGAGGAATGGAGGGGATCAAAGTCGCTCTACCTATCCTACACTTGCTTATTGCCACCAATGGTTGAATATGCATCACTGGCTTATGTAGCGATAAATCATAAGTTGTCTGAAGATTAAGCCAAAATTCTGGTGAGGTATCAAAAGCTTCCGATAGTAACCAAGATGTATCAGGAGAAATCCCTTTTTTACCCCTGATAATTTCATGAATAGTCTGTACTGGAATCCCAACATGAGTGGCCAACACTTTTTGTGTCAGTTCCATCGGTTCAAGAAATTCTTTTAGTAGAATAATACCGGGGTGTGTTGCTGTTCTATTGGATGGAATCATTTTATTACTTCCGATATTCTGTTTTCGAGGTTTAAGTTTTTCTTCAAAAAACTTAAACCTCGAAATGATAATCAATGACTCTAACATCGTAGGCATTTGATGTTTCCCATCGAAATATAATACGCCATTGAACATTTATACGAATGCGATGGAATCCGGCAAAATCACCTTTCAGAACTTCGAGTAAATGTAGGGTGAGTAGGAACGAAGTGGAAACCCACCACCACCTGAGTATTTGTTGATGAATGGTGGGTTTCGCTATCGCTCTACCCACCCTACATGACTAAACTTTAAAAGTAGATGAATGGTGGGTTTCGCTATCGCTCTACCCACCCTACATGACTAAACTTTAAAAGTCGTAGAAATGTCTTGCAGAATCTTCTGTATAATAACAGCATCTGTTAAATCTAAGCATTCCTTATCACAGAGATTATCCAAATTTCTCTCACCATTCAATATCTTACGAATAGCGATAACCAACTTCGTCCAGCCCTTATTATCACGCTGTTGCAACATCGTTTCCAATTGCGTTCTCAGTTCGGGTTTCGTCATGGTTTGGACGACGGCATCAATTAATTGCTGATGCTGCTGTAATTCACCCTCTTTATTGACAACATTGGCTTGTCGTGCCAAACTGCGGAAGTTTTGAGCTTGAGCCGTGTTATTTTGCAAATCCGCAATCTTTGCCAACAGCGTATAGGTTTTCAAAATATCAGACTCGTTTGGCGCGAGGCTTTTATCAATGGATAAACTGGCTTCTGCAAATTTCAACGCTTCCCCTAAGCGGTGGGGCTGAGTCTGTTGTAGCAATTCAGCGACGTTGCGGAAACCGTTTGACAGTTTTTTCCAATCTCTGATAGACTTGCTACCTTCAATGACTTTGAGATAGCAACGTTCCGTTTCTGGGAAATTTCCAAGTGATTGATTTACTTGAGCTAATTTGTTCCATGTTTCAATTGCAGCGACAATATCTGATTGTGCTTCTCTGATTTGAGCCGCTTGTAAATAAGATTGTACCGCAGCCTGCAATTGTTGACGGTTTTGATAAGCAACCCCCAATTTATGCCAAACCTCTGCTTCAGGTTTGGGCATATTTAACGTTTTGAAAAGCGGCTGTGCCTGACGAAAGCGTTGTTCCGCCTCATCTGGAGAACCGTGTAATAATGCTAAACTTCCCAATTGACTTTGTATCGCCGCTTCATTACGGGAATCTTTTGTTTCCCGCATAATAGACAAGGCTGCTTCAAAAGCCCCTTTTGCACCGTTGTAATCATTCATCTCTTTTAGAACGGTTGCAAAATAAGTCTGCATACGCCCGAATTCTTTTCTGACTTTTTGGGATTGCTCTAATTGAGCTAATTCTGTCAACGATTGCTGGAAATAATCTGCCGCTGACTCAAATTGCTTTTGTTCTGCCAGACAACGCCCTATCCAGCCCAAGGTAACGCTGTGATGATAATTAGGCGTTTCATCATCAAGCTGTTCCAGTATATTCTCAAAAACAGTTTGTGCTTCTTGAATGCGGTTGAGCCGATAAAGTTGCTCACCTTGGCTAGAATTGCCCACAAACCAGTTTTCATCCACTTGTTTTATCGCATTATTGCTCTGCCCTGTCAATTTTTCCAGTTCGCTTTTAATACCAAATTCATTCAAAAACGAGTTGACATATCCAGCAAAGTCGATAGCCCAGTTTGTCTGACTATTCAATGCACCATAGACGGCATTTAGCAAATTGGGTAATTCTTTTCGCTCAATGGCACTGGATTGTTGGGGATTATTCTGTTCCTCATTGTACAAGAATTTGGAAAGCTCGTAGTAGCCCTGATGATAACGGGCGGTTAATGCCTGATATTCCGTCGGTGATATCCGTTCCCGCAGCTTAGAAGCTAAACGCGGATGGAATTTAAAGAAGGAAACACTCACGCCTTCTATCTCTTCAGATTGAATCAAAGCACTACTTTTTAAGGCTTGCTGTAAAAATTGCCATTGCCCTTCTGGAATGTCAGTGATGGCTTGTAAAACATTTTCAAAAGCCCCGTTCTGAAACAAGCCCATTTTTGGCAGCCACTGTCTATGTGGTTCTAATTTTTCCAGGGCTAAATTGAGCGTTGCAGTCAGTGCCTGTTCTTGAGGGGACATGGAAAGAGGTAATGCCGCTAAATGCGAATTTAAACGCTCATTCAATGCGCCAAGACTGTCATTTTTCAGATGACAGGCTAAGAGATTGATTGATAAGGGATGGTAGTGGATTCGTTCAAGCAAACTTTCTACTTCCTCTCGTTTTGGCATACCATAAACAGGTTCCGGCGGTAATTGCATTATGGCATCAAAATAGCGCAAAGCCTCTTTTTTCTCAAAATTCTTCAGAGAAAGTTGATGATGTTTTAGGCTGCCATTACTGGGAAAAGCAGCATGATTTTGAGGTTGGCGCGTGATGATAATCAGGCGACTTTGACCGACTTCTGACCATTTTTTAGCCACTTTGAGGAATTGTGAAATCTGACACCCTTTTTTAGGAGTGGGAGAATTCGTTGTTTCAAGCTCTGTTTGAGAGTTTGCTATCCCCATTTGGGATGTGGTTGAACCAGAATTCCCATTAAGTTCATTTGGATTAAAAAGGGTTGGTTCTGTCGTTCCCATTTGTGAAGGAGCGGCACCAGGATTGCCATTCTGCACATTTGGATTAAAAATCGTTGTATCCGTTCCTGTTTGTAAAGGAGCAGCACCAGGATTGCCATTCTGCACATTTGGATTAAACAGGGTTGGATCCGTCGTTCCCATTTGTAAAGGAGCGGCACCAGAATTGCCATTCTGCACATTTGGATTAAACAGGGTTGGATCCGTCGTTCCTGTTTGTAAAGGAGCAGCACCAGGATTGCCATTCTGCACATTTGGATTAAAAATGTTCTGAACCGTCGTTCCCATTTGTAAAGGAGCGGCACCAGGATTGCCATTCTGCACATTTGGATTAAAAATGTTCTGATCCGTCGTTCCCATTTGTAAAGGAGCGGCACCAGGATTGCCATTGGGCAAGGTTGGATCAAAAAAAGTTGGATCCATCGTTCCTGTTTGTAAAGGAGCGGCACCAGGATTGCCATTCTGCACATTTGGATTAAAAATGTT
>JAOZSV010000041.1:1720-7762 GCA_029939505.1 Thiotrichaceae bacterium | reverse complement strand
CTGATCCGTCGTTCCCATTTGTGAAGGAACAGCACCAGGATTTCCATTGAGCAACGTTGGATTAAAGAGAGCATTATCCGTTGTTTCATTTCCCGTTTGAAAGAGAGGGGTTCCCGTCTGGGAAGCGTTCATTTCAATCTGTGAAGCAGACGAAGCGGGTAAAGAACTATTAGGATGAATTTCTACTAACCTATCCAAATTATCGAAAATCAACAAAGTGGGTGTACGGCGCAAAGCCTGAGTCACCGCATCAGCATCTAATAAATGTTTACCTAACACTGACGAGATGGTACTCACCGCCATACTGATCAGATCAACGCCTTGATAATTCGCGAAATCGATATAAACAACACTTTTAAATAAGCCCGTGTTATGTAGCCAACGCCCTGCTTCTTGCGCTAAACAAGTTTTACCTTCTCCATCAACACCATTGAGAGTAATACGCCGTGTACCCCGTATTAATCTGCGTTCAATCTCCCGCAATTCATCAGTACGTCCAAAAAATCCCGTTGCTTGTCGTTTGGGCAAATTGTTTGATAAAAACTTGGCGCGACGACTTCCACTTTTTTTAGGCGGCAGTATCAGTAAAGCCGAATCTGGGGTTTGCTGGTATAATGAGGGCGAAAACCAGTCTTGCAAATGGATTTTAACCCGTTCTTTAAAACGCGGAATTTCGCGTCGTTCTGTCTCTTTGCCTAAGGCTAAACGAGCCATGTCAAATGCGCTGCCAATCTGTTGCCCTTGTGTTAAAGCCTTATAAAACCGCTTAAAAAACTTTCGTGTGGCAGGTACTAACATTGAATAGCGCATCGCCAACACAAAGGGAATTCCTGTTGAGGCAACTTGTGCTGCTAGGCTGTCCATGTTTTTATTTTCGCCCGTTTTAGTCTCTCCTTTATAAGCGGATAATATCAACAAAGGAATTTGATGACGATTGAGCAAATTGGCTAACAATTGCGCTGGCACTAAATGAGTATCCCCCTTGTCATTTTCAAACAAGAAGTAACCTGTGTTATTGCCCATTCCAATCGCGGCTGCTTCTGTTTTCAAGCGTTCGGATAGCGTGTTAAAGCCAAGCCTGGCTTCATTCTCTAAAGTACCCGTCTTGTCAAAGAGGCTATGCCCGTTAAAATGCAGAATATCGATATGTGGTAAAGCCCTGTTTTCTAACCTGTTTTGTAAATTATTCAAGGTAGGTGGGCGCAAAAATTCGACGGTGACTCGTTCTGCAAAGCATTTATCCAAGCCATTTAATATCGCATCTACCTCGGCGCGAGGGTTAATTGCGTCAGTCTGATCCGGATTACTGACAATAAATAAAATATGTAGTTGGTTCTTAGGATTGATAGTAAAAGATTTCTCAGCAGCACCCAACATACGGCGACGGATAGAAATCGGGGGCGTTTCATCAACCAAAAAGCCCTTAGTAGAATACTGTAACAATTCCCAGGGCAATGATAAAATATCGGGGTGTTCAGTAGTGATGGTTAATAAACGGTTTGGCACTTTATTCTCTTTAAACTTTTTAAAGAGATTGCGAGCCGCTGGTTTAGAAAAAACTTTGCTAAACAATGATTTACCCAAAACAGATAATTGCTTGACAATTTTTTCTGCTGTCTCAAAGTCTGTATCTGCGCTGTATTGAGTCGCAAATTGTTCTAAATACCAACGCAGGTATTCTTGCCCTTTTTCAGAAAGGGGTGATGTAAATCCTGATGGCTTCGTTTCTTCACGATCATTCTCATTAATTAAGCTGACTGTGGAGTGTTTGGGATCAGGAAAATGGATATCAAGTGTTAAGGACATATTGTCTAAACCTTTATGATTGGAGTCGAACGCTCTTTTGGAGTCGAACGCTCTTTTGAAGTCCAACGTTCTTTTGGAATCCAACTTAGCTTTGGACGTTTTTTCTTTGGAGTCCAACGCTTTCGCTTTGAACATCATTGGAGTACAACGCTTTAGCTTTGGACGTTTTTTCGCTGGAGTACATTCGAGGTTTGAGTTTTTATCATCAGTAAAAACTGAAACTCGCATGAATAGTAGATGTCTTAATAGACAGTTTTTTCTTGTGGTTATTTTTGAATTTAAAACGAAGAAACCAAGTTTTTCTAAAAAACTTGGTTTCTATTCGAGGCTAAAGTTTTTTCTTTAATAAAACTTTAGCCTCGAAGCCATTTCTTGTTTGGGCAACTTGGGCAACTTAAACTGGGCGATTCCATGCAACGGGTACTCGCCGCGTTTTTCTTCAAAAAACTCAAACCTCGAATGCTTTAGCTTTGAACATTTTTAACTCGAATTATATCAAATTGAGATCATAACTTCATCTTTCAAGTTTTTTTTATAGCGTTTCCCGATTGAGACGAAAACGCACTTTTCAAGTAAGTGATTGATATTAAAGTACATTAACCATTAACCATTAACCATTAACTTACCGCTTTTGCCGCCGAGCCGCAATTCGCTCATCCGCAGTATTACGAACAATAACCTCATATAAAATCGCTTCAGCACTACCCTGCTTGCGTAATACGCGCCCTAAACGCTGTACATATTCACGTTCACTCGCACTGCCCCCCAAAATCACCGCCACTTTCGCTATCGGCACATCAATTCCTTCATTTAATACCCTTGTTGTCACAATCACTCGATAAGTGTTATCACGGAAATGCTCTAAAATCTCTTTACGTTCAGCTGCCTTAGTTTGATGCGTGATCACAGGAATAAGATGTTGTCTGGCGATGCGATAAGCAAAACGATTATGTGCAGTAAAAATTAACATGGATTGATGGCAATGCTCACGCAAAAGTTTATCTAGTATATCAAGTTTACCTTGGGCTTGATAAATAATTTCTTTCCATTTTAACTCTGCCACCTTAGCACGACGCGCATCTGCCTGAAAAGCACTGCGGCGTGTCAATTCATGCCACCACGCAGAACCATGCGTTTCTCGCAAACGATTATCACGTACATAACCCACATAAGTTGCATAAGCGGTATCATAAGCCTTTTTTTCATCTTCATATAAATCAACTCTAATACGCTGAGTGCGATACTCCGCCAACTGCTCCCCTGTCAAATCGTCAATTTTTTTGCGATAAAGTACGGGACCAACTAATTCATTTAATAAGCCGACTTGATCATAAGGATCAAGCGCGTCAAAAAGTTGGAGATTTTCATTAACAGAAGGTTTTGCTTTAGCATAAGGGGAACGAAAATTATCTTGATTAGGATAAGTCGCCGTTAAACCAAGACGATAGGGCGCAACACACATTAACGCAATTTCATGCCACGACGGCGCGGGTAAATGATGAATCTCGTCAAAAATCAATAACTTAAATAAATTGCCCAACTTTTCTGCGTTTGCCCAAGCACTGGGATAAGTTGTGACTGTGATTGGGCAAGCCTCTTTTTCCAAACTATACCAAGCACCAATATGTGTATCAAACGCATTTTCTAAACGAGCATACCATTGATGAAGCAAATCAATCGTTGGTACGACGACAAGCGTACTCACTTGTGTCTGTACGATAGCGCGTAAAGCTAAAACGGTTTTACCTGCCCCCGTCGGCAATACGACACTGCCCCATCGATTAGCCGCTATCCAAACATTAAGGGCTTCCGTTTGATAGGGATGAGGCTCAAAATTATTTTGAAGCTGAAGAGATAAAGTGTGCCAACGCGGAATATGATTGCAAATTTTTCGTTCATCAAGCCAAGGGCGTACTATCCGATAATCAACAGCGCGACAACGCCATTTTCCCTGAAGCCACCGAAATTGGGCGGGTGCATCAACACCCTGTGGCACATTATCAATAACAATTGTTCCCCCATCAAAACGGGCGCGTGGTTTTTCTGTTTTAGCTTTAAACGGTGGGCGGGGTTTCTCCCTCATTATGTTTAATTTATTCTTTAAATAGGTTAATGATAATTTATTATCACATAAAAATTGACATTTTTTAAATTATCAATAATAAATAGTAATTATGATTTTTATTAAAAGAAGAAATAATGGTAACTACTCAGCCTTGAAATAAATTGCAAGGCTGAAAGCTAAAGGAGACTAAAGTCTTCTAAAAGAAGACTGAGTCGTTTAGCTGCTGGCTTTAGCTTTGAATTAGATTACTCCCAAATCTTTGTACAGGACAATTTTTTATAATTCATTGATTTAAATCACTTTCAATTGTTAGAATCAGAATTAACAAAATTTAAGAATTAACAGAATTTAAAACTTCATAAGTCAATTCGAGGCTAAAGTTTTTTTAACGAAAAAACTTTAGCCTCGAAAACAATAAAAAATGTCCTGTACAAGGGGATTTATGTTAAACTAATTCATGAAAGAGCTTAACTGAATTTGGAATATATTAAAGGGATTGAAAATGTTATATAGTCAATTTACTTTAGCCACAGTCAAGAAAACTTTTAACCTTACCACTTCCGAAGAAACTGATATTTTTGCAAATGGTTCGAAAATCCCGTGCAGTGAATATTTAGCCCACCTCTAAGGCTAAGGAAGGTGGGCAACGTGTTTTGGTTGCCCACCCTACATTTTAACTCAGCCTTAAAATCAATTTCACCCCACCCTCGTTCCCAAGCTGGTGCTTCAATGTCATTAAGTGAAGCCTTGGAGTCCAAACCTTCAGATTTGGAAGTATTTGATATTTAAGCGAAATAATCCAAATCTAAAGGTTTGGACTCCAATAAATCTTAATGGCAATGAAGCTGGAGCTTGGGAACGAGGGAACTGAGTAGTTATAAACAACTTCAAATTATAGGCTCATAAAACAATATGAAACAAGCACCAAGGGAAATTATAACCCCTCGCCCGAAAATGTCCCTCACTATTCCACAAGGTATGGCACCAGTGGAATTTTTTAACAGCCCCGCGAACTTAAAAAATTTAGCGGAAGAAAATGGTTTATTTCGCACCCCTGAAAACTTCTTGATGTATCGCAAGTTAATTGGACACAGTACCGAATTTGATACCTCAATCATTTTAGATACGTCAAAACAGATATTGGATCCACTGGGAAGACCCGTCAGACGTGACCAGATGCCACAGAGACAAAAGAAAGTTTGGATTAAGATGACTCGTATTTTGTTTGAATACATGTTGGAAAATTATCCTGATCCCGCGCAACACCTCATTCTTTGCGGTGAAGCCAGCTTAGATGCCACTTGGCCACTCAATAAACCAGGCGTGCCAAGTATTCGCATGATCCACAACCATTTTATGGCGTTTCCAAAAGAGGATTTGGAAAACGCTAAACAGGCGAATTCTACTGATAACAATTTGACAGACAGTGGGCATCACAGTTTATTTTTACGGCATTTAAGTGGGATTTATCACGAATTTTTAGAAGTCTTAGATTTGCAAATTTTGGTTCCAATTTCCACGACAGAGTCTGCTCTTAAAATAACGGGTTATCCACAAGGTTTGCCCAGTTGGGAATTAAAAGGGGGGGCGAAAAAACTCAACGATCAGTATTTTTGGCATGAATATGAACAGGTGCTCTTGGGGTTCCTTGATTTTTATCGTACTTTTTTCTCTTTAGTTTCTACAGGCGAACCACAAGTACCGGCGCGGGCTAATTTTCCTCATCAAATAAGGGAAGTGTTATTAGAGAGTGCAAAATTTCAACGTGTCGCTCGTGTTCTGAGAGAAAAGGTGATCCAAGACCCACTTTTTGCTAATGAAATTCGCTGGCGCCCTGCCTATAAACAACTGCTTTATCGTGATGATGAGGGCCGTTTGATTGTGACCATTTCCCAAAATTCAGTGGGCAATGCGATTACTGAACTTTTAGGAATCGTTGTCAAGAGAAAAGAAGATGAAGCCGCTTATTCCGCAATTGAACCCGCTTTAGTCGGTCGTTTATTGGAAGCGAGAGAAAGACTTATCGAAGCCAATCTAGGCGAAGTGATTGCCGCGCCTTCCTGGCCAAATGGAGAATTTGTCCCAAGAGCTTAACTCTATAGACGTTCAGAAAAAGAGTTGGAATCAAACCTCAGAGGTTTTGAAAACCTCTGAGGTTTTTAAGAAGTGGA
>JAOZSV010000041.1:0-1620 GCA_029939505.1 Thiotrichaceae bacterium | reverse complement strand
TTGGAATCAAACCTCAGAGGTTTTGAAAACCTCTGAGGTTTTTAAGAAGTGGACATTATTATTCTGAAAATTCTCAAATTCTCAAATTCTAATTCAAACAAAAAATAACCCTAAAAATATAATGAATATTCCTCCCAACGTTGATCAACAAGAATTAGAGAAGTTTAGCGCATTAGCCTCCCGATGGTGGGATAAGGAAAGCGAATTTAAACCATTACACGAGATTAATCCCCTACGCTTAGATTATATTAACCAGCATGTCGGTGGATTGGCAGATAAAACCGTGCTAGATATTGGTTGCGGTGGCGGTATTTTAAGCGAAAGTATGGCACAGCAAGGTGCCAAAGTCACTGGTATTGATATGGGCGAGGCAGCACTCAATGTGGCAAAACTACACTTATATGAATCCGAACTGAATATCGAATATCAACAAACCACCGCAGAACAATTAAGCGAAGAACATCCTGCCCGTTTTGAAATCATTACTTGCATGGAAATGTTAGAGCATGTCCCCGATCCCGCATCAGTCGTCACCGCCTGTCATAAGCTTATTAAGCCAGGCGGACATCTCTTTTTTTCCACGATTAATCGTAACCTCAAATCACTACTCTTTGCCATCGTCGGGGCAGAATATATACTCCGACTTTTGCCCAAAGGGACGCATGATTATGCGAAATTAATTCGTCCAGCAGAATTGGCGCAATGGATACGCACAGCGGGCGGAGAAATGAAAAGCATCATCGGCATGAGTTATAACCCTTTTACCAAGGAATATTCACTTGGCAAAGAAGTTTCTGTTAATTATCTTATCCATGCACAATCGACTCATTTATGAAAAATGTACAAACGGTACTATTCGATTTAGATGGCACCTTATTAGATACCGCCCCTGATTTAGCTTTTGCCGTCAACACGGTATTACTTGAACAAAAACGTGAACCGTTACCATTTAGGCAAATTCGCCCCTGGGTTTCTCACGGCGGTAACACTTTGATTAAAAAGGCGTTTCAATTAACTGACACGGATCCCGCGATTAAACCCTTGCGACAACGTTTCTTAGAAATTTATGTCGAACATTTGGCTGACAAAACGCGCTTATTTGATGGGATGGCAGAAGTATTATACACGCTAGAAAACAGGGAAATACAATGGGGCATTGTCACAAATAAACCCGCGTGGCTAACTGATCCATTATTACAACAATTAGGTTTAACAAACCGCAGCGTTTGTAATGTGAGCGGCGATACTTTGCCACAATGTAAACCCGATCCTGCGCCCCTCTTATACGCCTGTCAATTAGCAAAATGCCTGCCAGAGCAATGTATCTACGTCGGCGATGCCTCACGCGATATTGAGGCAGGAAGAAGAGCAGAAATGCGTACTATAGTGGCTTTATATGGATATATAGAATCCTCCGATTCGCCAACGGAATGGGGAGCAACAGGGATGATTGAAAAACCCCTTGATTTATTAACATGGATTGAATCAGAAAAATAGATGTTGGAATCAACCTCGTTTCGAGCAGAGAAATCCGATTTTTTTCAAAAATCGGATTTCTTAAACCTCGTTTCGAGCTTAGAAATCCGATTTTTTTTCAAAAATCGGATTTCTTAAACCTCA
>JAOZSV010000388.1 GCA_029939505.1 Thiotrichaceae bacterium | reverse complement strand
CCCCCGTTGGGGTTAGTTTCAACCCCGAAGGGGTTAAACATGAATAGCCACCGATGAAATCGGTGGAATTTAGAATGTTAGGTTTCTTTTGAAAGAATCCCCATCAATACCGCCAATATTTCCTTAGTATCTTGAGGAAATCTAAACAAGTTAATATCCTTAACGAGGGTTTTGATTGGACGTTTCAAAATAGCAAACCGCCAAACTTCACCAATCGTTACGGCACCATATAATATCTCTGGCGTAAGACTTTCTTCATACTGATCTAAGGCGATCATTTCCACCGCTAATTGATTAAAACCTCTTTCCAAATCGCCCTTTTTAGCTTCAATGATCACTAATTCTTGCTTTGAACGTATGAGATAATCTATGAAACCATTGAGTTTATCATTAATATCAATAGGATATTCAATATTTAATTTTGCATCAATGTCAAATATCACTTGATGAAGCAATGGTGCAATCAGAAACTCACGTTTTGCGATTTCTGAATTTAACGTGATTTTAGGGAGTAATCGGTAGTAAACATTTTTGATCTGATCAACGGTGGTACTTTTAACATTTTTGCTCAAAGGAAATTGTATTTCCTCAAAATCTAAATGATACCCCAATTCTGTGATAATTTCTTCAGCAGGATGTCTCATATAGAAATAATCACTAAATGAATAACGTTTATCTTTTTTAAAAATGCTCATAATTAATCCTAATGAAAAACAAACCAAAAATACTCATAGTCGATGACAAGATTGCCAATCTCATCGCTTTAGAAGCACTGTTTGACAATCAAAATATAGATTTTGTTCGTGCTTTATCAGGTAATGAAGCCCTGAGCATGACAATAAAACACGAATTTGCACTCGCTCTGCTTGATGTGCAAATGCCGGAAATGGACGGTTTTGAAACCGCTGAATTGATGCGTCTGGATGAGAAAGCGCAATATCTGCCGATCATCTTTGTTTCAGCCATCTATACTGAAGACTACTACAAAATCAAAGGGATAGAAGCCGGTGCGGTTGATTTTATCGCAAAACCGATTATTCCAGAAATATTGGTAGGCAAAGTTCATGTCTTTCTTGAACTCTATAAACAGAGAAAAGAATTGGAAAGCAAGAATGAAGCCCTCACTCATTCTATTGCGGAGCGCGAACATACAGAAGTTAAATTAAAAGAATACCAAGAACATCTTGAAGAGTTGGTGAAAAAACGCACGCGAGAACTAGAAAAATCCAAAGACGCTGCGGAAGCGGCGACTCGTGCCAAAAGTGAATTTATAGCCTGCATGAGCCATGAAATACGCACCCCCATGAATGCGATTATTGGTTTCAGCACATTATTGGAACCATTGCTCACAGATAAAGTGCAGAAAAGTTATTTGAATACCGTTCAAGTGGCGGGAAAATCGCTACTGACTCTGATTAACGATATTCTTGATTTGTCTAAAATTGAGGCGGGGCGATTAAAGATTCAATATGAAGCAATTAATCCTCAAGTGATTTTCGAGGAGATAAAGCAAATTTTCGTTCCAGAAGTGACAAAGAAAAACATTAACTTTGTTGTGGATATTAAGAAGAAGCTATCACCGGTATTATTACTTGATGAAATCCGGTTACGGCAAGTATTATTCAATTTGATTGGCAATGCCATCAAGTTCACAGAAAATGGCGAGATCAAATTCAGCATCCACCAAATTGATAAAGAAGAAGAACATCAAGTCGATTTGATTATTTCTATTACCGATACTGGCATCGGTATTCCAGAAGATCAACATGAGAAAATTTTTGAATTATTTGAACAGCAAGAGAGTATAAATACCCGAAAATATGGTGGCACTGGACTTGGACTCGCCATTACCAAACGATTGGTTGAAATGATGAACGGTCAAATTTCCGTTCAAAGTACCGTTGGAGAAGGAAGCGTTTTTAAAATTATTTTACGTGATATCCAAGTGCCTATTATCGAAAAGGCTGAAACAGTCGCACCAGAACAAACTTTTAATTTAAAAACCATGTTCTTTGAAAAAGTACATATATTAGTCGTGGATGACGTTAAATTTAATCGTATTCTTATTAAAGAATACTTGGTTCAAGTCAATCTGGACGTTATCGAAGCAGAAAATGGGCGGGAAGCCTTAATTGTGACAGAAAAATCTCATCCCGCTTTGATTTTAATGGATATTAGAATGCCAGAGATGGATGGCTATGAAGCAACCCGAAAGTTAAAAGAAAATCCGAGTACGAAAGACATACCTGTTATTGCCCTAACAGCTTCCGTTGCACCTGAAACGATCAAAAATATAATGACTCTCGGCTTTGATGGATACTTGTCTAAGCCTGTCAGTTCACATAATATTTTGAAAGAATTATCTCGTTATTTAAAATACGAAATAATGGTGAATGATTAATGGTGAATGGTGAATGGTTCTCGTTCCCAAATTCTATTTGGGAATGACTTCCGCAACGCTCTGCGTTGCAGGACGCAGAGCGTCCTTGAATGAATTCCCAAACAGAGTTTGGGAACTAGAGTATTAGAGTACAGAGTTTGGGAACTAGAGTAAATGATGAATTATTAATGGTAAATGGTGAATTATTAATGGTGAATTATTAACTGATGTTACGCAAAGCGATTCTATTCGAGCTTAGAAATCCGATTTTTGAAAAAATCGGATTTCTTAAACATCGTTTCACCGCTT
>JAOZSV010000195.1 GCA_029939505.1 Thiotrichaceae bacterium | reverse complement strand
GTGAAGGAGCAGTTGGTGTTTCTCCTGTATCAGCATTATTATCGGTTGGGCATTTGTCGGGCCTTTCCACGAAAATGGTATCCCCTCCAACAAGTTTAATTTTAAATTGAGGAGGATTTTCATTTGACTCTGAAATTAACGTCATTTTTACACAGTAAAAAGACTGTATTTCATTCTTGTCAAAATCAAAATGTTGAACTTTAGGAAGGGTAAGAAGCGTATTCTTCTCAGGCATATCCGGTTGTTCTTCAGAACCAACAACTTCAAATTCAAATTGCAAAACACCATCCGATTGCAAAACACCATCCGAAACGGACTTCATAAATACACCGTCAAAAAGAGAACCGTCAGAATATTTAGCTTCTTCAGGTATATAAATGCCTATATCTCCTACATCTTCAGGTACATAAATGCCTACTATTCTGCAAGAAGCCGGATTTGTCTGACAGTCTGTTTTCCCATCAGCAGTAGAGCCATCATTCGGATCGGGTGTTATTCCACAAGAAGCTGGGTCGCTAAAACATTGATCCTTCCCAACTTGGGTAGAACCATCAATGTTTTGACTGACAGATATTCCACAAGAAGCTGGGTCGTTCTTACACTGTTCTTTCCCATCTTGGGTAGAGCCATCATTCGGGTCGGCTGTTATCCCACAAGAAGCTGGGTCGCTCAAACATTGATCCTTCCCATCTTGGATAGAGCCATTAGTGTCTTGATTGACATCTATCCCACAAGCAGCCGGATCATTTCGACAGAAATCAATACCGGGTTGATATATGTCTGCAAAAACAGGCAGACTCAGGGCTACTTGAATAATGGCAACAAGGCCAATACTTTTTATAACAATTTTCATCGTTTCAATCTCCAGTCAATTAAAAGTTAAAAAAATTCCAAATTGACGCAAAGTTCAACCTGAGTGAATAACCTATTTAAACTCAAATTAAGCATCAATTTGGCATAAAGTTACGGTAAATGCTCAAAAGTGATACTGCTAACGCAGTTATCTTCTTCACAGACTAATCGTTGTCCTTGTACGTGCGTGAACATACCCTCTAGATCATTCTTAACGGTAGCTTCTTCATCGGACATCACTTGCGGGTTAGCCCCTTTACTAATACCTTCCATCTCTGCTTGTGCCGATTGAACTTGGCGTGTGTCATTTTGCTCATGGGCTTGAAGCAAATTCTGAGATTTTCTTTCCAATTCCAAATTGCGTTCTCTGTAAACGAGAAAGAGAATTTCTTCTGTTCCAACCTGGTTATCAAGCTCGAAAGATTTCCCTTCACCCGGCACAAAATAGGTTCTATCGGCTCTTACTGGATTATTCTCAGCATCTGCACCAACAAAGTTTTTTCCCGGAGGAAATAAGGAAAACAATTGATCGCTACTGTCCCGTTGAAAAATATACACATAACACTCTTCCCTCGGTGTAAACTGGATTTTGTAATGATCACCCGTATGCAACTCCGAACCATTTTGGAGAGAACGAGCATGAGCACGTCCTCTATCTGAACGGTAACTATAAGCAAAATCTGCCACGAGTGCTTCTTGTGAGGAGGAATAAAGCACCACCTTAATCGTCTCTGTTTCCCCAGTAGAACTGGAATCAGTAGCAATTGCACTCTTGACTCCCTTCTCTACTTGATCAAAATTACCATTTGCACACCCAGCGGAAGAAATAACCATTAATAAAGGGGCAATGGTTTTTTTCACAATTTTCACAATTTAACTCCTATTCTTGTAGCACCTAATGAATTTTGTGTTCAAAAGTAAGGATATTTAAGTACCGAAGTATTGGAGTCCAAACCTTTAGATTTGGACGTGACCAAATGACCGAATGCCAAATCTGAAGGTTTGGACTCCATAATATCCGATAACTTGTGCTTCAGTACTTATAAATTTCCCATCTGTTGCAAAAGAGATTGCTCTGACTTAAAAACTGATGTTACGCACTATGTTTCCAAGATGTTTAAGAAATCCGATTTTTGAAAAAAATCGGATTTCTAAGCTCGAATAGAATCGCTTTGCGTAACATCAGTTAAAAAGTAACTACTCAGGGCAACCACAAGGGATTGCCCCTACATCAGAAGATTTTCGTCCGTATTAATAATAATCTGGTTGTAGGTTGCCCTGAGTCGTTACAAAGGCAAATGAGATAGTAAGCCATGTATTGCCTTGCACTGTGGGTGCATTTTTTCACGAAAAGGACTGTCCACCCTACATAACTAAACCATTCAATTGCATTAATGAGACAACCATCTAATCAATTTGCACTTGAAGTCCCTAAATATCTATTCTTAAAATTCCAAATTTTTTGTCCAAATTAACTGGGTTATATTGTACATTTTCTTCCCAGAATGGTCAATTTTTTTTTAAGAACGGGGAGAAAAACAAATTTCAATACCCATTCAAAAAGTAATGGAATTAACCGTTCGCCCTTATTATGAGCCATCTTACGGGAGTTAGTATTTTTTTGCTTATTTTTTATTTCCTAAAGGATTTGTTTAAAATTTTCAATGGGTGTATAATGTTAAAATTGATTCTAAAATAGCAATAAAAATAAGGAACATGATTAATCACGTCATCACGAGTCAATACGCTGGCAACGCAAGAAAACTGTACCAAAAAGACACTATTCATGTTATAATAATACTGGTTAAGTAGGTCAAGGTTAGATTTTTTTGCGCAGCAACGCTTTAGCTTTGTATTTTGGAGTACAACGCTTTAGCTTTGTATTTTGGAGTACAACGCTTTAGCTTTGTGGGTATTTTTATCCTTTGTATGGTCCTAAAAATTTATCACCATCAAAATGAATTAAATGATCTGGGTTTTCAGCAATCCATACTTCTGTTTCCCAGGCAATTTCAGTAATCCATTTTCTGAAATCAGTTTTATTTAAAAAGGCTGTAACGTAGATGATATCAGCTTTACCGTTTGTTGTCATTTTTTTGAGTTCCAACATTCTTATTTCGCTTATTGAACCGCTACTATAAACTGCTTCAATCAGATATAACCAATTTTTATCGTTATTATATGCGATAATATCAGGCAATTTATCGTGTGATAAATCGAAAAAATTGAGTTCATTAAGTTTTTCATTATCAATGTGAAGTATTTTTTTTGCCGTATCACCAATATACAAGACTTGACAGCCTTTTCCGTATCTCGGTAGAAACTCTTCAATTATTTTTTTTTGTAAAACATTATGTTCGCCTGATGAAAGCTCAATTCGTTTTTTATTGGGTAATTTCACTTTCATTTTTTGTATATTTCTTTTTCTATCTAACAGCTCTTTTAATGACTTTCTGCCTTTAATAAAATTCGCTAATTTTTTATTCCATTCTTTCGTTAAATAAGAAACGACCAGTTCTTTAAAGTTCTGTTCTAATGTATATCCCCTTGTCGGGTCGTTAGTTGCCGCATTTGGTTTCTCCGCATTGTTAAGAATAAGTCCCGAAACAACAAAATATTTTAAATCTTTACGGCGAATATCATCATAAGAACCACTTGATATTTTTTCTTCAAAATGCTCATTAATAAATTCTATTATCTCCCGCGTTTTAAGAAATCTTGTCTCTTTAATTCCCTTGGCTTCTGACCATTTTGATGTGACACCGGCTACTGCTAATAAAGCCATAGCCATTCGTTCTATGCGCCGTTCTGTTTGATTTTCTATTGGAATACCAACCTCAACCATTATTTCAATAGTTTGTTCGAGTAATTTTTTGATCTGATCAGACTTATTGTTGTTTTTTAAGTGTTGCATATTATAATAGAGTCAGTTGTTTATATTCTTTTTGTCTTGATTTAATTTGATTTTTTATGAACTCAGGAGACTTAAATTGACCTTTTTCGATATAAGTTTTTATTGAAGTGGCCAGTTGATAAGCCAATAAAGGTGGAACGGCATTTCCTATTTGATAATATTGATTCGTTTCGGTACCGTAAAATTTGAACCAATCAGGAAAACTTTGTAATCTTGCCGCTTCTCTTACTGAAATTCTTCTTCTTCTGCCGTCTTTCAATTTGACTCTTTGCATATCTCCCGTTGGCGCGGCTATATTTCGACAAGTTAAAGTTCTCGCCGGTTTATTAAGAGACAAATCTCTCGGATTAATACATGAAGAGGCTTTTTCATAATTTGCGACATATTTGTCCATAGATGCTGTTAAAATCTTTTTTTCATCTTTTATCGTTTCTATTAAATCGCCAATTGCTTCTTCAACAGTCCTTTTTTGTAATCGCAGTTTAGGAAACTGGAATTCACCTCGATGTCCAACGACGAATAAGCGTTCCCTATTTTGAGGTATTCCGTAATTAACCGCTTTTAATATTTGGTATTCTATTATGTATCCCTCTTTTTCAAGTTCCGTTATAATTTTTTCTAAATACCATTTATTTGAATATAGCATACCTCTTACGTTTTCAAATATCCAAATTTGAGGTTGCATTTCTTTAATTAATCTTGTGAAAATTGGAAAGCCATTTCTATTATCTTTTTTTCCTTTTTGATGTCCACCAACACTAAATGGCTGACATGGCGGACCTCCAATAATTATAGGATATTTGGTATCAAAGGTTGTTTGCTCGTTCAGTCTTTTTTCAATACATTTTCCTTTTAAATTTTTATTATAAGTTTCAGCAGCCATTCTGTCCATTTCATAACCAATGGTTTTAAAACCGACTGCCTCAAATCCCAACGATAAACCTCCACAACCTGCAAACAAGTCTAAAACAGTCCATTTTAAATTTGCTTTGGGTTTTATTTTATTTATTTCTTCAATGTAATTCATAATGTTTTACCCTTTTTACAAAGTTCTATTTTTGATTTTTTAGTAAAATGTAGGGTGGGTAGGAACGAAGTGGAAACCCACCAAAAATGTGGGTGGAGCGTTCGCTCTATCCACCCTACTCAGAAATGAGAAAAAATTGTCCTGTACAGAGCTTAAAATAATACAACAAATTAAGATTTAACTCACAATTCACAATTAAATAATGCAATATTCCGAATTAATTCAATTT
The DNA here is from genome assembly GCA_029939505.1 of Thiotrichaceae bacterium. GTDB lineage: Bacteria > Pseudomonadota > Gammaproteobacteria > Beggiatoales > Beggiatoaceae > QNES01. The sequence continues at coordinate 4,018 of JAOZSV010000195.1, read as the reverse complement.
GAATCTTTAGAATCCGTCGTAGAAATAAGAGAGGTTAATCAAGCCGCGAGGGCAAATTAGTATCAACTTACGTTATTTCTAATGAAATGGCGGAGCGGTTAATTCATTTAGTTTTTGTTCAACTTGGATTTGAGCCGCAGAGTGATAATAAAGGTTTATTAATTGTTGGTAATTATGGTACGGGTAAATCCCATCTGATGGCGGTGATTTCTGCGCTGGCAGAAAATGCGGATTTGATAGACGCGCTTAATCATCCCAAAGTGGCTGAAGCCGCTCATTCTATTGCGGGGCATTTTCATGTGTTACGTACTGAAATTGGTGCAACGACTATGTCATTGCGCGATATATTGACTGCGGAGTTAGAAACTTATTTGAATCAAATTGAGGTGCCTTTTAAATTTCCCCCTTCTGATACGATTACGAATAATAAGGATGCTTTTGAAAAAATGATGGAGGCTTTTGAGGCGCGTTATCCAGGGCAGGGATTATTATTAGTTGTGGATGAATTGCTTGACTATTTGAGGGGGCGTAGTGATCAGGCTTTAATACTTGATTTGAGTTTTTTACGCGAAATTGGGGAAATGTGCAAAGAGTTACGTTTTCGTTTTATTGCCGGTTTGCAGGAAACGATTTTTAATAATCAACGATTTGAATTTGTCGCTAATGCCATGCGGCGCGTTAAGGATCGTTTTGAACAGGTATTGATTACTCGTCGAGATATTAAATTTGTCGTTGCAGAACGTTTATTGAAAAAAACGGTTCATCAAAAATCCACCATAGAAAATTATCTCAGTCGTTTTGCGCCCTATTATGGCAATATGATGGAACGCATGGCAGAGTTTGTTTCTCTTTTTCCCGTACATCCTGATTATATTGACACTTTTGAACGTATTACGCTTCTTGAAAAACGCGAAATATTAAAAACGATTGCGCGTGATGTACAGGTTTTAATCTGTACTTCTCTCCCAGAAAGTTATCCCGGTTTATTGACTTATGAGAGTTATTGGAAAACATTACGAGAAAATGCCTCTTTTCGTACCATTCCAGAAGTGCGTGAAGTGATTGAATGTAGTCAAGTTTTAGCCGATAAAATTCAACACGCTTTTACGCGCCCGGCTTATAAACCGATTGCAATACGAATTATTCATGCCCTTTCTGTACATCGTTTAAGTACTTATGATATTGATGCACCCGTTGGTATGACGGCGCAGGAGTTACGAGATAGTTTATGTTTGTACCAAGAAGGCATTGAGGAATTAGGGGGCAATCCGGCAGATGATTTACTTTCTTTTATTAAAACAATCTTACGAGAAATTCTTAAAACCGTTAATCGTCAATTTCTTTCAACAAATGCGGAAAATGGACAGTATTATATTGATTTTAAAAAGAATTATGATTTTGATGGTTTGATTGAAAAACGCGCTGAAAGTTTAGAATCCTATCAATTAGATCGTTATTACTATGCTGCCCTCAAACAAGTCATGGAAGTTTCTGATCAGCCTTCAGGTAGGCACCAAAGTTTTACCTGGGCGTATGAATTAGAATGGCGTTCCCACAAAGTCACCCGTCAAGGCTATTTAGTATTTGGCGCACCAGATAAGACAACAACTGCTCTTTCACTCACTGATGACGGTTTTTTAATCTATTTTCTGCCCCCGTTTTGTTCAGTGAGTAGTGATCAGTTACCCGTTATTGGTTCTAAAAAAGAGATATTTTTAAGGTTCACTAAAACGGATTCTGTATTTAATAGAATTATTCGTCTTTACAGCGCGGCAAGCGATTTAATTTCTTCCGCTTCTGGGCAAGCTAAAGTGGTTTATGAATCGAAAACGCGCATTTATTTGCGTGAATTGTTGCAATGGTTACAGACACAAAAAGCCACTGCTATTGAAGTCACCTATCAAGGGAAAACACGAGTTTTATCAGATTGGCTCATGGAAGTCAAGCAGGATGATTTTCGAGTCACTAATAATCCCGCCCTTTTTAATCCGCACCCTTCATTATTAATCAATTTCCGTGATTTGATTGATTTAGTGGCTGATATTTGTTTAGAGAATTATTTTTTAGCACTTTCTCCAGAATATCCGATATTTCCCATTCTGATTAGCCATGAAAATTTGGGTCAAACCGCTCAAGAAGCGTTGCGGGGTATCGCTAATCCTAACCGCAGTAAACAAGCGCGAGAAATTTTATCTGCATTAGCGTTGTTAGACGGTGAACAGATCGCGCCTTTTCATTCTAAATATGCCCAAGCCATTCTTAAACAATTAGAGGAAAAACCCGCAGGGCATGTACTGAATAAAGCAGAATTGTTATCAATTCGAGGTTTGAGTTTTTCTTCAAAAAACTCAAACCTCGAAGGCTATTTTGCACCCACAAATTATCGCCTTGAACCGGAATTGCTACTCATATTAATTGCCGCCCTGGTTTCTACAGGCGAAGTTGTTTTGGTGATGTTGGGGCAATCTTATGATGCCACTCAACTTGCTACCCTTGCGGCGACTCCCATTAAGGATTTATTAGCTTTTAAACATTTAGAACGCCCTAAAGCATTTAATCTCCCCGCATTAAAAGCCCTCTTTGAATTATTGGCGTTACCCAGTGGATTAGAAATCGCGCTCACTAAAAATGAACCAGTCGCACTACAACAGTTACAAAGTAAAGTCAGCAACCTTCTTAAAACGTTGGTGCAAGCGCAACAAGCGTTGGCAACCCAATTCATCTTTTGGGGAAAAGCGATACTGAGTAAAACGGAAATGCAATATTATCGGGATAACTTGGCGCAAACTAAAACTTTTTTAGAGTCGCTACAATCCTATTCTACAGCGTTTAAATTTAAGAACTTTCGTTACACTGCGGGAGAAGTGACTGCACAATGGAGTGGACTCAAAATTCTGCAAAATGTGACTCATCTACAAACCTTATTGATCGAGTTAAGCCAACCCATCGCTTATCTAACGGCAGCAGAAGCGGCTTTACCGCCTCAACAGCGTTGGCATGGAGAGATGCAGCAAGTTCGTGAAACTTTCCTTTCCCAATTAAGCGATGTTCGGCAACGCAATAATACCGGTTTTAGTTACCACGCTCAACAGCAATTAAATGGCTTACAAAAATCTTATGCCAAAACTTATTTTCATTTACACCAACAAGCCCGTTTAGGAGCGCGAGAAGAAAAAGTTAAACAACAGTTATTAGGCGATAAACGCTTGTTAACTCTAAAAAAAATAGTGCGAATCGCATTATTACCTCGCCAACAATTGAATCATTTTGAAAATCAGTTAAATCAGTTGCAGAGCTGTTATGCCCTCAGTGAAAATGATTTGGGTGCAAATACGATCTGCCCACATTGTGGTTATACGCCAGTTAAAGAAATACGAACAGCGCGTTGCCCGACATTGACGGAATTGAGTCAGTCTTTAGAATACCTTTATCGCCAATGGACAAAAAGCCTATTAGTAGAACTAGAAAATGCCGCCCATCAGCGAGATTTACTTAAACCAGAAGCGCGTGCTTTGCTTGATTCCTTTTTCAGGCATCGTCAACTACCTGAAAATATCACGCCGGCTTTTATTCAAGCGGTGCAAGAGGGCTTATCAGGGCTGATAAAAGTGACTGTTCATCTTAAAGATTTGGAAAAACGGTTGCAAGCTGAAGGTTCTCCCGTTACTGTTGCGGAAATGCAAAAACGATTTAATGATTATGTTTTGAGATTAACAAAGGGTTATGAGTTGAATAAGGTGCGAATTGTTTTTGAATCGGATTAGTGGGTTTCCGCTTCGCTCCCGCTTCAATGCCATTAAGTGAAGCCTTGGAGTCCATTCGAGGTTTTAGTTTTTTTTTCAAAAAAACTAAAACCTCGAATCCTTTAGATTTGGAAGCCATGTAGGGTGGGCAACTTTGGTGCAACGGCACTTTTTTAATGAGGAAGGTGGGCAATAAAAGGACTTTGCCCACCCTACCTGACTGAGGTTTGGCTCCTTCAAAGTTTTCGCCCTTCAATAAAGTCCAAAAACCTCAG
>JAOZSV010000194.1 GCA_029939505.1 Thiotrichaceae bacterium | reverse complement strand
ATACCAAAGAACAAAGTTAATGTTGGATACCAAAGAACAAAGCTAAAGCGTTGTACAGTCCTTTTCGTGCAACGGCTTCCTCATTAAAAAAGTGGTGGGTTGCCCACCCTACCTGGCTGTATAAATTAGAATCGCTAAACACAGGAGATCACAATATGAGTCAAAACAATATTCAATATTTAAAAATATCCAACTTCAAAAGCATTGAATCGCTGGAATTAAGGAATATTAATGATTTTTCTGTCTTTGCGGGTGCCAATGGTAGCGGTAAAAGTAACTTCTTTGATGCGCTGAATTTTGTGAGTCATTTTATGCGTCATGGGATAACAGACGCGCTGCGTTGGCATGGCGGCTTTGATCATATTCACTCTCTTCAACAAGATGAAGATGATGCTCGGCGATTTCAGTTTGAAATTGAATGTACTTTACCCCATAAGGTACAAGATAATTTAATTGAAACCCAGTATAAATACCAATTAATAATCAATTCGTTAGAATCCGAACCAAAAATCAACGAACAACTTTTTATTAATAAAAAAGAGATCATCATTAGAAATGAGAGTTCGAGCATCAAATGGCCAAAAGAACTGAATCCTTTTCGAGAAATGGTTGAATATTCAGCACTATCTGCGTATCCCAAATTGCCATTAAGTGCATTATTAAGAAATATACGTCTCTATCGCATTGACAACCCTTTTAGTTCACCGGAACAGGAGCAATCCAATCAAGACGCTTCGGTGTTAAAACCCAACTGTCACAACCTAGCAAGTGTATTACGGCGTTTAGAACAGGATGAACATTTACGGGAAACGATTTTAGAATGGATGGAAACCGTCGTTCCCAGTATTCAGCAAATTAAAACGGAACAGCAAAAATTAGCCATTAACACGACTATTTCATTTAAAGAACAAGGCACAGAATTTCCAGCACATCTGATGTCAGATGGAACCATTTATGCCCTTAGCTTGTTAGTCGCTGTTTTGGATACGCCTAAATACGGCTTGACATTAATTGAAGAACCGGAACGGGGTTTGCACCCCCAAGCGATTTTTGAATTAATTGACTTAATCCGTGAACAAACCGCTCATTCCAATCCTATCTGGATGACGACCCATAGTGAATCGGTTGTACGTCAATTAAAGCTAAATGAACTCTGGTTAGTCGATAAAAAAAAGGGTCGAACTCAAATGAAAACTGCCGCCAGTGGACGTTTACAGCAATCCGACTTAGCCCCTTTGGGTGTAGAAGAAGCTTGGTTGTCTAATTTGCTTGGAGGAGGTTTGCCGTGGTAAAGATCGGTTTTGTTGTCGAAGGTATTTCAGATAAGAAGTTAATTGAAAGTGCTGCTTTTAAAGATTGGGCTAAACAAGAATGTGGTTTAGAAATTCTTGATGAAGTTGTGGATGCGGGTGGCAATAGGAATATGTGTAGCCAAAAAATAGGAATATATGTAGAAAAACTAATGATACAGGCGAAACCGGATAAAATCGTTGTATTAGCTGATCTTGATCCAGAAGATTGTGTGCCTTGTATTACTGAACGTAAAAAAATAATTGGCAACAAAGAAATTGACTTGGTCGTTATTGCCCGTAAAGCAATGGAATCTTGGTTTTTAGCCGATACACAAGCAATGAGAAAGTGGTTAGAAGATGAGAATTTTCAATTGGAAAAACCAGAAGAAACCGATGAAATGCCTTGGGATTATATCAAAAAATTAGGTAAAAATTCCAAAAAACAACGCGGACCTGGCAGCAAGAAAGTCTTTGCACGTAAATTTATCCGTGATTATGGCTTTGACGTTTGTCGAGCGGCTAAACATCCAAATTGCCCCAGTTCTCAATATTTCATTAATAAATTGTCTGAATTAGCAGGATAGCAAGTGTAGGGCTAATGCCATTAAATTAAGCCTTGGAGTCCAAACCTTCAGATTTGGGAGTCCAAACCTTTATATTTGGGAGTGTTTTATTCTAAACGATATAACCCAAATCTGAAGGTTTGGATTCCAACAAATATTCCTTAACTTAGCCTGGTAGGGTGGGCAACGCTTTATCTTGCCCACCATTTTAGGTATAATAATAATGCGAATTAAGAGTTAAAATAGGAGTTCGAGGTTTAAGTCAGGTAGGGTGGGCATTAAATTAAGCTAAGCCTTGGAATCCAAACCTTCAGATTTGGATGATTTCGCTTAAATCTCAATTCGATTCGAGGTTCAAGTTACCGAAAAAACTTGAACCTCGAATTGAGTTTTTTTGAAAAAAAAACTCAAACCTCGAATACTTCCAAATCTGAAGGTTTGGACTCCAAGGCTTAATTTAATGACATTGACGCGCCAGCGTCGAAGTAAAACGAGAATTTTTAGTCATTAATTGATTAACCAATAATAGGAATAAGTATGAGCAAAATTACTAATCAACTCGTCATTTTTATGATGACAAGTATCGTATTAATGAGTTGTAACAAGACTCCTGACGACACTTTTTTTACAACGAAAGTCGTTCCAGTATTAGAAAATAAGTGCGCCACTTGTCATGGTATCGAACAAGATTCATACGATAAATTTATGGCTTCAGGCAATGAAGGTTATTTTTATCTCCCACTCAAAGCGGGAAAAATAGTCGATGTGGAAACAGCCTATCAGGTGTCAATATCAAATGATAGAATTGATTTCGATGAAGAAGCGAGATTTAGTCGCCTTCTTAGAAATCCTTTAACAGAAGATTATGGCGGCATTCCACATAAAGGGCTGGATATTTTTTATTCCACTGATGATGAAGATTATCAAACCCTTCATACTTGGGTGGCACAAGAAATAACCAAAAACCCAAATAAAAAACAGGAATTACCACCGCTTATGCAATTTTTTAAAGACGAAGTTCAGCCTGTTTTTATTCGTAATGGTTGTTTTTTGTCTTCCTGTCATGGGCTTTTAACATTTACTGATTTGAAATTACAACCCCCCATGCCAGATGGTGTTTTTTCAAAAGCGATGATACACTCAAATCGTGCCTCATTTCTAGGTAAAGTAACTCATTTTGTCAATTTGGATGGTGATTTGAAACGGAGCCGTCTGATCACTAAAAATCTGCCTATTAAAGAAGGGGGAATTCATCAACGCGGTGGTAATAACCAGTTTTTTGAATCGTTTGCAGATGAAGATGTTAAGACGATTTTAAAATGGCTGGAAATGGAAAAAGCCGAAGTCGCTGCACATTTGGTTTCAGAAGGCGAACCGCTAAAAGGGCTTGGTGAAATTCAAGGCATCGTGTTTATTCGCGCTCCCCGACATACGCCCAGAAAATATTTTGAAATGGAACCATTTTATCCTGGTGGAAATATTTTCTTTTTAGCTAAAAAATCGGATCAATTTTCATCAACGCCTGTCAAGCTAACTGATTTTGAAAACGCAGAAATTCAAGCGTTGGATGTGCGTTATGATGCAAAAAAACTTTTATTTTCGATGCGAAAAACTGAGGCAAAAGGGTTTAGAATTTATGAGCTTGATATTGCGACGAAACAAATCACTCAAATGAGTTTTGCGCCCGCTAAATTAAAAGAAGGCGCACTCATTCACCATATTGATCCCATTTACGCACCAGCAAATGAAGAACAGACTCAGTTTGGAGAAGATTTAAGCAAAGTATCCATTGTATATGCAAGTAATCAAGCCGGTGCTTATATCTCCTCAGATCAATTTGGCATTATTGGCGAGGCGGACAGTGCAACGAAAATGAGTGATGGCGATAAAACGAAACAATTAATATATGACAAACAACGCCCAGAAAAAGCGGGGACTTTTACCGGACGACGTATCTATTTTGTTAAAGGGAAGAATGCGGGTGAATGGCGTACCATAACTCAACATCAGCGACAGGGTTTAATTCTTGACAGCGCGTTGCCTTATGAAGTGGATAAAAACACGGTTTATGTCATTGAACAGCCCCAAAGCAATTATCAATCGGCTTATGATATTTGGCGTTTCATGCCCGGAAAGTATGAAAAAAGCAATGTACGCATGACTTATGGATTGAGTCAAGAACGTAAACCCACATTAAGAACCAGTGGTGCCGTCATGGTAACGACAGTACGAAATCTTGGCTATCAAGATGATAAGCCCATTTTTAATGGAGCGATTTATCGTATGCAAGCAGGTGGCTTTGATTTTCATCCGCATGGGGGTGAACGTTCTCGTTTTCAGTTGCAAAGTGATTCTCGTGAAATGCCTGAAGGGCTTGAAGTCAGATTATTACATGATCCCCGTAATTACTGGGCTGGCGGTAATCTTGCGCTAATCGATCATGGCATGGGTACGAGTACGGAAGCAGATAATCCGATGGATGATATTCCGCTTTCTGAAAAATACAATGAAGTGGAATTTTCATCACCGCCTCGTCACATTTCAGAAATCATGAAATTTGAGGGATATACTCATACAGGCGTTTCTCCAAAAGGGGCTTTTAGAGATCACTATCCATTGACTGATGGCCATATTCTTGTGGCTTATACCAAAGAAAAACTGGATCACCTTGATCCAAATGCGGATCCCAATTGGGATATTTATACCATTCAGTTTAAAGGTTCGCCACAATCAGAAAACAGGAGAAATGTGGGTGCTTACGAGTTAGTTAAAATTGAAGCCGCCTCTTCTGAGAATATGGCGGAATACAATGCCAGACCCGTTATGGTTAGACTAAAGGAACATCCCAATAACCCAAAACATCATCAAAAATTTGTTAAAGATCATCAGCCTAAAGAGGTGGATGGTGTTTCGAGAATGCCAGAAGGCACCCCTGCTGAAATTGAAATCTATGATTTTGGGCTGCTAATCTCGTTTTTAACCAACTTTACTCAAACTGGTGATCGTAATCCTTTACCGCATGATGCAATTAAATATGTACGTGTTATCGGTGTTTTGCCCTTGAGTAAAGCGGATGTACAACCGATTGATGATGAAGACCCTTTTGCAACGGCAGTGAGTAAAGGGGTCCATACTAAAAAATTGATTGTGGGCGAAATGCCTCTTGAACCTGACGGTTCTTTATATGTAGAAGTCCCCCCTAATATGGCGTGGATTTTTCAAGCCATTGATGCCAACAAACGTGCTGTTTATACCTTACAACGTATGCTTTCTACGCAAGCGGGTGAGAAATATACCCTATCCATTCCTAGAAGTAAATTTGCGGGTAGTTGTGGAGGCTGTCATGGTTCTTTAACAGAAAAACCAACAGATGGCATCGGACCTTTCGATATTGTGACGGAAGCATCCAAAGTCATGGCGAATTGGAATCAACAGGAACATAAACGGCGCAATCCCGCTGCCAAAGGTACAAAAATGACCGATTTTATTTCCATTGATTATGTTCAGGATATTCAGCCTATTCTTGATAAGAACTGTGTGAAATGTCATGGCAGTCAGACCGCTTTAGACTTAACGGCTCAAAAGACCAAACATTACACCCGCTCTTATGAAACATTGCATCGTTTGAAAGAACCTGAAAGTGGTCATTTTGCGGATAAGAAATATATTAATGAAAGAGAAGCGTTATCAAGTCAAAGTGCATTAATTGACTTATTAATGACGCAAGAGCATCGGTATTTAAGTGATGAAGAATTACTCACCCTGATTCGATGGATCGATATAGGCGCAACCTTTAAGGGAGTATTTTGATGAGCAAAGAAACCCAGTTTCTGGCAGAAACTGGGTTTTTCAGAATTTATTTTTTACACTCTTTGCTGGTTCACACTCAGGCGAGTCAGGTCAATGCCATTAAGTTCTTGGAGTCCATTCGAGGTTTTAGTTTTTTTTTCAAAAAAACTAAAACCTCGAATCCTTTAGATTTGGAAGTATTTGATTCTAAACGATATAATCCAAATCTGAAGGTTTGGACTCCAAGGCTTAACTTAATGGCAGTGAGGCGAGTCAGGTAGGCCGTTGCACATTCCTTTTCGTGCAACGGCTTCCTCATTAAAAAAGTGGTGGGCAAAGTGTTGCCCACCCTACATGGCTGTTTGATGAACAATCATATTCACCTCATTGTCAAACCAAACAAGATATCCAAACTTCAGTAGAGCAATTGGAGAAACGCTTATGCATTATACTCAAATAATTTTCGAGAGAAGTGGATATTTGTGGCAGGGCGTTTTGCTTCATTTCCAATGAAAATTGGTTCTTAAGACTCGACTATCAAGTTTTTTACCAGTATTCAAAACACCATAAGTACTGAAGCACAAGTTATCGGATATGATGGAGTCCAAACCTTCAGATTTGGCACTCGGTGGTCACGTCCAAATCTAAAGGTTTGGACTCCAACAAATCTAAAGGATTCGAGGTTTTAGTTTTTTTGAAAAAAAAACTAAAACCTCGAATGGACTCCAAAAAGTGCTCAAACTTGTGCTTCGGTACTTAACGACAAGCACTATAACTATAAGCACTATAACGACAAGGATTATTTATAAGAAATGATAATCACTCGGTATTTTTAACTCTTTGATTTTAAAAATATTATATATCCTTCCTTATAAATAATCCTTGTAGTTATCGTTATCGTTTAAAAAACTTGATAGTCGAGCAAGAGTAATACCTTCGCCAATGGTGAATGGTGAAGTGCAGCAATTTCTATTTAAACGATTGATTTAATTCATCATTCATCATTCATCATTCACCATTCATCATTTCGAGGTTTTCGTTTTTTGAAAAAAAACGAAAACCTCGAAAACCATTCACCATTGGCAAAGGTATTGTAAGAACACAAAGGCCTATGTTGAATTATAGCATTTCCCTTTTGAGCTAAATACATCTCTTGTAAGCTGCACACCTTTATGGTTGCCCTTTTTTGTATTTCACCTAAACGAAAAACGTATTTTCTCAAAAAGTGTGGGTCAACGTGCAGCGAACCTGTCAGGTTTTTTCCACAGAATTTAGAGAAGATACCGAAAAACGCTATAATACTGAACGACAGCATACTTTACACACCAATGGAAGCTTTTTTTAGTTTTATATCAGATATTTAAGTGCATTTTTCCTGTGTAAAGTATGGTGTCGAGCACTATACCCAGTGAAAGCACAGTTGATAAAGCTTGGGATTACTGATAAAATAATGTTTACGCTCATCTTTTGGGTAAGAGTCAAAGTTGGTTCTTCCAAATATCTTATAATCAAAGTAACTTTATTGTCTGGAAAAGATAATTATGTTAAAACTTACTGAAAAAGCCACTGAAAATTTATACGATGAAGTTGATAGCTTTTGTAGAAGTTTTTGGGACAAAGAAGGTAGTTTACATTGGGGATATTTTGACAATTTAAAGTCTACAAATTTCCTTGAAGCCAGCAAAAGATGGAACCAGTATATGCTGGATTGCAGTGGAATCACTTCTCAATCTAAGGTATTAGACATAGGATGTGGTAATGGTAATACCGATATTTTCTTAGCCCAGAGAACGGGTTGTCAGGTTGTGGGCATTGATCTAAGTGGGGTCCGTATTGAAAATGCTCAACAGCAAGCATTAATACACCCTGACTTAAATATTTCCTTTCAAAAGGCCAGTATAACGAAACTTCCCTTTGAAGATAATTTTTTTACTCATCTGTGGAGCCAAGCAACAATTTATCATGTCCATGAGAGAGAAATAGGATTGCAAGAAATTTATCGAGTTTTAGTGGATAGGGGAATTTTTTTATTTGATGATTTAACTCAACCTAAACCTGTAGTAAGTGAAGATGCTCAAAAACACGTTTTTGAACGGATGCTTATGAAAGAAACGTTTAGTCTTGAAAATTACGTAAAAAAACTGTCTGAAATCGGATTTATGGTACACCAATCCATGGATTTGACCCCGCATTTAAAAAGGAGTTATGAATTACTCGGTGAAATGGTTAAAGAAAAGTCTGTAGAACGCAGTTTTTCATACCAACAAATGTGTGAAGCAATGGATGCTTCCGAACTTGGGTGGGCCTTTTTTCTTTGCGAAAAGGTACAGGATAGGTTAGCATGGATTTATGAGACTACGGACAAACCGGGCTTATAAAATAAATATGATGCTTGGGCCTATAGTTATGATTCTGATTTTAAAGGTTCATATCGTAATTGTTGTATAGAAGCAAGTCAGTTGTTATACAATGTATTACCTGATAAAACGGCATCTATTTTTGATGTGGGCTGTGGAACTGGGCTAATTGGAGAAGCATTATCAAAAGCTGGATATAGTGATATTGTTGGTGTTGATATTTCTCAAAATTCGCTATATGTTGCGAATAATAAGCAAGTTTATAAATCTCTCCATAAATTTGATTTAGAAAATCCCACTCCTCTTTTTAACAATGACATGTTTGATGTGATCGTTTCTATGGGTGTTTTTACTTATGGCCATGTTAAACCTTCCGCTTTAGTAAACTTGGTTTCATATTTAAAAAATAGCGGTTTTTTGCTTTTGGTTATTAGAGAAGACTATTTTAATGACGACACAACCAGTTTCCATGAAGTGATCAAATATCTTCGATTGGGTTTAGTTAGGCAAGAAAAATTTTATCTTGATGGCAGAGAGATACTCATTTTACTTTATCAGATGCAAGGAAAAATGGCTCAATCAGGCTTAAATACATCGTATTAAGGGGCTTTCTTGTCCCTTCATTCACATAACACTAGTACACAAACCGCTAAGATCGCATAATAACTTTTGCGTACATTTATGCGTATAGCTGTCTAAAAATATGTTATGCGAACTTAGTGTTTGCTGTGAATTATCAATTAGTTAAGTAAAATATTTTCGCCGATTTAAATGCCACTTAATGATTTTTAAAGTTTTTTTGATAAAACTCACCGAGTTGATGAGTTTCAAAAAGTGGATTTCTCCTGAAAATCTTTTCGGAATCCGAATACGCAAAATTGAAAGCATAAATAGCTATTATTTCAATAACGTACATCATATTTAAACAAAAGATTTTCTCTAACTGATTGATAATATTAAAGTTCGGAAGTAATTCCAAGATACTTTAGTAGTATAAAGAGTAATGGCACTTACTTAGTGTCCATCCGGAAACACTTCCAAAGCTAAAGCATTCGAGTCGAGGGG